>JAGWRO010000049.1 GCA_028876495.1 Bacteroidota bacterium
AAATTTTTTGGTATGAGAAAATTACGAATGGGAATGGTAGGCGGTGGAAAAGATGCATTTATTGGAGCGATCCACAGACATGCTGCTAACATGGACGGATTGATCGAATTGAGTTGTGGTGCATTAAGCATCAACCCTGAAATTGCAAAAGAATCAGGCAAAGAACTTTTTCTTCCTGAAGATCGGACCTATCTCACTTTTGAAGAAATGATCAAAAAAGAAAGTGAGATGCCTGCTGATAAACGTATTGATTTTATCACCATCGTCACTCCGAATTTTGCTCATTACGCGCCCGCTGCAATGGCGCTCGAACATGGCTTTAATGTAATTGTGGAAAAGCCAATGACTTTCACTTTGCAGGAAGCTAAGGACTTAAAAAAGAAATTGGAAGAGAGTGGAATGGTTTTATGCCTCACTCACACGTATTCCGGCTACCCAATGGTAAAACAGGCGCGCGAAATGATAAAAGAAGGTAAATTGGGAAAGCTGCGGAAAATCATGGTAGAATATTCCCAGGGCTGGCTTAGCAGGTTATCAGAAAGAGAAGGAAATGCGCAGGCATCATGGCGCACCGATCCTAAAAAATCTGGAAAAGCAGGCGCCATGGGCGATATTGGCACTCATGCTGCTCATCTTGCTGAATATATTTCAGGACTGAAAATTACTAAAATGTGTGCCGACCTAAATATTATGGTACCGGGCCGCGCCCTGGACGACGATGGAAATGTTCTGTTGCGATTTGATGATAGTGTGCCTGGAGTTTTAATGGCAAGCCAGGTGGCAGCCGGCGAAGAAAATAATTTGAAAATTAAAATTTACGGAGAAAACGGTGGCATTGAATGGACCCAGCAAGAACCAAACACCCTATTGGTTAAATGGCTTGACAAGCCAATGGAAGTTCTAAGAGCAGGCGCCAATTACACTAATGTTTTAAGCACCTTCGCAACAAAAAATTGCCGTACACCCGGTGGTCATCCTGAAGGATACCTGGAAGCCTTTGGGAATATATACCACAACTTTGCAAAAACATTGATGGCAAAAATGGAAGGTAACACTCCAACTAAAGAGATGCTTGATTTCCCGGGAATTGAAGACGGCCTACGCGGAATGGCCTTTATTGAAAATGTTGTTGCTTCAGGAAACTCTAAAGAAAAGTGGACAGATTATAAATTATAAGAGATACCGGGCAATTGTTGTAATTATTATATTATTTAAAGAAGTGGCAATACGCCACTTTTTTTATTTGGCCGAAAATTAAAAAATCAATTATTTGTTTGTTTACTATGAAATGAACTTTGTGAGATTAATAATTGAAAAGAAAAATTTGTTCTTATTTATTAAATAAACCTCTAAGAATTTCTTTCAAAACAGTTGCTTTTTTAACGTTTATTAATCATAATTTTTTAGGGCAAAAAAGTGTGCTTCATTTTGCTGATTTTATCCGAAAGGGGAGTATATTTTAAAATTTAGTCACGTCATCTTTCAGATTTTTGATTGTGTAAAAATTACACTTTAAAACGTGATGAAGCTCAGACAATCAATTAACGAAAAATATATTATTTGTTTAATAAGTATAATTTTTTTTAATGATTCTATCATTTTATTATGATCTTTTATCCAATAAGGCTTATTTTACAAATTTGTTACAAAAAATAATTTGTTTGTTAAAAAAAGAATGTAAATTGAGCTTTAATTAAACTTTAACACAAACCTAATTACTTGATTATGAAAAAAAGAATACTGCTTAGTAGCCTCTTCATGCTATTTTGTTTTCTTCAGACCATGGCGCAGCAACGGACAATTACCGGAACTGTTATCACAAATGATGGTACTCCTTTAACAGGAGCATCAGTAGTGGTGGTTGGTCAAAAGACCGGAGAAACAACCGGTCCTGATGGAACCTTTTCTATTAAGGTTTCTGCAAGTGCAAAAACATTAAGAGTGAGTTATGTTGGGTATGAAAGCCAGGATATTTCTATTGCCGGGCAAAGTAATATCAATGTTGCGCTCAAATCCTCAGCAACTAATTTGAACGAAATCGTTGTTACAGGTTATACTTCTGAGAGAAAGAAGGATATAACCGGTGCGGTTTCAGTTGTAAACGTAGACCAGATGCAAAAAATGCCTGCCGGTACTGGCGAGGCAGCGCTTCAAGGCCGTGCATCAGGCGTTAACATTATCACTTCCGGGCAACCTGGAGGAAACAGTGATATCCGCATACGTGGTATCACCGGTTTTGGAAGTAACCAGCCGCTCGTTATTATTGACGGAGTGAGGGGTGATTTAACTGATATAAATGTTAACGATATCGCCTCTATTCAGGTTTTGAAAGATGCATCTGCTGCCATTTATGGTGTGGCAGGTTCTAATGGTGTTATTATTATCACCACCAAAAAAGGGAAAACCGGTAAGGCTAAAATAACTTATAATGGTTATTATGGTACTACTACCCGCGGTAAAGGCTGGGATATGGCCACCCCCCAGGAGGAAGCCAATGCGATTTGGTTACAACAACAAAATTCGGGAATTGCCAACCCAAGCAGTAAACAATATGGCTCCGGAGCCACTCCGGTGGTGCCTGATTATATAACACCTACGGGCTATACAGTGTGTAATTGCCCGGGGGATTCAGTTATTAATCCTGCTTTATATGATCTTAACACTTACCAGATTACCAAGGCCAATAAGGCCGGGACCAATTGGTATGATGAAATCACCCGTAATGCACCGACACAGAGTCATAATATTTCAGTAGCCGCAGGCTCTGACAAGAGTTCCTATTATGTAGACTTTGGTTACCTCAATCAACAGGGTATTGCCAAGTACACTTATTTGGAAAGGTATTCATTAAGGGCAAATACCCAATTTAATGTGAACGATCACATCAGAATCGGTGAAAATGCGTATTTATTTTATAAGAAAAATCCCCAGGTTAATAACCAGCAGGAAGGCAGCCCTTTTAGTATGGGTTTCCGTGAAGATCCTATCATTCCTGTTTACGACATTATGGGCAATTTTGCAGGTACTAAATCTCAGGATCTGGGTAATGCGCAAAACGTATTTGCCAATTTATATCGCTCAAAAGATAATGTGGGAAATAACTGGCAGACACAGGGAAATGTTTTTGCCGATGTCGATTTCCTGAAAAATTTTACCGCGCACACCAGCTTTGGTGGCTCAATTAGCAATAACCATTATTACTATTTTAACTATGTGGCCTACGAAAATGCGGAAGGTAATACCGGTTCTAATTCATTTCATGAAGGAAGCAGTTACGATGACAATTGGACATGGACCAATACCCTTCAATATAATAAGTTGTTTGGGGAACACAGTGTGAATGTGTTGGTAGGTGCGGAAGCGGTTTCCTATTACGGAAGAGGTATACAGGCTGACAGGGGTCCTTATTTTTCCGAAAATCCCAACTTCTGGATTATTGACGCAGGACCAACCGCAGGCGCGGCCAACTCCGGTTACGCCTACCAGAGTTCTTTATGGTCCCAGTTCGCACAATTAAAATATGCCTATAAAGACAGGTATTTAGTAAGTGCAACGCTTCGCAGAGACCAATCCTCGGTTTTCCTTGACAGTGTAAGAACAGGGTATTTCCCTGCGGTATCAGCGGCATGGAGGATCTCCCAGGAAAATTTCTTTAAGCCTATTACGTTTGTTAATGATTTAAAGATCCGTTACAGTTGGGGTAAAATGGGGAACACCCAGAATGTTGGGGCTACCAACCCTTATAATTTGTATAATTCAAATGCCGGTCGTTCTTATTATGACCTGCAGGGCAACAGCACTACTCCTTTGATAGGGTATTATAAAAGCAATATTGGAAACCCTACCACCAGTTGGGAAGGGGACATTATTTCCAATGTAGGTATTGACGCTTCTATTTTAAACAATAAAATTGATTTTACTGTTGACTGGTATAAAAAGAAAATAAGCGGATTACTCTTTACGGCTTCAGGAGTACAGTATGACCAAATATTTACCGGTGACGCAAATCTTCCACAAGTTAACATCGGAGATATGCAAAATACGGGTATTGATGCAAATGTTACTTATCACGGCACAGTGGGTAAAGAGTTCAAATTTGACGTAACAGGAACCTTTACTTCATACAATAATAAACTTGTAAGCATACCGGGCTTGCCTTATTTTAATGGGCCGACGATCAGGAACGTTGTCGTTCAGCGAAACGAAGTTGGTCATTCTGTGGGAGAATTCTATGGATACCAGGTAATAGGGCTTTTCCAAAGTGCTGATGATGTATCAAAATCGCCAACACAGAGTGATGCAGCACCTGGCTTCTTCAAATACAAAGACGTGAATGGTGATGGAAAAATAGATGCTAATGACAGAACATTTATTGGTAATCCCAACCCCGATTTCACTTATGGCCTCAATATTTCATTTAGCTATAAAAACTTCGATTTCTCTACCTTCTTCTTTGGGTCTCATGGGAATGATATATTTAATAATACACTATTTTTTACCGATTTCCCTGATTTCTTCAAAGGAGCGATTAGAAAAGAAGTGGCGCTTAATTCGTGGACACCTACCAATACTAACACCAGTATCCCAAAATTATCAACAACTGGGGGGTTTAGTACAGATGGGGTAACCAATAGTTATTTTATAAGCAAAGGGTCGTATATGAAAAACAAGCAAATGCAAATTGGGTATACGCTTCCAGAAAGCCTCCTTTCGAAATATGGAATTGACCGGTTGCGTGTGTATGTTCAAGCCACCAATATGTTTACTATTACCAAATACAAAGGGCTTGATCCGGAGTTACAAAGTGATAGTGGAAACAATGGCGGCTCAGCCGGTGGTTATTACCTTGGATACGGAATTGATCAAGGTAACTACCCGCATACACCTGCCTATCTTTTTGGCGTAAATCTTAATTTTTAATTCTTACAATTTCTTAATATGAAAAAGATACAATATAAATTCCTAATTTCGGCACTGCTGTTAGTGATAGTAGTAGTTGCTGCGTGTAAAAAAAGTTTTTTGGACAAGCCTCCTTTGGGAACGTTAAACCCTCAAATCATGGCCTCTGAGGCAGGAGTTCAGGGTTTATTGATTGGTGCGTATTCGTTAGTTGATGGAGAAGGTGCAAACGGTGATGGACAGATTTCCGCAGCTTCCAATTGGGCTCAGGGCGGGGTAGCTTCAGATGATGCTTATAAAGGTTCAGACCCAACGGATTTTTCATCCTTACAGGCTTTTGAACAATGGTCTACTATGACGCCTACCAATGCTGATGTTGGTAGAAAATGGCTGGTGATGTATGCCGGAGCCCAACGTTGTAATGATGTGTTAAGGACTCTTGCCATTACAACCACCATACCTGCTACAGAAGCTACCCAAATTACGGCACAGGCCCGTTTTCTGAGAGGTTTCTTTCATTTGGAATTAAAAGAAGTATATGGCAACATAATATATGCTGATGAATCAGTATCACCTGAAAATACTGATGTTTCTAACGCTGACCAGGCAACCGTTTGGACTAAGTTGGAAGATGATTTGAAATTTGCAGTTGCCAATTTGCCAGAAACGTGGCCTGAAATAGGAAGAGTTAATTCCTGGGCAGCAAAAGCTATGCTGGCAAAAGCATATATGTTTGAAGGTAAGTATACTGATGCTTATCCTTTATTAAAGGATATTATTGCTAATGGAAAAACATCTAATGGTACCCATTATGCCCTTCTGCCGAATTTTTATTCCAATTTTAACCCCGCACAAAAGAACAGTGCTGAGTCCGTGTTTGCAGCACAAACTTCTGTGCATGATGGTTCCTCCACTACATGGAACGGTCAGCCCAATGGTAATTACGGGGATATATTAAATTTCCCATACAATTCTGGTCCGGGTGCTTGTTGTGGATTTTATAATCCATCACAGGATCTGGGTAATGCTTTCAAAGTGGATGCTAACGGCTTACCATTATTGGATAGCTGGTATACAGGAAATTCGGTAAGTGATCCTACCACACCTTACACTGGCCCATTAGATCCAAGAATTGACTGGACAATGGGAAGAAAAGGTATTCCTTATTTGGATTGGGGTCCGCATCCCGGTGATGACTGGATCAGAAATCCTGTAAACGATGGCCATTTTAGCCCTAAGAAAAACGTATATGCAGCATCTCAAAAAGACCAATATACTGATGTGGGAAGCGCCTATTGGGGTCCTACTGAATTGGTTGCTAATAACGTAAATATTATCCGGTTCTCTGAAGTTATTTTGTGGGCGGCAGAATGTGCTGTAAAAGCCGGCGAAATAAGCAATGCTATGGATTATGTGAACATGGTGCGTGCAAGGGTTATGGATCATCCTGAAACATGGGTGTATAAAAATAGCGATTATGATGCAGCTACAGCAATGTATAAAACAACAACTACACCAGCGGATGACTATAAGATCGGCTTATACACTCCTGCTACCTTCACTGCAGCAAACGCCATGGAAGCGGTTCAGTTTGAAACAAGAATTGAATTAGCAATGGAGGGCCATCGCTTCTTTGACCTGGTAAGATGGGGTATAGCAGAACCTGTATTGAATGCCTATTACGCAAGGGAAAAGGCGATCAGGCCTTTGAAAGTAAATGCACATTTTACAGCTCCTAAGAACAATTATTTCCCTATTCCACAGGGAGAAATTGATAATATGAATTCTGATGGAAAAGTAAGGTTAACGCAGAACCCTGGATATTAAAAAGTTGATTTC
>JAGWRO010000050.1 GCA_028876495.1 Bacteroidota bacterium
AGAGAAAGCAGAAAAACCTGATTTGTTTGATAATGGCAAACAGGATTTAGGTTTCAAAGTATTTAAACTATCTCCTTCTAATTTCAAAATCTGGCGCGGCAATGACATCACAGAAGAAAATCTTGCTCAGCAATTAGAAGTGTTTACCAATCCTGTAAGCCAGGGCAGTGAAGAAAAAAACATGCTGTACGAATTGATGATAAAAGCGGGTTATCAACTTACTGATAAAATTGAAAAAGCCGATAAATTCTATTCAATAAATGATAGAGAACTAATCATTGCTTTAGAAGAAATGAGCCAGCCAATTGTTGATAAAATTATAGCCGCCAAACCGCAAAAAGTAATTACACTTGATAACCTTTTCACCGGCAACGACCAGTTGAAAACCAATACCGTATTGCAGATGAGAGATGCGGGAGTGGAATTTAAAACGATATAAGAGAAATACTAAATAAATTAGTATTATTGCAGCATAATTTATTTATGGAATTAAAAGAATTATATGAAAGATTAGGGTTAAATGAGAAGAACGGGCTTTTTATTACGGAAGATAATGCTTGGAAAGAAGAGACTGCTTTTCCTAATCGGGTTAAAAGATTGTTGGAACGAAAAATTAAGCCAGATGCTTTTTTCTGTTTTGACAATAAACCCTTGATATTGTTTTTTAATAATCCTGATAATAAATCAGATTTACATGAGGCAATTTGGAATTTTAATGAATGTCCGATTGCAATAATTATTGAAAAAAATGTTGTAGAAATATTCAATGGATTTTCGATAGATGTAAATACGAAAACATTGCAGATTTTAGGTGGTGAAAAGAAATTGAATGACTTCACCTACTTCGAATTAGTAACAGGTAGAACCTGGGAACTGTATCAAGAACATTTGAATTATAAGAACAGAGTTGACTATCATTTACTAGAAAATATAAAAGCAGCAAGACAAATACTTGTTGGCGATAATGAAAAAAGAGCCAAACTTGTGAATGCTATTTTAGGGAAAGTGATATTCGTTCGGTATTTGATTGACCGAAAGGTTAAAATGAAATTCGATGGTAAATTACGTACATGGACTAATGTCGAATTTTGTGATCTATTAGATAGCCCCCACCAAATACAGCAGTTCTTCGAGTATCTGGAAGATAAAGAGAAAGGATTTAATGGTGATTTGTTTCCACTCTCTGCGAGTGAATATAAGCAGGTAAGAAAAAGCGATTATCAGGTTGTGAAAAGATTGTTGCTCGGCGACGACATTGCAACCAATCAACGATCTTTATTTGAACTGTATGATTTCTCTATTATACCGATTGAATTCATAAGTAATGTGTATGAACTTTTTATCGGTCAGGATAATCAGAAAAAAGAAGGAGCTTATTATACTCCATTGTTTTTGGTAGATTACATTTTGAAAGAGACCGTTGAAGAAAAGCTAAACAAAAAGGGTTCCGATTATAACTGTAAAGTGCTTGACCCTGCTTGTGGTTCCGGTATTTTTCTTGTAGAAACACTACGAAAAATTATTGAAAAATATGTTGCGGACACTGGCATTGAAATCAAATCAGAAAAGTTCAAAACCGCAATAAAGAATTTAGCTAAAGAAAATATTTATGGAATAGATAAAGACTTAAGTGCAGTTCAGGTAGCCATCTTTTCTATTTACCTGACGTTGCTAGACTACTTAGAACCTCCAGGAATAGAAATATTCAAATTTCCGGTTCTTTTCAATACAAATTTCTTTGAGGCAGACTTTTTTGATGAAAATGCTGAATTTAATACTCAGATGAAAGAAATTGAATTTCACTATATAGTGGGTAATCCACCATGGAAGGGAAATGGAATGGATGAAACTGGAAATGCTTATTTAAAAAATAGAAAAATTAAGGAAAAGGGATTAAAGAAGAAATTAAAAATTGCTATCAATAATAATGAAATAGCAGAGGGGTTTGTATTAAGGGTAAGTGATTTTTGTCACCAGCAAACACGTATTGCTTTCCTAATACGAAGTAGCAGTTTATATAATCTAGGGTATAATAAAGAAAATTGCAGCGCCTTCAGGCAATACTTGCTTCAAGAATATTTTATTGATAAAATTTTTGAATTAGCGCCTGTAAGGTACGAAGTGTTTGAAAAATCAAATCAGCCTGCCGTTGCACCGGCGGCTGTCATATTTTATCATTACGCAAATGGGAAAAAAACCGATAATAATATAGTCCAACATATTTCACTTAAGCAAAGCCGGTTTTTCTCTTTATTTAAAATATTTTCTATAAATCGAAACGACTATAAGCAAGTACAGCAAAGCAAATTAAAAGAATTTGACTGGCTTTGGAAGGTAATGGTATACGGTTCTTACCTGGATTTTAATTTTATCAAAAGATTAAAAAGAGAATACAAACAGATTTTGGAGGTTATTTCTGATGGAAAAAAATTTATTGAAGGAACAGGAATACAATATAGCAGTGATCCGCCCTATGATTCAAAACATTTAATTGGTAAGCCTTTCGTAGATTCTTATGGTCTATCCTCTTTCCTTATTTTACCAGAAAAGGTTTCATCTTTTGAGAAGCGGAAAGTTCATAGATTAAGAGATGAACGATTATTTAAAGCTCCAATGCTACTTATTCGAGAAGGAATCGATATGGAAACATTAACAGCGAAATGTGCCATTTCAAAGAAGGATTTATTATTTAAAGATTCCATTACTTCCCTCAAAGCATTTCATAAATCAGATTTAAATGTCCTTAATAATATAGCTGCAATTTTAAGTACTTCTCTTTTTCCATATTATGCGGTTAATACTTTTGCTTCGATTGGAATCGAGCGTGAAAGAGTAAAGAATTACAATAAATTTAGTTTGCCTTATCTTGAATTAAATGCAAAGGAAAATATTGAAAGAATCGAGCAAGCTAAACAGGAAATTTATTCAGAAAATAGAAAAACGTTAATTGATGATCATAAGATTCAGGTTTTAGAAAACAACATTAATGATGAATTGAAAATAATAAATGAATCTATTTACAAGAATTTGGGTTTGGACGATATTGAATTGTCCTTGATTAATTATGCTTTGGAAATTAATCTTAGTTTGATTGTTGGTAACGATACACGCAAAAATAAACTGTTTTCTAACCTTAAATTTAATGATGAAATCCTGAAAAATTATGCTTCAATATTTGTAAAGCGGTTTGGTAAAAAGTTAGAAACACAAGGCAAAAAATTTGTCGTTGAAGTGTGGCACACTAATCAGGTTGTAGGCATGTTTTTTAAATTAGTACCTGCTTTCCAATATACTAATAGCATAGTTTGGGAAAATAAGCAGGACAGCGATTTGGAAATATTGTCGTTTCTTACAAAAATTAGTTCTGAAAAAGTTACAGATAAGCTCTTTGTTCAAAAAGACGTCAGAGGCTTTGAAATGGATTATTTCTACATTTTTAAACCGAATGAAAGGAGACTTTGGCACAAAGCCATTGGTTATATAGACGTAAACGAATTTGCTGATGCCATTCTTAAAGCAGGGAGGAAAGGGAAATGATGTTTAGAGAACTAAATGCCTCCGGCTACGAGCATAATGGTATTTTCTATAATGCCGAATTTGAGGAAATACTTTCAAAAGTAATCATTTGCTATCGTTTGATGCTATCAGATAATGTAACGCTTAGAAACGATGAAAATAGTATTAGAGATATATTATACATCAATTATTTGAATAGAGATGCAATAAGAAAATCAGTTGGGTTACAGTATTATTACTTTGACAGGGAAATACTGGAAGATAGTACGGCAGGCAGAACGGATATTAGGATACTTAACGCATATTCTTTTTTAGAAACAGCAGCATATTATATCATTGAATGTAAAAGATTGGATACAAAAAATACCAAAGGCTCAACTGGTTTAAACGCTAAATATATTGAAAACGGAATCTGCCGGTTTGCTTCAAAAACGTATTCAGCACATTATAAGACAAACGGAATGATTGGTTTTGTGATTGAGAGCCTAAATATCAGCGAAAATGTTATTTCAATAAATATGCTTTTGAAAACAACTTTTACAAAATCCAATACAACACAAGAATTGAAATATAGAGAACTTGTTGCAGGTTTTGAATTTTCCTATTGCTCAGCTCACAGGATAGAGAAAAACAATGTTGTTATTTACCATTTAATGTTAGATTTTTCAAAGAATATTCAATGAAACTCCACTTCGACAGTAACCAGGAATATCAATGGGAGTCCATTAAATCGATTACAGATGTATTTGAAGGGCAGCCTTTAAATACCGGCGATTTTGAATTTTCCATTACTGAAACAGGAACGCTTCTTTCGGAAAATGGCTTTGGAAATAAGTTGAGTTTAACCGAGCATCAAATCTGGAAAAACATTGAATCTATCCAAAAACGAAATCATATAAAATCCGCTAAGCGAACCTTCCAGGGGATGCATTTTTCTATTGAAATGGAGACCGGAACGGGCAAAACATACGTGTACCTGAGAACTATTTATGAATTGCAAAAGCTTTACGGGTTTAAAAAATTTGTAATTGTAGTTCCTTCTATTGCTATCCGTGAAGGGGTATTAAAAAACCTGCAGATCACCCACCAGCATTTTCAATCGCTGTATGATAAAGCGGCTATTAATTTTGAGGTTTACGATAGTAAAAAAGTTTCCAACCTGCGCGGCTTTGCTTCCAATAATGCCATCCAGGTATTGGTGATTAATATTGATTCTTTTGCCAAAGATGAAAACATCATTAACAAGCCCAATGATAAATTAACCGGAAAGAAGCCGGTTGAATTTATACAAAGTTGCAACCCGATAGTGATCATAGATGAACCTCAGAATATGGAAACAGCAATTCGTAAAAGAGCAATAGAAAATCTGAATCCGCTTTGCACACTACGATATTCTGCAACTCATACCAATCTTTACAACCTGATGTATTCTTTAAATCCGGTAAAGGCTTATGACCTGGGTTTGGTAAAACAAATAGAAGTGGATTCGGTATTGAGCGAGAACGCGATGAATGAAGCCTTTATCCAATTGGAAAGTGTTAACGCTACAAAAACGAAAATCAGTGCGAAAGTGAAAATTGATTACAATACCGATAAAGGCGTTATCAAAAAATCAGTCAGAGTAACGACCGGAGACGACTTATACAATCTGAGCAACCAACGAGAAATTTACAAAGATGGTTTTATCATAGAGGAGACCGACGCGGCAAACGGAAGCATCAGTTTGACCAATGGAATTACTCTTTCTGTTGGCGAATCGCAAGGAGGCATGAATGATGAAGTAATGAAATTCATGATCCGCAAAACGGTAGAAGAACATTTAAAAAAAGAAAAGGCTTACAAGGAAAAGGGGATTAAAGTGCTTTCACTGTTTTTTATTGACCGCGTGAAAAATTACAGGGAATATGATGCAAACGGAAAACCGGTGAACGGAAAATTTGCACGTTGGTTTGAAGAAGCTTATCGGCACGAAATTTCAAAACTCGTGTTTCGGTCTCTGGATTCTTATTCAGTAAATGAAATTCATAATGGCTATTTTTCGCAGGACAACAAAGGCCGTTTAAAAGATACAGGTGGTGAAACCCAGGCAGATGATGACACGTATAAACTCATCATGCAGGACAAAGAAAAGTTACTTGATGTAGATACTCCCTTGCGTTTTATATTCAGTCACTCGGCGCTTCGTGAAGGTTGGGACAATCCGAATGTATTTCAGATATGCACTTTAAATGAAACCAAATCAGAAATTAAAAAGCGGCAGGAAATAGGAAGAGGATTGCGGTTACCGGTAAACCAGGAAGGCGATAGAATATTTGATAAAAATATCAACCGGCTAACGGTGGTTGCCAATGAATCTTACGAGGATTTTGCAAAAGCGCTTCAGCAGGAAATTGAACACGATTGCGGAGTGAATTTTACAGGAAGAGTAAAAGACAAGTCAAAGCGCGAAAAGGTAAAGTTGGGCAAAGGATACGGTTCGGAGGCTTTTATGGAAATCTGGAATAAAATAAAATACTGCACCCGGTACCGTGTAAATTATGACACTTCCGATTTGATTATACTTGCTGCCAAAGCGGTAAAGGAAATGCCTGAAACCCAAAAGCCGACTATAAGATCCACCAAGAAAAAAGTTTTGATCAACGAAAAAGGGGTTGAAGGTCAATTGATCAGTGATAGCGGGAACGATTTTGATTTGCAGTTTGATATTCCTGATATGTTGGGATATATCCAAAGCAAAACAGAATTAACGCGTAGTACGATTTTAGAAATATTAAAAAGATCAGGAAGGGTAAATGAATTATTAGTGAATCCACAATTGTTTATGGACCATGCTGTTGCCGCGATAAAATCGGAGCTATACGAATTAATGATTTATGGAATCAAGTATGAAAAAATTGGTGATAAGATTTATGAAATGAAACTTTTTGAGGATAATGAACTGGAAATATATCTCGATAATTTCACTCACATCGTTTCTGATCCTGACAAAACAATTTATGAAAATTATATCCCGCTTGATTCAACCGTAGAAAACGATTTTGCCAAAGATTGCGAAAGCAGCGATAACATTGATTTTTATTTTAAACTTCCATTCTGGTTTAAGATTGATACGCCTATCGGTAGTTACAATCCTGATTGGGCCATCGTTAAAAAAGGAGAGAAGAGAATATATTTTTGTTGCTGAAACAAAAAGCGCCGCACAGGAATTAAGAGGTAGTGAAAAAATGAAAATCAAATGTGGCAAAGAACATTTCAGAGAATTTGATGGGGTGAAATTTGAACAGGTGAGTAAGGTGGTTGATTTGAGGTGAGAAGGGTACATATGATATTTTGTGAATCCGACGCCCCGGTTATTAGGCAAAGGAATAGTAAACGAACTTTTATTTGGTAATATTTGTAACCTTAAAAAGTGGAGTATCAATTGAAACCATCAACAAAATGCCGGAGGATCCAACATAAACTGTCCAAAAGTTATAATGTTACCTGGCGAATATAATCCGCAAAATGAATAATCTTTTTGGTATCGGACGGGTTAAACAGGAACGGCGCCACATCTCTCGCCATCTCTTCCATATCAAGTGATGCGCATTTAAGAAGGATCCGCTCCTTAAGCGTCTTGCTATCATTGATTCCGGTTTTAAAATCAAGATAGTCAAAGTCGGGTTTCTTCTCCAGGGACAGCAGAAACACAATATCAAAGAAATCCCTTCCTTTATTTCCGGGCCTGTTGAGAACCGCATAGAATTTTTGGGCCAGCAAGAGAGGCTTTGGCGTTATAAAAATCTGCGTAAACACATCAAAGCGGTTCAGCAGGAATTTTTCGGGAACGAACTTATAATGCTGTGGTTCTGTGTCCAGTTGTATCAGTATTTTTTCTTCCGGATGTCCCGACAGCCCTTCTCTGAAAAGGAGTTCAGGAAAACGAATGTGGCAGTGATACGCATTTTTATAAACCGTTTTCATTTCGACTGTATACCCCTCCCTTGACAGCTCCTTTTCAATCAGAGCCGCTATCTCCCCGAATATCTCTTCCTTTATGATGAAGTTATCGAAATCAATATCTTCAGAAAAGCGGCTGTTGCCATAAACAATCCTGAGGCAGGTTCCGCCCAGGAAAGCAAGCTGGCCGGCGTAGGGGCTGTCAAAGACAATCTGTAATATCTTATGTTGCAGGTACTCTCTCAGGATGAATCGCTTAAATCCACGCAGGGGTTCAGGATAAAATTTTTCAATTTCAGGTAGCGTCAGCATGGGAAAGTAGTTTATAAAGTATCTGTACCCGCCTTTCCAGGGTAGGGTTTGCAAAGACAGCCATGTATTGTTCCAGTTTTTGCCTGTCAAGCGTTTGTAGCAATTCGTAAAAATTTAATCTGAGCGATTCAAGCTCTGCTTCGGTGGTTTTCCCTGCACGGAAATACAGGTAGTCAAGGATCGCTTTTTCGCGGTCAGCCATCAGCACCGGTAACCCTTCCAGGTGCAGGACCTGATATCCGAAAAACAGCTCCGGTTTCATCCTGCGGTAACGAAATGAGCCAACGGGAGTTTCATAAACTTTACTTTTTAACGTTGTAACAGCCTGCTGGCTGTAAACCGCTTCCGGTATCAGGCGATGGAAAGCCAATGCCGATTCAAGGGAAAGATAAGAAGGATGATACAGGCTATTGCTAATCCTGAATAACAAATTTTCTGTGACCGGGATATCACTAAACAGGTACCATTTATTAATGAGCTTTACCAGGTAACCTTTCTGCTGCCATTCAATCAGCCGCCGGCTGTCAAAGTTAGGGTAGACCTTCCTGATATCTTCCAGGGAAAATATTTTAAATATTGAAAGGTTGCTTTTAAAACTGAGGTATGAAATATTATTTCTTATAATTGTTATTTTTAACAAAAATAGGAAATATATTATAAATAATACAACAATTTAAACAACAAAGGTAAACACTATAATACGAGCAGCCAGATTTTTAAGAGATAAATCTTCTGACTAAATTTGTATAACTATACATCAGCTATTGGCAACGCAGGTTTTTAACTGTTCTTCTTGAAGGTATCCAACAAAACATTAACCACAATGTAAAAAAGTGTGATGAATTACTTTAGGGGTAAGCTTTTGAAAAAAAACCGATTAATCCCGGATGCAATTGTTCACTATATTCTCCATTTCTTCCATTATCCGCCTGCTGCCAATAAACAAAGGTGAATGTTCATGCAATGAATATTCGTGTACAAAAGACTTAGCTATTATATTGAACTCATCATTTTACCTAAACTATATTATTTAAAACAGGAAGAAACCATAGGGTAAAACAGGGAGGGATACCAATGCCGCCGGGTTAAAAGAATCATTTTTTCACCGGGTTTAAGTTTTGTTCTCATTTTTTAGAAATTAAGCCATTTAGAATTGGTTTTGATTATAAATTCAGGATATTGCTTTTTAAGTTACAAAATGGATTTGGAGTGGAAGAGGGGGTGGAGTGCAAGCTTTGGCAACCGGTTCATTTAAAAGTTATGCTACTACTCTCCATTAAAGAACTGTAAGCGAACAAAAATTCAAACTCTTTATTTTATTGCACTGTGCTTTATGGTAAAAATACATTTTTCTCATTCCGGTAGAAAATTCTACTTTTAACCAGGCAAAATAATCCATCTTAAAAATTTACAAAAGTGACGCTTTATCAATTTAAGGCACTATCTGATTTTGAGCAGGCAGAGGTAGTATGGAGAAGTACGTTACTGGCTCATAGGGAAGACGGATTTTTCCGTATTTTGCTGTACCAGGTAGATTCGTTTTATGTAGAAGTATATTACAGGAAAGAGAGAAATATATTATCGCACTTCCGGCCTTTTACTACCACGAGGGAGCTTGATCCTTACCTGGAGCAAATAGACCTTACGGGGAAGTTTTAATGCGAACCATTAAAATCATACACCCGGAGACTTTTACAAGGCTAGCGAAGCGGTAAGTGCCGGAAATGTACTATTGTATAAAAACTGGTCGAGATTGTTTTTAGCAATGCAGAACCTGTTAAATCAAAGGCTGATTTTATTCGGACAGTAAGAAGAAACAGTCTTTACTAAATACATCTGTTTTGAGAAATCGATACCAGGCTGTTGAGAATTACTTTTCAAATGTAATGATCTATCTTAAATTTGAATATAGAAATCACTAACAGCAGGCGATGACTCAACTGAAAGTGAAAAGTTATCAAAGTACAAACTTGTAAAAAGGGAGGATGCTGACCGAACGTAAGATTAGTATGAGTGAGATATTAATATATAAAACAGAAGACAATCAAACTGAGGTAGAGGTAAAGTTTGAGCAGGATACTGTTTGGCTTTCGCAAAGCCAAATAACAGAATTGTTTCAACGTGACAGAACGGTAATTACCAAACACATCAATAATATTTTTAAAGAAGGTGAATTGGATGAAAAAAGCAATGTGCAAAAAATGCACATTGCAAATTCAGACAAACCTGTTGTGTTTTACAATCTTGATGTTATCATTTCAGTTGGTTACAGGGTAAAGTCAAAAAGAGGAACGCAATTTCGTCAATGGGCAACTCAGCGTATAAAGGATTACTTAGTAAAAGGATATGCCATTAATCAAAAGCGATTAGAACAGTTACACCAGACCATTCAGTTGATAAGCGCAGGAGGAAAAACTGAAAGCCTGCAATTGCAGGAAGCGAAGGGCTTGCTGGAAATTATTCAAAACTACACGCAGAGTTTCATATTGTTGAACCAGTTTGACAGCAACAACCTGGCAACGGAAAAGCTGAGTAGTAGTATCACTTATGAAATTCAATATGACGAAGCCAAAGGCGCTATTCTCACATTGAAAAAGCAGTTGATGAAAAAGAAAGAGGCTACCGGGCTTTTTGGCAATGAAAAGGATGATGGTTTTAAAAGTTCTTTGCAAAGTATTGTTCAAACTTTTGGCGGGCAATATCTTTATCCGAGCATTGAGGAGCAGGCAGCCCACCTGCTTTATTTCATAATCAAAAATCATTCATTCAGCGATGGCAACAAGCGTATTGGTGCATTTTTATTTGTTTGGTTTTTGGAAAAGAACCGTCATCGATTTAAAAAGTCCGGGGAGGTAAAAATTAACGATACCGGGTTAACCGCTCTGGCCTTGTTAGTGGCACAAAGCAAGCCGGAAGAAAAAGAACTGATGATAAAACTCATTATTAATCTTATAGCGAATAAATGACCATCTGATAAACAGAAAGAGCCAGGCAAAATCGTTTTGCCTGATTGTTTCAGAAACAAGCGGGCTATCCCCATTTGGAAACGAAACCACACTGATAATTAATTTATATTCAAAGTACTATCGCTGAACATTGGACTCTAAAGGCACATAAATTGCAATATTTCTTTTGTAAGTTTTTGCTAAAAAAAACCATAAAATATCTACAATAACCGCTTTTTTGTTTTTTATTTTTACAGGTAGTCAGATGACTCAATCATTAATATCCATTCTAATCGTACTTGAATTATGACTCACTAAAGAAACAAAACTAACGGCAGAAGAATTCCTTGGTAACCCTAAGAAGAGCATCCCATCTCAACATAAAATGGAGGCGGCTTTTCTTTTAATTATCACTGAATAGGAAGCAACCACGCCGCTAAACAATAAAACACAAAGCTATTTGTTGTGCAGGCTGTTTTGTTTGGGTTGGAAGCAAATCAGATTAGCCCGCGAGCTTGTTTTTAGCCGGGTTGGCTTTGCAGCGGTTGTGTGTGTGGAAAGGTTTAGAGTACACCTTTTTTTTCTGAGTTAATACCAGTAATTATTGCTGGCATTTTTATTTTGAAAAACTTTTTTATCTATACAGGCAAATACGCAGGGACTGTAATAGTAAATACTGTGCCTTTTCCATACTCCGAAGAAACTTCGATAGTAAAGCCGTGAATTGCGGTGATGCTTTTCACAATTGATAAGCCTAATCCAAAACCTTCGCCTTTTTCTTTCCCTGATTTTTTAAATCGGTTAAAAATAGTAGCAAGTTCTTCCTCTTTAATACCGATACCAGTATCTTTTATAAATAATTGGTAGGTGTTATCCGGCAGGTGTTTATCACTGATGTAGATAGAACCGTTTTCTTTATTGTACCTGATCGCATTATTGATAAGATTGTAAATAAGTTGAAAAATTAAGTCGCGGTTTACGAGTTTTAAATAACTATTTTTCGAAGTATCATTGGAAAATTGAATAGATTTAGTTTCCAGCCGGTAAGAAAGTTCTTCCATCATTTCAGTAACTAATTCCCTAACATTCACTGTGTCACTTTTTGCAAACTGGTCATTTTCTATACGTGAAATATAAAGCAACGAATTCACAATTTTTTTAAGTCGGTTAAGCGTTCGCATCATTGCAGATATCTTATCCTGCATCTCATCACTGATATCTTCTTCCATCATCAGGTTCTCAACATTTGATTGAAGGATGCTGATGGGAGTCATCAGTTCATGTGAAGCATTAGATGTAAATTCTCTTTCTTTATCAAAAGCTTCATGAATTTTTTCCATTAAGTCAATCAATGAACGATCGAGAATTTGGAAGTCAGTAATAGATGTTTTTATTGGAGAAAGCGGTTCCTTAAATGGAAATTTTCGGTTCAATAATTTCGTCTTTACAATTTTGGTGAGCGGCCTGATTAATATATTGGTATAAATAAGATCGACCACAATACTTAAAGCGATCAAACCGATTAAAACATACAAGGTAAAGCGCTGCAAGAGGTTATTGTATTCACCGATGGTAGAAGTGGTTTTCCCAATTTCAAGAATATAATTTTTATGGGTACCTGTTAATTCATGAGTTAAAATACGATAGGTAAGTGTGTCCCCTCCTACTACCCTTTTTGAAGTTTCAATAGTATCGCGAACCATTTCATTTTCTGCAGGAAGAATGGAAATATATTCTTCCTTCAACATGGTATAACTCGCATAAGCGCTGTCGCCCTGCAGGTAATAGTCAATGCCATTTTGTTTGATTTCTGAAAGAACTTTTTGCTTTTGTTGCCGCAGGTAATAATTACTGTATTGAAAACTTACATAGCCCACCAATGAAGGAAGCAGCAACACGAACAACACTACAATCAGCAGTTTGGAAAGCGTGATAAAAAGGGTAAGTTTTGACAGCAGTTTCACTACTAAATTTTTATTTTATAACCAATACCACGAAGCGTTTGCAACCAATCAACCGATGCATGGGCACCCATCTTTTTCCTGATGTTTTTAATGTGCACATCAATAAAATTTGAATCATAATCATCGTCCGAAAAATTTCCCCATATATGTTCGCTCAATTGTAACCGGGTAAGGGGCCTGTTTTTGTGAAGGATCATATAACTCAGCAGGTCAAATTCTTTTCTTGATAATTCTATTTCTTTCTCCTCAAAATAAACTGTTCGTTTATTAAGATCAATACTAAAATCGCCTAATTCCATTACAGGATCATTATTGCCGGATTTACGACGTGTGATTGCCTGCATCCTTGACTGCAATTCAAGCAATGAAAAAGGTTTAGGAAGATAATCATCAGCACCAAGATCCAATCCTTTTATCCTGTCTTCAAGGTCGCCCCGTGCCGTAAGAATAATATAGGATGCAGAGGGGCACATTTTTTTAGTCTCATTCAATAGATCAAGGCCATCTTTATCAGGTAAGCCAAGGTCAAGCAGAATAAAATCATATTCATTATCAATCATCAGCTTTTTTGCCTCAGCAGCAGCATAAGCACTATCGCAGAGATAAAATGCTTTTTCTAAAAAAAGTTTGATTTCACGCGCGAGCGATCTTTCATCTTCAATGATCAGTGTTTTCATGATATCAGAACTGGTAATAAAAACTGAAAGTTAAAAAAGAATTTACTTTATTAGCTGCTGCTACATGGTTGCTTAATAAAGACAACTGGTACTCTGCCTGAAGTACATAATGAGACCTGTTATAAGCAAGTGGAATTTTAAAATTATAAGATAATATATTAAAGCTCGTTGTAGCAACAGTATCGGTATGGCTTGAAGAAGAAGGATTACCCAAAACCGGAATCGGTGCAATCCCTAAAATACTATCGTGCAACTTCTTTTTCGTAATGTAGGTTTGATAAAAATGCTGGGTGCCTGCAACCACATCTGCAGAAGGGCTAACCGTTACTATATCCTTTTGGCTAATGCTGAAAAGATTAATTGATTTCGAAAGTCCTCCGGTTACAAAAGCATCACTTACTTTTCCAAAAGCATAATCACCAGTCAGGCTTGGCTTTATCCAACTATCATAAGAAAAAACAAGGCTGGCATTATCAACATTAGCTGCCTGCAATAATGGCGAGTAAGAAGGATAAAAACTATGACTGTAACTCAGGTCGGTTGTTAACTTTTTACCCATTTTAAAATTAACACCTGCGCCAAGAGCAGTTGCTGAAACTGAAGATGTATTATCGTTTAAAAGCTTGTAGGATTGCGCAGTAAAATAAAATCCCGACTTAAGCTGGTAATTGGCTGCAATTGCAACATAAGGGTTTTTTTGCTGTGCTTTTTGTCCGTAATAACTGGCATCATTTGCATACACTGCAGCCAGGGTTAAAGTAGACTTTGCAGGGATACTATCATTCGCCCCACCGTCGGTTTGTCCAAAACAAAATGTACTGCTCACACCGAGTATAATAAATAAAATTAATGATTTCATGAGGTTATTTCTTTTAGTCTAGTGAAGTATTCTAATTATGGGTTTAACAACGGGTTTAATAATTTTAACCGGATGAACATTGATTTTTACCGGTACAGGAATGGATTGTCGTCTTGCCGGTGGAATTACTTTAACTACCTGCACCGGGGTTTGTTCATCCGATTTTCCTTCTTTCTTATCGGTAGATTTTTTTGCTGTTTCGGGACGTGTAGTATCTGCAATCATGCGTGTGATCATTCCATAATCTATTTTTATACCGGGTAAAGGTTTACCATCTTTTGCCATTGTCAACTGCGGCAATGTCAACATACAAAAAATAACTACCAACCCTTTCAAAATAAATCTTCCTTTCATTGTTGTAATTTAAAAAACAGGTTTTGCAACGAATTGCAAAACCTGTGGCGTTACTTTATTTGATCCCGATTCCGGCAACAGTTCTTACCTGTACACCTGTTTTTACTCTCACAGGTCTTACGTGAACCGGGTGAACAGAAGCAGCTCCGGTACGCACAGCTGTTTTTGAGGTTGCATCGATTTTAGTGACTGAATTAGCAGCCGTTTTATCAACTGCAACTTGCGAACGGTTAGCCCCTTTTAGTGTGGCATGAACGCTTTGATTTGCTTCACTTTTCACTTCGCCTGTATTAATGTTGGTTTGCCCGGTGGATGCATTTCCACTACTATTAATAGACGAATTTCCTTCCGGATTATTGCCTTTCGCAGAGGCATTTAACTTTGCATTCGAATTTGCTGAAGCTGAAGCAGAATGACCCTGAGACGCAGCCTCTGCAGTTTGTTGACCCTTTGTTTTAGCTTCGGCAGCTAAGGCTTGTTTTTCAGCGGCCATCGCTTTGTTTTCTTCTTTTATTTTAGCGGAGGAACCATTCTTCGCATTCTTAACAATACCGGTATGTACAGTGGTTGCAGAGGAAGCATTTTCTGAACTATTTACCTGAGTGCCGGCATTGTTATGCTGAATGCCTGTTTGGCCTTTAAGGGCTTCGCTGTTGGTTACTTTTGTTTGCGCAAATGAAGCTACTGACAAAAAGAAAGCAGTCGAAATTAATAATGTCTTTTTCATGATTCTTGTTTTTAAGGTTAAGCGTTTAATAATTACAAAAACAAAAGTAGAAGCCGAAGATGAAGGGAAAATGAATTTTTATTTTTTTCTTCTATCATCATTTTCATTCCTATGTTTTTGTTTTGTTTAATAATTGATTATGAAAACAAATGTAGAGGCCGAACATGAAGGGAAAATGAAATTTCCCAAAAAAAATAATCACCAAAACAAATTATTTATTTACGGTTATGCATTAGCGTTACAGATCTCCTAAAATAAAAAAATTCACTATTCCTTTATTCATTGTCAGACAACTCAATTCATGGAAACGACTCTGCCCTCAACAGATTTTAATTGTAATGTGTTTTCTGCAATAAAATCAACAAATTTTTACAATACCTTAATTTCCATTATTTTATTATTAAAAGCAGTTAGAAAATTTAGTCATTAAAACCCATCCTATCCGTGATTGAATTATACTGATTAAAGTAAAAAAGCCAACGGTAACAAATGACGTTGGTTCCCCCAACTAGCACTTTTAAAATGAGGGCTGGAAAAGGGAGGGTATAGTAAAAATTCCGTGCGTTAGGCTTCGGCATTTTCCATTGAATTGTCTAGATCACAACTAAGTGTCTTAAAAAAATGATTGATAAAATCGATCCGGCTTGGTTGCAGTAAAGCGACAAATAAATAGGATTTTTATTTTGATGTAATTAATAAATGATCGGGCATTCCGCCAGGGAAAAGAAGAAAGCGGTATGTACTTGCCACCAGAAAAAGTCAGGCGCAGTATCTCAGGGCTGTTCAAATATAATATTTGTAAATGATAAATCTTTGCAATACTGCCTCACAGCAATAAAGCGAAAGCAGCCTTCAATCAATAAAAAGAATAATACAACAGGTCCTATAGTAATTTGCAAAATTTGTTTTTATATTTAAACAAATAAAAGCATAGTTATATTGAAAGGGTTGTTAACCTTTATTGAAGGGCTATGGTACCCTGACTGTTATTAAAATTTCTAACAAGTACGGTTTATGGTATTTGCGCTGAAATATCTATAGTACCACTTGCACTGTTGTTTTGAGTA
Source organism: Bacteroidota bacterium (assembly GCA_028876495.1). GTDB lineage: Bacteria > Bacteroidota > Bacteroidia > Chitinophagales > Chitinophagaceae > Ginsengibacter. The sequence continues at coordinate 16,361 of JAGWRO010000050.1, forward strand.
GACTGTTGGCCGTCAAAATAAATTACACCATTTACTTCCGTTCCATCGACACTCGTAACAGCTAAATGAACCAACTGGCCAGTAGCGCTGGTGGTAAATGTGTACGTCCAGGATGAATCAACACCACTAACTGTTTTAGCTATCATATTTGCATCAGTGTAATTAACATCCAGCTTTGAAGAGCCACCAATGGTATATTTTACTGTGTGTCCGGAATTACTTTTTTTTGAACAGGATATGGTGAAAATAGCAAATATTATAAATGAACTTATTAGGATTTTTTTCATAAGATTAATTTTCTAGAGATTTTAAGATATAATAGTAGGTCTTAAATGTTTTGTAATGATCATAACGGAGTCCCATAAAGAATATTGCTCCCTTTGTTGAAAGTTTTAGATGCAATAGCTTCAAATTACTTAGCCCCTGCACTATTGTGGTCAAATAGTTTTATATGCAGATTGAATACAGGTATCAATATTCTTTCTTTCTCATCAATATTTAACACAGGAATAAAATATTAAATTTGCACAAAAGGAATTTGAATTTATGAGGTATATTTTTATTGTGTTCATTTTATTTTTCTTACAATCTGTAGCCTTTTCACAAGATAGAATTTTCGCCTATACCTATCAAACAAATGTTCTTAACAAGGGAGACATTGATATGGAATTTCAAAACACCTTGGCAACTGGAAAAAAGGGGCTTTATAGTCCTTATGTTTTTGGAAGGCACCTGAATCAGAGACTTGAGTTTGAAGTTGGATTGGGAAAGAAAGTTCAGACATCCTTTTATCTCAACTCTGAACTTTTTAATTATGCAGATACCTCCTCAAAAGGCCTTAACCAGGAGCTGAAAATCTCCTTCAGCAATGAATGGAAATGGAAACTTTCTGATCCTGTTGCAAATGCAATTGGTTTTGCACTATATGAAGAATTGGAATTTGGAGGAAATAACTTTGAATCTGAAACCAAATTAATTTTTGATAAGCGATGGCAAAATGATTTAGTGGCTTTTAACATTGTGGGTAAATATGAAATTGAAAGAGAAATTTCAAGAGCTAATAATGTTACGAAAGCTGAATGGACACACAATTCACCTGTTGAATTTGACTTCGGTTATATGCATTTTTTCAAACCTGAGATCAGTTTTGGATTGGAAATCAGGAACAACAATGACATTAGAAAAGAAGACGGATGGGTAAACTCTGTATTATTTGCCGGACCCGCTTTTCATGTTTCTGTTGGAAAATTTTTCACTAACATCACTGCGCTTCCACAGATTATAAATTTACATAAAACTGATGCCGTGCCGGGTAATCGGGATTTAAATGATTTTGAACAGGTAGAAGGCCGTGTACTTATTGGATATAGTTTATGAAAAGATGGAAAATAATCATTATCGGGCTTTTTGTAACTTTACTTTACAGTTGCCAACCCACACTGTATTTACCTTCATCTCCAGATGCAAGTCAACAGCAGCAACTTTTGGAAGGAAGAAACCTATATGTAAGTCATTGTAGTAGTTGCCATAATTTACACTTTCCAAAAGAATACAGCAAAAATGGATGGGAAATACAACTTGAGAAAATGGAATACAGGGCCCGTATTAACGATAGAGAGAAGCAACTTATTTATGATTATCTGACTGCGCAATAATCAATAAACTGCATGGCAAAGTAAACTATTTTAACTCATTTTACATTTAAGCCTTCTGGTTTTTTCCAGGAATTAAGATAGGACAATTATCCTCAACACTATCAGGATTGCAGTATCCTTTACATTTTTCAGCTCCCTTTAGAAGCATATTTTTGATTTGTTTTAATTTCTTTATTTTCTGACCAAGCAATTTTATCTTATTGCCAATTTTAGAAACAACATTATTGCGGTTGCCTCATTTACTTTGATCATCTCCAACAGGTCGGACACTTCATTTAAGGTATCCCCAAAATTTTTGAGCAGCTTAACAATAAGCAATCTTTCCAAAATTTCGTTGAAATATTCTTTATAATTATTATCCCTCCCGGATAGCATCTTTTAATTAAATCAAGGTATCGACAGGGGCTTGTGCAATCACTTCTCCAATAAATATGTGTGCTGTTAAGAAACTACGGATTGCCGGTTTAAAATATTTCAATGGACTCTTTGTTTTGAAAGATATATAGTTAAATCGCCAGAAAAATGCGTGATGGCATTTTCAATTTTTAGTCGGTGCCTTATAATCCATTTCATATTTTTATTTTTGAATCTGATAAACTACAAGCTCAGCTTCATTAGCCCGGTCAGAAGGCTCTGGTAGAAGAAAAAGATGAAATTGCGGAACGAGTAAAGAGGTCCTTGCGCTACTCCTTGTAGGAATATTTGCAATCTGAATACACCTGCTTCCGCTTTGCAGTTGAAAAATATTTATAAAGCCAAGGTTAGCATAACCTCCTCCGCAGCTTACAAATATCCGATGAGACGCTTCGTCATAAAAAAGATCATCACTGTCATTAGTTAATTCATTAGTACTTATCCTGTGGCCACTGTGAGCATTCATCACCACTAATTTTCCGGGGTGGCGATAGCCGATAAAAAGTATATTCCCTGATGAATCTAGCGCCATTGGGAAATTTCCTGACCGGTAATTTTCGCTGATATTCCTGATTAATTTTAATTTTTGAATATCTAATACAGAAATTAAATTAGCCTCAGGCAGATTAACATACAGCAAGTTTTTTTTTGTATCAATTTGAAACCCTTCCGGATGTGCCGGCAATTTTATATTACCTATTACTGAATGAGTATCTGCATCAATTATGGCTATGCCTCCCCGTCCATATCCCACGTAAATTTTTTTATCCGCAGAATCGTATCGAACATCATCTGCATCTGACTTTAAATGAATGGTGGCAATTTTTTCAAAAGTGGTTGCATTATAAAAATAACAATCACCGCTACCACCGTTAGCAACAAATATTTCCCGGGTTTGGGGTATATAACTTACTCCCTGGGGTTCATCTAGACCTGTAATACTATGTATTACCTTTCCACTATTAAGATCAATTACTTCAAGAGCATTGCTTCCTAATGCTGAGATGTATACTATTTTATCTTTTAAATTTATATCCAGATGATCTATGCGCCCTTTTATTCCCGGAAGCGAAATTGTTTTGATTGATTGCAAATAATTTTTTCCAAATAGTGATTGTCCCTTACAGCTCGAAAAGGAGCAAATGCCAATAATGAGAAAAAGTTGAAGAGAAATATATTTCATTTTACCTTTTAAATTCTTGTATAATTTGTTTTAGAAAGAATGCTGCAATAAAAACAGCAACTCCAAAAAAAAGTAATAAGGTCAGCATCTCCTGCTGTCCCATAAATAATTACTGCAATTCCTGTAATTATTAAAATGTATTTAGCTATCATTAAGTATTTTTTACCGATAGTAAAATTACTTGGGCTGCCATGTTATGCAAATTAGGTATAAAAATATTAAGGAAATAAAAATTGACTGCTCTGTAATTTCTAGAAATGGTGGCAGATTAGTTGCCCAGTTAATTTTCTATATTTGCATAAGTGAAATTTTTCTCATTTAAAATATTGCTGCTTTTTTCAGCCTTTTGCTATCTGGCTTCAGTGTCAGAGTTTGATTCTCATGAATGTAAGCAAAATTATGCCAGGGAAAATCACTCTTACGTTAATTACGTCCCCGGAAAAGAAAATGTAAAAGTTAAGTTCCAACATATTAACCAGATTGCTGTATCTCCCGAATATTATACTTCCTTTTACAATAGTGTTATATCCATACCACAGAGAAAATGTTTGCTTGATAAAAGTTGTACGCAGAAAATTTTCCTGCTACACGAGGCGTTACTCATCTGATTATAATCACGGGATAGCTATGTCCTTTTGTGTCTGAAAAAAATGTTTTTCAGAACCATAATAACTGTGATCTAATTTCAATATTATTTCTTTTTTCAATTTTTACTAATGATCAATAAGCTTATTGGCTTTTCAATTAAAAATAAAGCAGTAGTTGGGTTTTTTGTATTTGGCTTAATCGGTTGGGGCCTCTACTCTTTGAATAATTTACCCATGGATGCGCTGCCGGATATTACCAATAACCAGGTGCAGGTTCATGCCATTGCTCCTGCGCTGGCAGCACTGGATGTTGAACAAATGATTACTTCGCCTTTAGAAGTTAACATGGCAAATATCCCTGATGTTACCGAAATCAGGTCTATCTCCCGTTTCGGACTTTCTGTTATCACTGTTGTTTTTAAAGACAAGGTAAATATTTATCGTGCACGGGAAGAAATATTTCAGAAGATTCAGGAAGCCCAGGATATAATTCCGCCAGGTATAGCTAAAATAGGGCTGGCTCCGATTGCTACGGGATTAGGTGAAATATATCAATACGTGTTGCAGCCCGATTCCGGTTATGAAAAACGGTACTCACTTACTGATTTACGCACTATGCAGGATTGGATAGTGAAACGCCAGTTGGAAGGCACGCCGGGTGTGGCAGAAATAAACAGCTTTGGAGGTAATATCAAACAATATGAAGTAGCTGTTAACCCTGATAAATTGCGCAGTATGAATGTTACGATCACGGAAATTTTTAATGCGCTGAAACAAAATAATCAAAATACAGGCGGTGCATATATAGAAAAGGATCATGACGCTTATTTTATAAGAGGAGTAGGTTTGGTTAAAACATTGGATGATGTTAGAAAAATTGTAATTAAAAATAATAACGGAATTCCTATTCTAATCAGGGATGTTGCAAACGTGCAATTTGGACATGCTATAAGATACGGGGCGATGACAGAAAGTGGCTATGGTGAAACGGTGGGTGGCGTCGTATTAATGCTAAAGGGCGCCAACACCATGCAGGTGATAAAAAATGTAAAAGAAAAAATAGCCACAATTCAGCAATCTCTTCCCAAAGGGGTAAGCATAAAACCTTTTCTTGACAGAAGCAAACTCATTAAAAGGGCTGTTAATACCATCAGTCATAATCTTATCGAAGGCGGATTGATTGTAATATTTATATTGATCGTGTTTTTAGGTAACTGGAGAGCCGGTATAGTAGTGGCATCCGTCATACCATTAGCCATGTTATTCGCTTTAAGCATGATGAAGTTGTTTGGAGTTTCCGGCAATTTAATGAGCCTCGGAGCTATAGATTTTGGATTGATTGTAGATGCCGCGGTAATTATCGTGGAAAGTGTAGTATATCATATTCATCATAATTCAAAACTGGCCGGGCTCACCAGGTTAAATCAGGTGCAAATGGACGAGGAGGTTTTTTTGTCGGCCACCAACATCCGGAAATCTGCAGCATTCGGCGAAATCATTATCCTGATGGTTTATATACCTATTCTTACCCTTACGGGCATAGAAGGTAAAATGTTTCGGCCTATGGCAGAAACAGTGAGCTTTGCAATTATCGGCGCATTAGTACTTTCTTTAACTTACGTACCCATGATGTCTGCTTTATTATTAAGCAAAAAAATATCTTTTAAAAGATCTGTGGCAGACAAAATCATGGATGCTTTGCATCGGGCATATAAACCGGTTATTCACTTTGCTTTAAGGAGAAAGGTAATTATTATCTTCTCATCCATTATACTCTTAATAGTCGCCATACTTATTTTCAATAGATTAGGCGGTGAGTTTATTCCCACACTGAAGGAAGGAGACATAGCAGGAGAAATGCGTTTACCCCCCGGAAGTTCGCTCACTCAAAGCATTAATGCCAGTATAGAAGCAGGTAAAATATTAAAAAAAGAATTTCCTGAAGTAAAAACGGTAGTTAGCCGGATTGGTGTGGCCAGTATACCTACTGATCCTGATCCCATGAATGTGAATAATATTTTTATTATACTGAAAGATAAAAGCCAGTGGGTATCCGCCAACACGATTAGCGGAATGGCTGATAAAATGGAAAAAGCGTTATCGGTTATTCCCGGAGCCAGTTACGAGTTTTCACAGCCTATTCAGTTTCGTGAAAATGAATTGATGACTGGCATAAGGCAGGATGTAGCAGTAAAAATTTATGGAGAAAATTTAGATGAGCTTGCTCTTTTGGGAAACCAGGCAGCCAATATTGTTTCTGCAGTGCCTGGGGCAAAAGATGTATTAGTAGAAAAAACCCAGGGACTTCCTGAAATTTCTGTGGATTATAATCGTGATAAAATAGCACAATATGGACTCACCATCAGTGATATAAACAATGTGCTGGAAAGTGCTTTTGCTGGGGCTAAGGCAGGAGTGGTTTACGAAGATGATCAGCGTTTTGATTTGGTGGTACGCCTCGATAAAGCACACCGGGAAGACCTGAGCAATGTGCAAAATTTATTTATTTCTTTACCCAATGGTAACCAGGTGCCTTTAAGTGAAGTAGCTACCGTAAAATACAAGGAAGAGCCTTCGCAAATAGCAAGAGATAATACAAAAAGAAGAATTGCAATTGGTTTAAATGTTCGCAACAGAGACGTACAAAGTGTTGTAAATGACATTCAAAAACAGTTGGCAGTAAAATTGAAATTACCTCCTGGTTACTATATCACTTATGGTGGGCAATTTCAAAATCTGATAGATGCAAAACAACGCTTAATGATTATGGTACCAATTGCGCTGTTTATTATTCTGGCCCTGTTGTTCATCACATTTGGTTCTTTAACTGAAACTTTACTCATATTTTCCGCCATCCCTTTTGCAGCTATAGGAGGCGTATTCGCTTTATTGATCAGGGGGATGCCTTTCAGTATATCAGCAGGCGTTGGTTTTATTGCTTTATTTGGGGTAGCTGTTTTGAATGGCATTGTACTGATTAGCTATTTTAATCAGTTGAAAAAAGAAGGCGTAAATAATATCACAAAACGAGTGTTAATAGGAGTAAACATGAGGTTAAGGCCTGTAATAATTACTGCTTCAGTAGCCTCTATCGGATTCCTGCCCATGGCTTTATCAACTTCTGCCGGTGCTGAAGTGCAGCGTCCCTTAGCCACCGTAGTAATTGGGGGGTTAATTACTTCCACCATTCTTACCTTAATCGTTTTACCTGTTTTGTACAGCATTTTTATGTCGGGATTTAAAAACAGAAAGAAAAACCTGCCAGGGAAAATTGTTAGAGGGGTAATTTTATTAATTGGCTTCACACTCTCACCTATTTTAAGCAAAAGCCAAAGTGCGGTACCCAATAGCCAGGCGCCTGCGTTAAAACTTTCCATAGATGAAGCAATAGAAAGGGCAATGCAATATAATCCTGCAATCAAAAGCGCAGATTATACCGTGCAGCAGCAGGAAGCATTAAAGAAAACAGCCTTTAATCTTAATAAAACCAGGTTTGTTTACTCAGCAGATAATACCACACCCAATGGCGATAGTTATTTAGGAATTCAGCAAACATTTAGTTTCCCTACCGTGTATGCGAGGCAAAGTAAATTGCAAAACCAGGAAGTAACGCTGAGTAAAAGCTCGTTGATTATTTCGAAATCCAGCTTAGTGCGAAACGTAAAATCTGCCTATTATCAATTGGCCTACGATATAGCCCGTTTACATCTGTTGGTTTACCAGGATAGTATTTATGCTGATTTTGCTCAGGCTGCCGGTGTAAGATATAAAAGCGGGGAGACAAACTATTTGGAGAAAGTGGCTGCAGATGCACGATACCAGCAAGTATTGCTATTAAAAAAACAAGCGCAGAGAGATTTGCAAATCGATGAGCAGGAACTGCAAAAATGGCTAAATACCCGTCAACCTTTACAGATAACGGATTCCTTGCAAAAGCTATATTTTAAGTTTAATACAGATTCACTGGTGATTACACAAAACCCGGTTCTTAATTACTACCGACAGAATATAAACCTTGCACATGCTCAGTATTCCCTGGAAAAAAGCAGGTTGCTCCCCGACTTTACCATAGGATACAACAAACAAAAAATTAATGGTAGCGGCAGTTATTACGGATATCAGGCAGGTATCAATATTCCATTATGGTTCAGGCCGCAAAAGGGAAGAATCCAGGCTGCGGGAATAGGAGTAAAAATAGCCCAATCGGATTATGAAAATAATCAAAATAATATCGTGTCTTCTTATAACCAACAAGTGAGGGAATATCAGAAATGGGAGGAACAACTTAATTATTATAAAAGTAGTGGGCTGCACGAAGCTGATGAAATTTTGAATACTGCTCAAAAAGGCTATAAATATGGGAACATAAGTTATGTAGAATATATACAGGATATTTCACAGTCATTTAATATTCGCATGCAATATTTAGATGCTCTTAATCAGTATAACCAAAGTATATTCAATATTAACTACCTGTTAGGAAAATAATGGTTTGTAAATAAAAATAATAATACAAATGAAAAAGTCAATCATAAAATTATCAACACTAATTATAGTAATAGTTCTTGGATTATATTCCTGTCAATCTAAACAAGAAGACAAGGACCAGAAGGGACAGCCAAATGAAACGGGAACAAAGAAGAAAGAAAGCGTTCAACCCGGTGACGTGGTACTTTCACAAAAACAGTTTGATGCAATGGGTATTCAACTAAGCACTCCGGAACTAAAAAATCTGTCTGACATTGTAAAGGCAAATGGCTTTATTATGTTGCCGCCCCAGCTAAAAGCAGATGTTTCAACATTCGTAGGAGGCGTAGTAAAATCTGTGAATGTTATTACCGGCGATAATGTAAAAAAAGGGCAAATACTGGCAACACTGGAATCACCGGATTATATACAGTTACAGGAAGATTATCTGAAAGCAAAAAGCAACCTGGTATTTTTGGAAAAAGATTTTAACCGCCAAAAAGAAATGCTAAATGCCAATGCCACCTCACAAAAAATGTATCAACAAACATTGGATAATTACAATTCCACCAAGGCTACTGTATTATCACTTCAAAACAAACTAACGCTCCTGGGAATTTCTTTTAAAAATTTAGAAAGCGGGCAGATGGTTTCATCCATACCTGTCATATCCCCCATGGATGGTTATGTGCAAAAGGTGGATATTAATGTAGGGAAATTCGCAGATCCCACTTTGGTGATGTTTCAAATCATTAATAATAACCGGCTTTTTATTGACCTGCAGGTGTACGAACAGGATATAGAAAAAGTGAAACCAGGCCAAAAAATTTATTTTACTTTGCCTAACCAAAATTCTTCACAATATGAAGCAATGGTATATGCCATTGACAAGGGATTCGACAATGCAACAAAGTCCATTACCGTTCATGCAAGGGTGCTTCAAAATAAAATGGCAGGTTTATTTCCGGGAATATATGTTCAGGGATACATTCAGGTTGGCAGCCAAAAAGTAAACGCTCTTCCCAATGAAGCAATCAATAAAGAAGGGCAGGTGGAGAATGTATTTATGCTGTCACAAATTAAAGCCGAAGGTGAAAATAAAGATTATATTTTTTTACCAATAGAAGTTAAGACAGGAATTTCAGATGCCGGATATACAGCAGTTACGTTTCTGAAAGATCTTCCCCCGGATACTAAAATAGTAACCAAAGGCACTTATTATATCGTTTCTGAAGAGCAAAAAGGGAAAGATGTAGACTCAGATTAAGAATCTCTGATTCGTTTATGGGAGGGAAACTATATCTTTTTATATGCCAGAGATTTAGTTTCGTGCGGATACAAACGGGGGAAGGGAGCAACAAACATTTTGCACTACTTCTCACAATGACGATACTGAAATAGAAATCATCATTATTTCTTTGTTTACTATGCGTCTGTAAACCCCGTTGGCCCAGGGGCTTGCCTACCTGACAGTAAGACCAAGCGTCAGCTTTCCTGACCCTATAGGTTATAGCTTCGCAGATCACTTTAATCTGCAAATGACTAAAGCAAAAAATCAGATACGTTGCCCGATTCCTGCATTTCTGAGTTCAGTTTCTGATACACCTGCATTTTCGCAGCAGGATAAAAGTTTTCCATTCACCACCACAGCAGGCAATACTTTAATGCCGTAAGCTTTCACTTTATCTCCAGCGATTGGTGTATTATTTTTATCAGAGAGATTATATACTGTAACTTCACAATCTGCACATGCAATAGATTTAACCATTGCAACTACCGGCTCGCAAACGGGGCATCCCGCAGTAAATACTTCAATTTTTCTTTTATTTTGATTTTCCATAACTATAATTTTTTTTTAATGAAACACAAAGATGATACTGCAATGGGGGTGTTCACCAAATCTTTATTTTGATTTTTTTTTATTATGCTGCTCCAAACGCTTATCAATAGCATTTATTTCTTTCATTTTAGCAGAAAGTTCATCAAATTCAAGTGATGGAAATTGTTCTTTCATAAACGCTATTTTTTCTGCATCCTGGCAATTACCGGGGCAGGCATTCATCACCTGCACCAATTTCAATGCAAGCGTTTTTCTAAAAACTTCATCCATCATCAGGTAACGGGCTTTTTGTAAACCCTTGTCGGCAGCTTTAAGTTGTATTAATATTTTATCAGGTTCCGCATCTTCGTCCAGCATCCTCACAATGCCCTCTAACTGACCTTTTATGGTAGAAAGGCGTTTTCTTAGATCACCGGTTAATTCTTTAGGTAACATATTTCTAATTTATAAGTTGTACCAAAAGTACTGCGCGGAGGGGGTGTTCACCATTTTCAATTGAAAAAAATAATTAAAAATAAGGTTGCATACATTTTTTATCTTGAAAAGCCGCGTTGCTTTGCGGAAACCGAAACTCTATAAAAAAAATTCCACACAAAATCAAAATCTCCCTTTTTTGTTTGTTTACTATCGTCACTCATTAATCTATGTCCTTTGTTGGTATTGAGCCAAAAATGAACGCGTGTGCTTCACCAACAAAATTTATAAACAGGAACTTTTGTTGGTGATTCAGTAGATTATTGCAGGGCAATAATAAGGATTCAAGAAAAAGGCAAATAAAAATATAAAATGTATTTAAGTATTTGCTTAGTTAATAAATTTAGTATTATCTTTGTAGCTAAATAAATTAAAATTATGACAACTTGTATACGTTTATATGCTGACCCGATTCAAATAAAAAGCTGCAGGGAAAAGGTTGAAAATACAGAAAATGCTTTTTCTCAAATGTCGGCTGTATTGTCTTTAGCAGGAAACGAAGTACGGCTTAAAATCCTTTACCTGCTTGAAGAGGAAAAAGAATTGTGCCCCTGCGATTTGAGTGACATACTCGGTATGAGTATCCCCGCTATTTCGCAGCACTTACGCAAAATGAAAGATGGCGGCATCATTCAGTTTCGTAAAGAAGGCCAGACTATTTATTATTCATTGAAACCGGAACATTTAAAAATGCTTCGCTCTTTATTTAAATATGTGAATGAATTGAATGCAAAAATGGAACTGGCATAAGATAAACTAATCGTATCAAAAGATGATTTGATAAAATATTGGTAAATCTTAGATCGATTAATTATAAAAAATAAACCAGCATGACTACTACAAAAAAACCATCAAAGAAGGGTCTTTATGCGGCCATTGCCGGAACGGTACTTGCGGCGTTGTGTTGCGCCACTCCAATCCTTGTCATTATATTGGGCGCAATTGGCTTAGGCGCTTTTACGCCTTACCTGGATTACATATTATTGCCGGCGCTGATTATTTTAATTATTGTTGCCCTGGTGTCTTACAGGCGATACAAAAAGGATTGCGTTCAATGTAAAATTGATAAAAGGCAAATTCAATAATCTTTATTCAAAACAAGAAAAGTATGAATCATCAAAATCCTTCTGCAAAAGCAGGAAAAACATCTAAAGGAATTTTAGGAGCCGGGCTATTAACCGCTTTTGCAGCGTCCTTATGTTGCATTACTCCAGTATTGGCTTTGTTTAGCGGGGCCACAGGCATAGCTTCCACTTTTTCGTGGATGGAACCTTACCGTCCATACTTAATCGGGATCACCATTGCGGTATTGGCGTTTGCCTGGTATCAAAAATTAAAACCCAA
>JAGWRO010000008.1 GCA_028876495.1 Bacteroidota bacterium
CTGCGAAGGGTGTAGTACATGCAGCAGTACATTTAGACCAAACAGTATCCAACCTGGTTAAGTTAAACACTCCTGAAGGACAAATTAATTTTGGATTGGCTGCCTATTATAAAGGCAAACAGGTTCAACAACAATGGAATACCGGAAGTTTGAACGACAGAGCTGAACTTGCGGGGGCTGCAGGCGGTGAGTTATTGCAATTGTTTGGCGGAGAAGTAGGGAAAGTAGGTGAGATTTCTAAAATTGCAGAAGTAAGTGAAGATGTGGGAAAAATCACTTCTGTAACTGATAAAGCAAGAGCATTAGGTAAGGCAGGTGAAGATGCTGTAGGTATCACAGGCTCCAAAACAGCAATTAATGTTGGTGGAAGAACACGAATACCAGATAGATTAACAAGCAACTTTCTTGAAGAAGTAAAAAATGTGAAATACCAAAGTTTTACAAGGCAATTACGAGATTTTTATCAATATTCTCAAGATAATGGTTTACAGATGATATTGCATACTCGTTCTGGTACTAATACTACTTTTTCCAAACCATTACAACAACTAATAGACAATGGTTCAATTATTCGTCAACCTATCCCAGGATATTAATATGAATAAATTAGAAAAATTAGAAAGGCGTTGGAATGAACTGTCCGGAAAGCCGAAGAACAAGGAAGAAATTGAAGAAACTCTCTTACTTGGAAAGGAAATAGAATTAGAACGAGCGAAAGAATATTCTCTAATGATTATAGAGTTAAAAGAAAAAGGCATAGCTATTTCTTCCGTTTGGGATTTAGTAAATACAAATCAAAGCTATCCTAATGCAATACCAATCTTAATTGAGCATTTACCAAAAGATTATCACGAAAAAAATAAAGAAGGAATTGTAAGAGCATTAGCCGTAAAAGATGCAATTGGTAAAGCAAGCCCTGTTTTAATAGCAGAATACAACCGAACGTCTAAAGATAAAACGCTTTTGCGTTGGGCAATCGGGAACACAATCTACACAACGATTACAGAAAATGACGTTGACAGTATACTGCCAATAGTTCAAGACAAAACAAATGGAATGTCAAGGCAAATGTTTGTTGCAGCTTTAGGAAAAGTGAAGTCTGAAAAAACAGAAAATGTCTTAATTGACTTACTTGATGATGAAGAAGTGGCACCACAAGCTTTGGAAGCGTTAGGCAAGATGAAATCAGTAAAGGCAAAAGGTAGGATATCGGTGCTATCCAAACACTCCAATCCGTTAATTAGAAAGGAGGCTGAAAAAGCATTAAAGAAAATAACATGACATTTAATGAGTTCTGGAGGTTTTTTCCTCCCAGGCCGTGTCTCTCCTCCAAGCCCCGCTGCAAAGCAGGACACGGACGATGAATGTTGGATAAAATTGTTAGTTTAGAGCATGGCTGTAAGAACCCCGATAGAACAAACTGAAGGACTTTATTTTATAAAGTTCATGTGTTGCGAATGGTTTCCATTATTTGAAATTACTAACGGGTACGATGCGGTATATAAGTGCCCGACCGACAGGTTATCCGGGCGGAGTTTGATTATCTAAAGCCGAAAAACCATTTGGTAAAGGGATATGTTATTATGCCCAATCATTTGCATGTACTTATTGATTTTGCAGCTTCTTCAAAAAGCATCAATACAATAATAAGTAACGGCAAGAGATTTATAGCGTATGAACTGGTTAAAAGATTGCAGGAAAGTAGAAATGATGAAATGCTAAAAAAGCTTGCACAAGCAGTTATAGCTTCAGATAAGGATAGAGGAAAGAAA
>JAGWRO010000009.1 GCA_028876495.1 Bacteroidota bacterium
TATGAAGTAAAAAATTTTGGTCATAGCGGTGCTACACTTTTGCGCGAAGGACATAACCCTTATTACAAAACTAAAGAGTTTGAAGAGGCAATACAATTGGTGCCGGACATCGCAATCATTCATTTAGGTTTGAACGATACCGACCCACGAGATTGGAATAACTACAGCAATGATTTTCGGGGTGATTATTCATGGTTGATTGATACCTTACGAAAGGTGAATCCGGGTATTAAAATTTATACCTGTCTGATGACGCCGATATTTCATCGTCATCCCAGGTTTCGTTCCGGTACCAGAGATTGGTTTTGGAAGATCCAAAATCTGATTCCGGAGATAGCCAAAGTAAATCATACGGGTTTAATCGACTTGCATACCCCTTTTTATTTTCATCCGGATTTGTTTGCTGATGCTTTGCATCCAAATAAAGAAGGGGCCATAATTATGGCCAGAACGGTATACAACTCTATAACCGGTGATTTTGGCGGATTGAAAGTTGACGGCGTTTTTGCAAATGATATGGTTTTGCAACGAGGTAAGCCCATTCCCGTATTTGGTACCGCTAATGCCAATGAGGAAGTAATTGTTAGGTTCAGTAAACAAACCAAAATCACGAGATCCTCACCTGATGGAAAATGGCAGGTCGTTTTTAATCCACTATCAGCAGGTGGCCCCTATACATTAATGGTAAAATCAAAGGATAAACAAATTGAGTTTACCAACATCTTAATGGGTGATGTATGGCTCTGTTCCGGGCAATCCAATATGGTGTTCAGGTTAAACCAGGCTTACGAAGGGAAGAGCGCTATTGAAAATTCTTTCAACAAAAACATAAGGTTATTTCAATTAACAGCGATTGAGGAAACCAATGATGTAGCCTGGGATTCATCGGTTTTAAATAAGGTAAATAAATTGCAATATTTTACGGGAAGCTGGACGACATGCACGCCGGAAAACGCAGCAACATTTTCTGCAATCGGTTATTATTTCGGCAAAAGAATTCAAAAAGAAGAAAATGTTCCAATTGGCCTGATTGAAGTAGCCGTGGGTGGGGCACCGATTGTTTCGTTCATAGACAGGCACACAATGGAGAAGGATCATTACCTGGTAAATGAATTATACGATTGGAGAAACTCTGATTTTATTATGCCATGGGTAAGGGAACGGGCAAAAAAAAATCTGGAGCTTTCAAATGATCCGCTTCAGCGTCATCCTTATGAACCGTGTTATAATTACGAAGCAGGTATTTCACAATTTATTCATACACCTATAAAAGGAATCATCTGGTACCAGGGAGAAAGTGACGCACATAATGTGGACTTGTATGCATATAATTTTAAGCATTTGATTTCAGATTGGAGAGATTTGTGGAGAGAAAATATACCTTTTTATTTTGTACAACTATCTTCAATTGATCGCCCTTCATGGCCTTATTTGAGGGATATGCAAAGAAAAATGTCTTTAGAAATCCCCAATACATTCATGGCAGTTTCAAGCGATTTGGGTGATTCATTAAATGTTCATCCAACACACAAACAGCAGATAGGAGAGCGTTTGGCTTTGCTCGCTTTAAAAAATACGTATCATAAAAATATTGTAGCAAACGGCCCAGCCGTTCAAAATGTTTTTCAATCGGGAAAAGAAATCCAAATAGGTTTTAACTATGCAAAAAAATTGAAAACCCGAAATAATAAACCGCTTACCGGGTTTGAAGTGATGAACGAAAAAGGAGAAATATTTTCACCAAAGGGTGAAATAAAAACCAATAAGGTGATTTTGTATTTAGATAAAAAAGAAAAAATAATTAAGGTACTGTATGCATTTCAGCCATTTACAAGAGCTGATTT
This sequence comes from Bacteroidota bacterium, assembly GCA_028876495.1. GTDB lineage: Bacteria > Bacteroidota > Bacteroidia > Chitinophagales > Chitinophagaceae > Ginsengibacter. The sequence continues at coordinate 1,845 of JAGWRO010000009.1, forward strand.
AGAAAATGAAGCAGGATTGCCGGCAAGTACTTTTAGTTATAAACTGAAACAAGCTGATAAATAGTAATGTGCTAAAATTTAAATATGCGATTAGATAGAAACTATTTAGAAACTCAAAAAGATTTTTATAAGAATCAATTGTTGAATGATACGATACCTTTTTGGTTTCCTAAAAGTATTGATGAGGAATATGGTGGTTTTTTATTGATGCGGGAAAGAGATGGAACCCTGCTGGACGATGATAAGGCTGTTTGGATACAGGGCCGTGCAACCTGGCTTTTGTCAACTTTGTACAA
>JAGWRO010000051.1 GCA_028876495.1 Bacteroidota bacterium
ATAACCATTCACCATTTCACAGTGTTTCTACGTTTTTTCAAGAGTATCAACCCTATATATACTTACCTCTGTCAGGATAAACCTCTAAAATAACTCGACCGGATTCATCTTTAACAACTCCTGCCAGTGCAATCCTTTGTTGCCAACTAATAATATTTTATCCGGATTAAATTGTTCGCGGAAAGCTTTCATTCCTGGATTAGCTGATTCTGTTCCTGTCTTAACCTCCAGGGCAACGATTCTGCCCCGCTTTTCTAAAACAAAATCCACTTCTTCATTTCGATGTCTCCAGTAAAACAAATTAAATCCGGATACCTGTGCTGCATTTACTAAGTGTGCTCCTATAGCGGATTCGACCATTCGCCCCCATTCGTGGGGTTTTGCCTTAATTTCTTCAAATGATTCATTTCTCTGCGAACTTACGAGGGCGGTGTTATGTACCTGGAACTTTGGACTGGATGAACGCTTCCGGATAATGTCCGCCGCATACTTTTCAAGTCCCGCTAACAACCCCGCAGTATCTAAAAGAGACAAATAATGTGATAAGGTAGTCGTATTTCCTGCATCTTGTAACTGGCCCTGTATTTTTGTATAAGATAATATCTGGCCTGAATATAAACATCCTAATTCAAAAAGGCGTTTCATTAAGGCAGGTTTATCCACCCTCGTTAACATCAATATGTCTTTAGAAATACTCGTCTCAATCAGCGCATTTACCACATAGCTTTTCCATCGCTCTTCATCAGAAATCAATGGTGCGGAACCCGGATACCCGCCAAACCAGACAAACTGCTCTTCATTCCAACCGAAAGCTTCATGCATTTCACTAAAAGACCAATGGCCTAAATAAATCGTTTCAAAACGGCCGGCTAAAGACTCTGTTAAGCCCTGCTGCACCAAAAGCCGTGAAGACCCCAACAAAATCACCTTCAAGTTCCTGTTGGTTAAGGTATCTTCATCCCACAATCTTTTTATAATTTCGCTCCAGTTATTTATTTTTTGAATTTCATCTATCACCATTAAAAATTCAGGAGCATCGCTTTGATCCATTTTTAATCTCGCAACGTTCCAAACCTGTTCTATCCATAAAGAATCGGAAGCTGGAATTGCATCAGCAGATTCAAAAATGTATTCCATTTTTAATTGTTGAGTTAATTGAACAACCATGGTCGTTTTCCCTACTTGTCTTGGTCCCATAACTACCTGGATAAATCGCCGTGATTCTTTTATCCTGTTACTAAGAACCTTTATGGTACTACGTTCAAACATGAATTTACAAATTACTCAATATGTTGAGTAAAATTACTCAATAAAATACAACCGGAAACTTTTATCCTTTTATAAATGAGCTAATAGTTTTTTAAGAAATCTTTCAATGAGGGAATAAAAATATAACTTTTAGGATTTAATCCTAAAAAGCTATAACTTTTAGGGAATTTAGTCTAAAATAGGAGTAGATCGAGGGAAATAAATTGAATTAAATGCAAAGACCTGCTAAGGCACTTATATATTGCAAACTATCAAATATATGTATGGTAAGAAAGTTGCATATCTGATTGTTGAAGGTGACTCCTAAAAAACGAAGTTTTTACTTTGTGCTCTTAGTGTCTTAGTGGTAAAATGGTTACATTTCAAACGCCTCGGTTACATATTTCCGTTCATTGCCTCCCATGTGTGGAGAGGAAAGCCATATTTTAGTGTTCATCTTGTTTAGGAATATTTTCTTTTAGATTTTTTGTTCAACATGATCCAATGAAATGGGAATATCAGGTAGGTAAAATCATAAATACAGTGTGCCGAACTCCGTGCTTTCAACTCCGTGTGACTCTTTAAACCGTGAGACTCTGTGTGCCAAATTCTTTCACAGTGTTCCTCAGAGTATTACACAGTGTACCTCAGAGTTTTTTTCTTAACACCGTGCAACTCTGTTCCCCCTCCGTGTGACACCGTGCATCAAAACCCATTTCACAGTATTTCACAGTGTTTTCACAGTGGCTCATTGCCCATTGCCCATTGCCTATTGCCCATTGCCTATTGCCTATTGCCTATTGCCTATTGCCTATTGCCTATTGCTCATTCGCTTTGTGCCCCTTCGAGCCCTTTGAGCCTTTGTGGTTCAAAATGTAAATCCCTGAATAGCGTTGACAGGTTTTAGTTTAAATTGTTATTAAAAATAGTGATTGTTTTTCTATCTGCTTGCTTCTGCTTTTGCCATGTTTGCAGAAATGTTACTGGATTCATTTTGTCTAGATTATTATGGATTCTTTTGTTGTTATAATTATCAACTGCTTTTCTTGTATATCTCTTTAGTTGTTCAAAATCTGATGGCTGCCAATGATCAAGGTATTCTTCTTTTATTGTTCTGTTTATTCTTTCAGCATACGCATTATCCTGCGACGATTTGCACATACTTATTTCACATTTGTTGTCTCTTAATAATTTGATGTAGTCGCTGTATATATATTGGCCACCTCTATCTGAATGGTGAATAAAAGGGGCTTTATAATTGGCCAGAGCCATTTTCATTGCTTTGATATTAGCTGTTGCCCGCATATTATCTGACACATTGTATCCCACAATTATTTTTGTATAAACATCAATAATAAAAACTACATAATAAAACTTATTGTCCACATCATAGTAGGTGATATCTGTTTGCCAGACCACACCCGGCTCACTAATAAATAATCCCTTGATAAGATTGTTATATTTTGAGGTGACTGAATAAGTTGTTCGCTTGTAATTTATGCGCTTTTTTAGGCCAAAGCCCAAGTCCATAAAGAGTTCTACAAATTTATCTCTACCCAGAAAATCAGGATTTAAACTATAATACATCTTTTCTACACCACAGCCAGGATGATCCTTTCTCAGCTCTTCCACCTCTGATAATAAGTAAAGCAGCTTCTTGTTAAATATCTGCTGTCTCTTACCGTATTGATCTATCGCTTGCCTTGTAATACCTACATATTTGTAAAGCTGGCTCATTGAAAAACTTATTTTTTGTTTATTCGATTTGAACCATTCGATTGTCGCAAACTGTAATTTTTTTTTAAGTCAATATTTAATTCAGTCTTTGCCAGTTCTATCATCTTTTCTAAATACTCGATGGCAATTTGTTTCTGTCCTACCATCTGCTCCAGCTGCTTTACTTTATTTGTCAGTTCTTTCAGTTTACTTTCATTACTGTCTTTCATCTCTACAATTCTACAGTCTTTTTCATTAAAATTTGAATATTTATAAATCCAACTATAAATTGTGATATTAGATATTCCATATAATTTTTCCAATTGAAGTACGCTGAATTCTCCCTTCTCAAAACGGGCAACAATGCTTTTCTTGAACTCTTCACTATACTTACGATGCTTGCGGATTCTCTTTAAATTTACTTCCATATAAATTGACTTTTGTTGTCAACCTATATCAGGGATTTACAAAAATCCAGTATCCAGCATCCAGTATCCAGCATCCAGTATCCAGCATCGGTTCCTATCCACCATCCCGCATCACTTTCTTCACACAATCAACCACCCTCCCCAAATCCTCCTCACTCAAATTACTCCCCGATGGCAAACACAACCCATTCTCAAATAAGCTTTCAGCAACCCTTTCACCATAAAAAGGAAACCCGGCAAATACCGGTTGCAGATGCATTGGCTTCCATAAAGGCCTTGATTCTATATTTTCTTTTTCCAGCGCCAGCCGGATGTCTTCTCTTGTAACTCCACCCGTTTTAGTAGGATCAACCAAGACAGTGGTCAGCCACCGGTTACTAAAAAATCCTTCCGGCTCTTCCACGAAACTGATCCCTTCTATATCCTTAAACGCCTCCTTATAAAAAGAAAAGTTCGCCCGCCTTTGATTCACTCTTTCCGGCAATACCTCCATTTGCCCCCTTCCTATCCCTGCACAAATATTGCTCATCCTGTAGTTATAGCCAATATGCGAATGCTGGTAATGTGGTGCCGGATCACGCGCCTGTGTAGCCAAAAAAGTCGCCTGTTTAACTAAATCTTCATTGGTAGAAACAACCGCCCCCCCGCCCGAGGTGGTTATAATCTTATTCCCGTTAAAAGAAAGAACGGCCATCTCTCCAAAAGTTCCGCACTTTTTTCCATTGATGGAAGACCCCAACGCTTCTGCTGCATCTTCTACCACCGGAATTTCGTATGTACCTGCTATTGCCAGTATCTCCTTCATCTTTGCCGGCATCCCATACAAATGTACCGGGATGATCGCCTTAGGTTTTTTGCCTTTGGCCATCCTGTCTTTTATCGCTTCTTCCAAAAATGCAGGGTCCATATTCCAGGTATCGGTTTCACTATCTACAAACACCGGCGTAGCTCTTTGATACCGTATCGGGTTGGCCGAAGCCGAAAAAGTCATGCTTTGGCAGATCACCTCATCACCCTCTTCCACGCCCAATAAGATCAGTGCCAGGTGCAAAGCGGCTGTACCCGAACTAAGTGCCGCTACATGAATGTCATCATCGAGGTAGGAAGCAATATCAGTTTCCAATCCATTTACATTTGGCCCCAAAGGCGCTACCCAATTGGAGTCAAACGCTTCGGTTACATATTTCCGTTCGTTGCCTCCCATGTGCGGGGAGGAAAGCCATATTTTACTGTTCATTTAGTTTGGGAATATTTTTCTCTTAGATTTCTGTGTTCGATAGCCGTTTGGGATTAATATATTTTAATTCAGGGACCAACATAAAATCCTTATCATTATCCGCTATAAGTGTCATGTCGTTAATCAGTGCTGTCGCAACTATTAACGCATCCGGTAATTTTAGTTTATAGTATTTACGAATACGTATTGTTTCCTGGATGATCCCGTCTTGCAACCCGACAACCGTTGATTCAGAAACAAAAGATTGATAAACTTTTAAATCATCCGGATCTTCCGGATTCCAAACCTGTAATTCAATCTCTGAAATAAATGATATGTTACTACCCTTATTTAAAATTTCATCCATAAATAAAAGTCCTTTTACAGGAAAAGTTTCGGTCAGGTATTTAATAACACCAGAAGTATCAATCAGGTATTTCTCTCCCATTCCTGGCGAAGTGTATTTAGTCTTTTATCAATATCTTCATCAGACATCTTTGTCTTAATCTTACCGCGCAGCAATGATAACTTTACAGGCTTCTTTAAAACACGGATTAAGTTTAATTCCTCCATGTCCTGTATCAACTTGTATGCTTTTTGATTAGTAAGTTCTATTAATAGCGTCTCCATTTTTTTAACCAAATATAACTTTTAATTTTTACACCATTCCAATATGGAGGATAAGGATAATGTACCACAGAATTATTCCTACTCCGCGCAACTCTGTGTTATAATCTTTTATTTCACAGAGTTTCTCAGAGTATTACACAGTGTACCACAGTGTTTTTTTCACTCCGTGTAAACTCAGTGCCTTTACCCCGTGCGACTCTGTGCAATAAATACACCAAGATCCGGCCACAATCGTTAAGTACCAGACTTATTTTATTATTCTCCCCGGGTTACCAACTACAGTAACAAAATCCGGAACATCTTTTATTATTACCGAACCGGCTCCTATTGTTGACCACCTCCCAATCTTAATTCCCGGAATAATAACCGCTCCTGCGCCAACATGTGTCCCTTCTCCAACCCTTACACCGCCACATAAGGTAGCATTAGGAGATACATGCACATAATCTTCCAGGATACAATCATGGTCAACCGATGAATTGGTATTGATGATAGCATGTTTCCCTATCACGGTTGACGAATTAATAGTAACGCCCGGCATAATCACGGTTCCCGTTCCTATTTCATTTCTGTCGGAAATGGTTGCTTTACGATCAATGGCGATTCCATAGGATAATAAATTTTCCTCAGCCACCTTCTTCCTGGTTTCATTATCGCCAATTCCAATGATCCAATCAACGCCTGGCAAATCAAATATAGATTTCTGATTGGTGACCTCATAATCTAAAAGTCTCTTTTTTAATGGATCATCATCATACAACCCTTTAATCACCCCCCCTCCTTTCTCAATTATTTCAATAATCACTTTCGAGTGACCGCTGGCACCGTATATACAATAGGATTGGTTCATTGATTTAATTGCCTGTAAATCTTTCCATAGTTGCTGCCGTTGCAGAACTAATCCCTTCCGATTTAAAAACTTTTTGCAAAGTGAGAAAAAATATCTTTACATCCAGCGCGAAAGATAAATGATCCACATACCAAACATCATAATTAAATTTTTGCTCCCAGCTAATGGCATTTCTACCATTTACCTGCGCCCAGCCTGTAATACCCGGCTTAACCTCATGCCTTCTGTTTTGCTGTTCACTGTATAAGGGCAGATACTCTACCAATAAGGGACGCGGCCCTACCAAGCTCATATCCCCTTTAATTACATTAAGTAATTGCGGGATTTCATCTAAAGAGGTTTTGCGGATAAATTTTCCAATGCCAGTTAACCGTTTTTCATCTGGTAAAAGATGTCCGTTTTTATCCTTTTTATCATTCATGGTTTTGAACTTGATCACCTTAAATAATTTTTTATTTTTACCTGGGCGTAATTGTATAAAAAAAGCTTTACCATTATTCGCAATCATCAGGATAAGCCAAACAAGCAGAAAGAGGGGTAATAAAATAATAAATCCGGTAAAGGCGATGAGAAAATCGAGTAGTGGTTTAAAAAAAGAACGATACATGA
>JAGWRO010000052.1 GCA_028876495.1 Bacteroidota bacterium
AACAATAAATTGATATAATTTTATCTTCATTGAGCATCGGTAAAATAATTTTAAGTGGGTAACTCAAAATTATTCTTTATTCCGATGCTCTTTTTAACTGGCAACTTGAGTTAATTAGCAAAACACCTATTATATTCCTTATTCTCCTGTAATTTATTATTCTTTCACCTGAAGTCGTTAATACTTTGTTATCTAACATTTTAGTAAGAGCATTCGCCCAACCAAATAAATAGTTTTATCCACTATATCCCTGTAGACTCATAAAAAATCGTAACTCATGATGAAACTATTTCTGGCGGCTGCCTTTTTATTTACTTCCAATTTTGCGCCTTCTCCCTGGCTAAACAACCTTGAAAAGGCCGAACAAATAGCAAAAACTGAGCATAAACTCATCCTGCTGAATTTTTCAGGATCTGATTGGTGTATTCCCTGTATGAAACTTCGTGCAAACATTTTTAATTCAGATGTTTTCACGGAGTATGCCAAAGAAAATTTAATCCTTGTAAATGCTGACTTCCCAAGGCAAAAAAAAGATGAACTTTCGAAAGAACAGCAAAAAGAAAATGATGCGTTGGCAGCAAAATACAATCCTGATGGCAGGTTTCCCTTTACCATCTTGCTGGACAGCAATGGAAATAAATTGAGGGTATGGGATGGTTATTATAGCCAGGGACCTGATGATTTTATTGATGAACTTTCCTCGGTAAAAGAGTAAATAAATATGACACAACCACAGGCATATAAGCGTACAATGAAACTTATGGGCAACCAGTTTGAACTGACTGTGGTAGCGCATACCCATGAGTGGGCAAACCAGATGATCGATGAAGGTGTGAGAGAAATACAAAGAATCGAAAAGCTGCTCACCACCTTTAGTGACGATAGCGAAACCAATCTTATCAACCGCAATGCAGGATTACAACCTGTATCAGTAAGTGATGAAACTTTCGGAATTATTGAAAGAAGCATAAAAATTTCTTCTGTTACACAAGGCGCCTTTGATATCACTTACGGAAGCATTGACAAAAGCCTATGGAATTTTGACCAAACGATGACCTCATTACCTCCTGCAAAAAAAGCAAAGAAAATGGTGCGGCTGATCAATTATAAAAACATTGAACTTGACGCGGAGAAGAAAACGGTTTTTTTAAAAGAGAAAGGAATGAGGATTGGGTTTGGCGGAATAGGAAAAGGGTACGCGGCTGAAATGGCAAAGGAGGTAATGAAGAAAAACGGAGTAACCAGCGGCATTGTAAATGCTTCCGGCGATCTTACCACATGGGGAACCCAGCCTAACGGAAAGCCCTGGACGGTTGGTATCGTTCATCCTGATTATAAAGGATACCCGTTCTCTTATATGGATATAAGCGACATGGCAGTTGCTACTTCGGGCAATTATGAAAAGTTTGTAATGATTGATGGCAAAAAATATTCTCACACCATTGATCCGCATACCGGCCTTCCGGTAAGCGGCATTAAAAGTGTGACGATCATTTCGCCCAATGCAGAAATATGCGATGCAATGGCTACCCCTGTTATGATTATGGGTATTGAGCATGGTCTTCATTTGATCAACCAACTTAAGCAGGTTGAATGCCTGATTATTGACGACAACAATAAAATCTATACTTCACACAATATAAAATGCAATTAACTTTTTAGCATGAAATGGAGCATGAAAAATTTCGGGCAACTTAATACCAATTGTGATGAAATCTTTTATGCGCAATTCCATTTGGCAATAAAAAAACATTAAACAAATACTCATGAAAAATAAAATAATATTACTCCCCATCATTGGTCTTTTTGTACTGAGTATTACTACAGGTTGCGCTGACGTGAAAGAGTATCAGAAGAACAAAATAAACGACGCAGAAATGCAACTGAATTCACGAAAAGTTGAGAAAACGGAACTCAATTTTGAAAGTTACCGGGAAGGAGCAAGCGGTGCCAACTCAGGAAAAATAGGTGGCGGTTGCGGCTGCAACTAAAGAGCTATTTAAAGAATTAAAAGTAATTGATAAGAATTAAAAACAAGCAATGAAGAAAATTTGTCTAACGGTTGTCGGCCTTTATTTCGGGCTTTTGTCTGCCTTTTCGCAGTCTTATAATGTGGATACTACCTCTTATAAAAACCAAAATCTGAAGTTGGAAGAAGTAAATTTGGTCTCAGGTTATTTTAACCAGGATGGAAATCATTCTGCAATTACAGGTGGCATTGGCAGTCAAAAACTGAGTGATGTTTCTAATGTTTTTGAATTGAAATTTGTAAAGCAAAATGAGATCAACAATAAATATACACTCGATTTTGAAGCAGGTTTTGATCACCACACATCTGCCTCACAGGCTTACGTAAATCCTTTAGGCACCGCAAGGGGCTGGGGAAACAGGTTTTATCCTTCGGTAAACTGGCAGGTAGAAAAAGGCAATGGCGTAACGATTGGTGTGGGAACTTCATTATCCACTGAAGTTAATTATCACTCCATCGGCCTCGATTTCTCTTTGGGTAAAACATCAAAAAATAAAAATACTGACATCAATTTTAAGGGACAGGCTTACTTTGATCACGTAGTTTTGATCGAACCTACAGAATTTGTACCCAAACCAGTAGAAACAGGACCAACCACTTACACAACCGCAAGCGGAAATATAATTTCTTCCAGCGGACGAATTATAAAAGTTCGCTTACCAAGAACACCGAGATACACTTTTTCTGGTTCACTTACTTTATCGCAAATAATTAATAAAAACTTCCAGGTGGCTTTGATTGCTGAGGGAGTAGCACAACAAGGCTACCTTGGGCTTCCTTTTCACCGTGTATATTTTACCGACGGAAGTGAAAAAATTGAAAACCTTCCATCTACAAGATTTAAACTTCCGCTCGGCATCCGTATGAATTATTTCCTCGGAGATAAAATAATTTTACGCAGCTATTATAGGTATTATGTAGACGACTGGGGAATCAAAGCGCATACGGCCAGCCTGGAAGTGCCATATAAAGTTTCGCCGTTCGTCTCGATAAGTCCGTTCTATCGATATTATGTTCAAACCGCATCTCCATATTTTGCACCTTACGAACAACACAAGGTTTCGGACACTTATTATACGAGCAATTATAATATGTCGGCCTTTACATCTCAATTTTTTGGAGTCAACATTAGGTTAACGCCGGAAAAAGGAGTTTTCAATATACCTTTTTTCAATATGGTTGATTTACGATATGGCCGTTACTCACAAACTACAGGTTTGCAGGCAAATAACGTGGGGATCAACCTTAGGTTTAAATAACATAGTCTGGGTTGAAAACGTAAGGGGGCTTCCGGGTTGGGGAGTCCCTTTTTTTATTTTAAAATTGTTTTAAAAGCAAAATAAAAATCCCTTCAGTTTGTTAGTTTACTGCACAAGACTTCAATTTCACTTCAACAAAAAGTGTAATTTCATTGGAAAGAAGAAAAAAAATGAAAGAAGATAATCCAAACGTTTTGGTTCAAAATATTTCAGAAGAATGGATTGCAAAAAAAGTTCATGATTTACGAAACTTTTATGCTTCGGGTAAAACGAAAAATATTGATTTCAGAATACGACAATTAAAAAATTTAAAGGCTGGTATAAAAAAATTTGAACCGGAAATTACTAAAGCTCTTTGGGAGGATTTACACAAATCAAAAGAAGAAGCTTACCTGACTGAAATAAGTATTGTATTACAGGAAATTGATCTTCATCTAAAAAATTTAAAAAATTGGGGCCGGCCTTCAAAAGTACCCACACCCATATATCTAAAACCTTCATCCGGTAAAATTATTTATGACCCACTGGGAGTTGCATTGATCATTGCTCCATGGAATTATCCGTTCCAGTTACTTTTCTATCCGCTGGTGGGAGCTATTTCCGCAGGTTGCTGCGCAATAATGAAACCTTCTGAATTCTCCCCGCATATTTCTAAACTGTCAGAAAAAATGGTTAAAGAAATTTTTGAAGAAGATTATATTTCTGTGGCACAGGGGCACCAGGAAACAGGTGAAGCCCTGTTGCATCAGCGCTTCGATGTTATCTTTTTTACAGGCAGCAGCAACGTGGGTAAGATCGTTATGAAAGCCGCCGCTGAATACCTCACACCGGTAATTCTTGAATTGGGAGGAAAAAGCCCTTGTATTGTTGACGGATCAGCCAATATTGATATTGCTGCCAAAAGAATTGCATGGGGAAAAGTTATAAATGCAGGGCAAACTTGTATTGCGCCTGATTACCTGCTCGTTCATGAATCAGTAAAAGCAAAACTGCTTGAAAAGCTTGCAGAAGCGTTCAATAAAATGTTGGGAAGCAGTATGCGCCAAAGTGAACACTATGGCAGGATTGTGAATGAACGCGCTTTTAAAAGGCTGATCCAGCTTTTAGAGGGAGAAAATATCTGGTGGGGCGGGAAGTTTGACGAAGAAAGCCTCTTTATATCGCCGACTATTTTGGATAATGTTAAGCCTGATTCCCCAATAATGCAGGAGGAAATTTTTGGCCCCTTGTTGCCGGTAATTACATTTAAAGAAATGGACGAAGCTCTTGACTTGATTAATTCAAAGGAAAAACCACTGGCGCTTTATTATTTCGGTGAAGAAAAAAAGGGTGAGGATGTTTTATCTAAAACCACCTCGGGTGGTGCTTGTATTAATGATACATTAATGCACATTTCCAATCATAACCTTCCCTTTGGCGGTGTTGGACAGAGCGGCCTCGGGAAGTATCATGGAAAAGCCAGTTTCCTGGCTTTCAGTAATCAGAGGGCGGTGGTAACAACTCCTACCTGGATCGATGTACCCTTTAAATATCCGCCTTATAAATTATTTAAGCTGATTAAAAAAATCGTTTAAAATATAAGTTTATTTCTTTTCAAAATCAGAGCCGCCGTAAACAATACAATAATTCCGGGGAGGTTGTATGTTTATGTGAATGACTTCGAATTCTATTTAACCTCACTAAAATAGGATACACTGCCATGAGGAGTTACCTGTAAAACAATTTCCTTCTTGTCATTTTTCTTATTTTCCAACAATACATAATAATCATCCTGGTCAATATCGCTTCCAAAGAAATTCATGTTAGTAGTATTTTGATCATTATCATCAAAATACATTGCTTTTTCAGGAACAAACCCTTTGTAATGCCTGGCTATGTCTTTCCTGCCCTTTGCCGGAAGCGATTTATAAGCGATATATTTTGCAGTACCTATTAGTGTATTATTTAAATCATAAAAGGTAGCCATCTTTGATTTGTTCATTGTATAATCAGCTTCAACATATCCATCAGTTGGCAACCAGGTTACCTTTTGTGCTTTTGGAAAATTCATTTTAAATTTTTCAAACATAGAAGTTGAAGGAGTGTATGATATTTCATTAATGATTTTTTTTACCTGGTGTAATTCCTGTTTTTCAGTTCTCAATTTGGCGCTAATCTCACGTTTATCTTTTAAGAGATCTTTCTTATAGGTAGCACTATTTAACGCTGAATTTTGATTCATCATACTCTTCTTATGAGAAGGGGTATTAAATGCAGAAGTCTGCCCCAAAGAAAACCCTGTAAAACCAAAAAGCATAATGCCGATCAGAATAGCCCTATTAAGAATTTTGTTGATTTTAAAAGACTTTATAAAAACATATTCTAAATTAATACTGTATTTTCTTCTCAATAAATTGGAAAGAAAGTTGGTTAGCTGTTTCATTTTTTTTAAATTTTTAATTAGTAAATAGATTAAGCATGAAATGAATTTCATACATGCTCTTTTTTCATTTTAATAATGAGGTAATCAAATTATGCGCCTACGCTGCCAAATTTGGCAACCGTATCGATCTTTAACTTTTTATAAAAGCAAAACGCATAGCACAAAGCTTTACTTTCCTTTTATATGCACGGTTATAGCTATGTTTTATTAAAAGATTTAACAGGATTTTGAAATAAGAAAAGGGCACTTAAAATAGAAATTTGTAGAACCGATTTTCATTTCTGTACCAAAACTTGTACAATAAAAAATTAACCAAAAAGATGGGTATTTAATTCATTGGTGCAGTAAACAAAGAAATTTATAAGATTTTTATTTTACTAAAAATTGGATTGTCCGTCAAGGCCACTTATATCCGGATGCACCTTTTCTTTGCTTTTTATTTTTATGTAAAAATGATGGTTAGATGAGGTCATTTGTCCCCGTAGAAATAAATACAAATTATTGTTTCGCAAGGCACCAGAACCTGAATATCTTCCTACCCCATAAGGCCCATATTCAAAACCAATAGGTCCATCAGAAAGAAGTGGAGTGTGAAATATCATATTGATATTAACATCAAACGTAGGCCGTGATATTTTTGCCCCGAAAATATAAGTAGTGGTATAAACGCCGCTGCTATCAAGGGTTTGTTTAAAACCGGTCAAATAAATTCTTGTGCGATTAGCCTTGTCGGTAATTATCTTCCCGGTAAAAGTTGAATCGACTTTTTGAATAAGATTTTGTTGCTGGCCTTCCGAGGTAAAAAAAGAGAAAAATAATATCGTTACGAGAAATGCTTTCATAGTTTATTTTTTTGATAAAGATAAAGCTATGATAATTGTGTTTATCTATCCAAATAAAATACCAATGGTTAACAAAGCAGGTTTATCAATCAAAAATTCCCGGCAACGTTTCAATTTTTATTGGCTGAAAAGTTTCCGGGAATCGATAATAATTATTGCTTCCGTTGCTTTCTGTCATTTTTCTACATGAAATAAATCATAGAATAAATATAAGCGGCAATAGTGGTACTGAAGATAAATGCCAGTCCTAAAGTTTCTGTTTTTGTAAGTGTAATAATCTGTTTCATAATTGTAATTTTTAATTGTGAGAATTACTTCTATGACGCAGAGAAAATAAAGAAGTTTAAATCAGAAAATAATTTCTATTGCAGCATTCCTGACAAGAATAGAAATCTTTGCTTTTTCTTCGTTTACTGTACGTAGTTAGTTTTATTATTCCATTTCAACCATCGCTTTAATCACTCCGTTTCCCGGATCCAGCCACTGAGTAAATTCTGCTTTTAGCTGTTGAAATGAAGCACGATGGGTAATGTAACTCGCAGGGTTTACTTCTTTACTTTTCATAGAGGATATTACCTGTTCAAAGTCTGTCCTCAAAGCATTACGGCTACTCATCAATGTTGCTTCTCTCTTGTGAAATTCAGGATGGCTGAAAGAAATATTTTGTTTTTGAAGACCAATCAAAACATATCTTCCTCCGTGTGCCAGGTATTGAAAGGATTTATTGATGGCCATCAAATTTCCGGTAGCATCTATTACCACCGTTGGCATATCTCCATTGGTAATTTCCATTAAGTTTTTTTCATCATCCTGTTCCAAAGGATTGATGGTATATTCCACTTTTAATTTTTCTTTACAAAATTGCAATCGTTGGCTATTCATATCTAGAGCGATCACTTTTGCACCTGCAATTCGGGCGAATTCCATGGTGCCTAATCCAATAGGCCCGGCACCCACTATTAAAACATATTCCCCTTTCTTTACAGCCGCCCTGCTTATACCATGGGCACCTATTGCCAAAGGTTCTACCAGGGCCAATTCATCAAAACTCAAAGTGTCGCCATGTACCAGTGAATAAGATGGCACCGAAAGATATTCAACCATTCCTCCGTCTACATGAACTCCGCAAACTTTTATCTTACTGCAGCAATTTGGTTTTCCCATTTTGCACGCAATACAATTTCCACAATTGAAATAAGGAATAAAGGTGACAGATTCACCAATTTCAAAACCCGGTGCATTGTCAAATGCTATTAATTCGCCCGAAAGTTCATGTCCTAAAATCCTGGGGTATTCAAAAAAAGGTTGGGTTCCTTCAAAAGCGTGAAGATCGGTTCCGCAAATACCGATGCGCTTAATTTTAATGATCGCATGGCTTTTTTTTAACTCCGGCATTTCGGCAAACCGGTATTCGAAATGTCCCGGCTCAGTACATATTAATGTTTGCATTTTAACTCTAATCTTTGAATTGAATCCTGAAGCCAATTACAGGAACCTGTTCCACAGGAACTTTAAATGTTTTTTTAATGACCAATGCGTCTCCTTCCTGTTTCCAATCAAGTTTAGCATTGCTTCCCAACATCGTTACAGAACTGATCACTTTTACTCCAATCGATGATTTTTTGCCCAAAGTAGAAATACGGATATCTGCTGACGGTTTGCCCAAACAAAAAGCGTATAAAATATTACCCTTTCTCGTAAACCTGATATCACCTGCGGTATACTGAACTTTGCTTTCATTGAAGTTGCCACTTTTAACAACAGTTTCATTCGCAGGTTTTTCACCATAGACTTTCCATGGCCTTGTTCCATAAATACCTTCACCATTTATGGAAGTCCACATTCCTATTTCTTTTACAATTTCTATTACATCCGGTTCCAGGTCACCTTCAGGTGTCTGCACGATATTAATTAAAAGGTTCCCGTTTTTACTTACTATATCCACAAGCATTTGTATTACTTCTGTAGCAGTTTTATATTTTTGTCCTGTTCGGTAAAACCAATCTCCAATCGAGGTATCGGTTTGCCATGGAAGCGCACTGATTGTATCTTTTACGCCACGTTCCAGGTCCTGCACCCACATGCCGTCAGAAGGTTCTTTACACGTATACACCGCTTCAAGTATTCCATTATTCTTTGCAATATCCTGGTTGTAAAAATGCGCCAGCATAGTTTTTCCATATTCCCCAAAGGGTAGCTTACTATCTGAATAAAGAAGATCAGGATGATAATTATCTATAAGTTCTTTGATACTAAAAAACCATTCTCTTTGCCATTCCTGATTAGTGCTTAACCAACCATGATCACTTGAATCTGCTTTGGCATGATACAAATCCTGGTACATCGGATTTGCGCCATCGTAGGGAATTCCTTTATAAGGCCCTGTGGTATCAGCGCCATGACTTGGCTGAAACCACGTAAAGCTTGCTCCCAAATGTTCTGATACGCCAAAACGCAGCCCTTCTTTCTTTGCAGCCTTTTGCCAAATGCCTACCACATCTTTATGCGGGCCATAATTGACAGCATTCCATTTATGGATTTTAGAATTCCATAAAAAGAAATCATCGTGATGTGTTCCCATGCTGACAAAATATTTTGCACCGGCTTTTTTATAAAGCGCCATAAGTTTTTCCGGATCCCATCTCTGTGCCTTCCACAAAGGGATAATATCTTTATAACCAAACTTTGATTGAGGCCCGTAATGTGCAAGATGATATTTATAATCAGCGCTTCCTTCCTGGTACATTAACCTTGCATACCAATCGCCCTGGCGCGGAACAGCCTGCGGGCCCCAGTGCGCCCAGATTCCAAATTTTGCATCTCTGAACCATTCAGGGTATTGGTAGTTTTTAAGTGATGCTTCAGTTGGTTTAAAATGGATGCCGGTTTCTACATTTTGTGCACTAACAGAAAAATTAATTATCAATGCCACGAAAAATAAGGACCCGGCTTTTTTGAAGATTTTTTTTACCATTATTTATGATTAAAAAATTGATTGAATCATTAAATATATAAAATAATCACAAGCTTAATTTTCTCTTTATAAAAGCAGTCTTGCGATTGCAAAATAAAAATCTACATTTTTTCTTCGTTCACTATCAAAAAGTTTTAGAGGAAAAACAACAGTGAAATGTCTTTGTCCTTATAATTTTCATGCGTGTTTGTGTAACTCAAAATCAATAACTTTCCTTTTAAAAAGTATCTTTAAAGATCACAAAATGTTGCAAACATGAAACTGCTTTTCGTTCTTCTTTTTCCACTTCAACTTTTCGCACAAACATTTTCGCCTAAAGAAATTGCCCGATGGAAACAGGAGGCAAATCAAGTTACGATCATTCGAGATAGCTTTGGCATTCCGCATATTTACGGCAAAACGGATGCAGACGCGGTTTTCGGACTGTTATATTCGCAATGCGAAGATGATTTCCCGAGAGTGGAAATGAATTATGTTGAAAAACTGGGAAGACTTTCAGAAGTAAACGGCGAAAAAGATTTGTACAATGATCTGCTTATAAAACTGGTTATCGATTCTGCCGGCGCAGTTTCAGATTATAATAACGCACCGTTGTGGCTTAAAAAATTATGCAACGCTTATGCAGACGCTATCAATTATTATTTATACAAAAATCCGCAGGTAAAACCTGCGTTGCTAAAAAGATTTCAGCCGTGGTTTCCACTACTCTGGACAGATGGAAGTATCGGCGCAATAAGTACAGGCGGAGTGAATGTTCGAGAATTGGAAAATTTTTATTCAGGAGAAAATAAACCTGTAGCGCTAAATATCTATCACGAAGAAAAAATAACCGGTTCAAATGGTTTTGCTTTTGCTCCAAAAATCACAGCATCCCATCATGCGATTTTATACATCAATCCTCATGTTACTTTTTATTTTCGGCCTGAAGTGCATATGGTAAGCGACGAAGGATTAAATACTTACGGTGCGGTTACATGGGGACAATTTTTCGTGTACCAGGGATTCAACGAACATTGCGGATGGATGCATACCTCAAGCTACGCCGATGTTTCAGATGCTTACATTGAAAAGATCATTTCAAAAAACAACAAGTTGTATTATGAATACAATGGTAAAGAAAAACCAGTGATTCATAAAAAAATAGTCCTTCATTATAGCGAAGGCGATTCTATGAAAACCAAAACCTTTGATGCATTATTCACAGGTCACGGGCCGGTAATGGCGAAAAGAAACGGTGAATACATCAGTGTAAAATCAGATAACCGCGATATAAAGGGATTGGAACAAAGCTGGCTTAGAACCAAAGCAAAAAGTTTTGCGGATTATAAAAAAGTGATGGACATGTTGGCGAATGCTTCCAACAATACAGTTTATGCTGATGCAGAAGGAAACATTGCATATTGGCATGGGAACTTTATCCCGAAAAGAGATCCGAAATATGACTGGTCGCAACCGGTTGACGGAACCACTTCTGCCACAGAATGGAAAGGATTGACGCCTGTAAATGAAAGTGTGCACATTTATAATCCTCCAAATGGATGGATTGAAAACTGCAACTCCACTCCTTTTACCGTTGCCGGAAAATACAGTCCGAAGAAAGAAAATTATCCGGCTTACATGGCTCCTGATGGGCAAAATTTTCGCGCCATTAATGCGCTTAGAATTTTGCCGGAAGAAAAATCATATACTATTGATAAAGTGATCGCCAAAGGTTATAACACTTACCTCGCTGCTTTTGAAGTGTTGATTCCTGCATTGATAAAAGCTTATGAAACACTTCCTGCAAGCGATTCTTTACGTAGTCAATTGATGGAACCAATTTCTATTTTAAAAAACTGGGATTATCATTCAGGTGAAAATTCTGTCGCAACAACTCTTGCCGTTTACTGGGGCGAAAAAATTCTTCGCCCGATTTATTTTATAAAAGTACCTAAAGGCAATGAAGACGACCAGATGATAAAAACTCAAAAATTTGCAGCCACCTCTACTGCTCAACAATTACTACAACCGCTTTTGTCAGCAATGCGCGAGCTTAAAAATAATTTTGGAACCTGGAAAATTGAGTGGGGAAAAATCAATCGTTATCAAAGAATATCGGGAGATATTGAAAATCATTTCAATGATGATTCATCAAGCCTTCCCGTCGGTTTTACTTCTTCAACCTGGGGCGAAATCCCTTCTTTTGTGAGCCGCACTTTTAACGGAACCAAAAAAAGGTATGGTTACAATGGAAACAGTTTTATTTGCGCGGTGGAATTTGGAAAAAGAATAAAAGCGAAATCTTTATTAACCGGCGGCGAAAGCGGGCATAAGAATTCCAAACATTTTTTCGACCAGGGATTGATGTACACCAAAGGCATTTTTAAAGATGTGTTGTTTTACAAACAAGATGTGATGAAGCACGTGGAAAGGAAATATCATCCGGGAGAATGAGGAAAATAAAAATTTGGGGAATTCATTGGATTCCCATTTTACTTTTAGCAGCCAATAGAAGAAAACCAAACCAATAAAAGAACTCCTTATTTGTTTTCCTCCGGCATCTTCTGCAACCTCTCCCCTTTCCTTTTTGCTTTTCCGACTTTTCGCATCATTTTTTTTCTTATCAACGTTGCACGATAGCGGACGTTGTGTCGATCTATTATCAACATCAAATTAAAAAAAGCCGCTCAAACATAATGTTTAAACGGCTTTTAATTCGGGCAAAGCTTTACGATAAAATAAAAATCTTATAATTTTCTTCGTTTACTGTTATTCCTTAAATCTCAAAGGAACATTTACCTTGATACTGAAATTTCTTCCCATATTATAAATACCGTCGTGGCCGGTAAAGTTGCCGGGATAAGGTTCAAAATATTTCAAACGATTTAATCCTGATTGATAAGCCACATCGAATAAATTATTGCCGAGGAAGGAAATGTTGAACATTGGTTTTCCTTTTTTATTCAGAATATCAGTTCCGAAGCCGGCGTTAAATAACTGGTAACCTGGTGTGGGCGTTTCTGTATTGTTTAGTAAATAAACCCGGTTTTGAGTTGCATACACTTCAAACTGAACTTTTACGAACGCATTGGCAAAAATATTTCCTGCCTTTTTAATATTCGCACGCAATTCGGAGATGGTATGCAATGGCGGAATGAAAGGCAAATATTTAGCGCTGTCTGAAAGTTCTCCTTCTCCTGCAACACCCCTGTTAACGGCATAAACCATAGAAAGTGAGTTTTCAAAATGTAGCCAATCCCAGGGATGCGGATGAACGTCAATGCTTAATTCCCCACCATATAAATTGGCGCGCGCCGCCACAAATTTAAAGGTC
Organism: Bacteroidota bacterium; assembly: GCA_028876495.1. GTDB lineage: Bacteria > Bacteroidota > Bacteroidia > Chitinophagales > Chitinophagaceae > Ginsengibacter. The sequence goes on from JAGWRO010000052.1 coordinate 12,840, forward strand.
TGGTTACCCGGAACAATAATCGAATCCTGTCCTGCAGCGTTATCCAACTTTTCATTGTAAATATAATTTTGAATATTGTTATTAAATACGTCTGCGTTTATAGTGACATGAGTTGAATTAAAAGTAGCGCCCAAATCTTCCTGCAAACTAAATTCAGGTTTAAAATTCAGGTTACCAATTTGGTACATATTGGTTCCTGGATGAACGCCATTGGCAGAAATTTCAGAAACATTAGGCGCACGGTATCCTCTGCCCAAATTGGCTTTCATGCTGAACTGATCATTAAATTTATAAGACAAGCCAATGCTTCCGCTCATACCTGAAAACGTATGTTTGTACGCAGAAAAGAGATGTTGCGCTCCGGCAGTATCTTTCCCGGTTACGACATGATCAAAACCTGTTGCAGGATCTGTGGAAGCATACAAGTCCTGGCTATTATAATCACTTACATCATATCTTAATCCCCCCGAAATTTCCATTTTGTCCATTCGCTTCGTTATATAAACAAATGGGCCAACATCAAACTGGCGGTAGGAAGGAATAATGTATTCTGTTCCTTTGGTTACATTATTATCCTGGTACATTCCATTGATACCAGCCGTTACACTAAAACCATTCTTTTCATTAAAATAATATTTCGTGTCATAAGTATACGTATTGAGCATAAGATACAAGCCAGGAATCTGAACTTCGGGATGACTGAATTCTCTGCGGATGCTTTTTTGAAAAGCGAGGTTTACCGCTAATCTTCCGCTTCCCAAATCAAAACTATTGGCATCATAAAAATCATAGTGCTGAACATGCTGATGCAATGCGGATATTTTATAAGAATTCAATTCGGCATTACTCACAATTGGCCGGAAAGTATCAGCTTCAGTAATTTGTTTGGTGAATTTCCTGGTAGCTGAATCGCGGCTTCCATCTGGAATTTCCTGTAAATCGTTGAACATTGAAAACCCAAAATGGCTATAGCCCCAGTTTTTATTGATACCGAGATTGGCTGATGCATCTGTTTCGGCAAAACCAGTGTTATAAACCCTTCCGTCGTATTTATCTTTATAATTAGTAGCCATTTTATGAGTAAAAGTTCCACCCCATGTTATATCATTTGTGTTTCCGGCAATAGTGGCTGAATTTTCAATCAGGCGATTATTGGTTTGATATTCATTTAAAATGTTGCCAACAATTTTGCCGGGTGCTGGTGGATTAGCAGGAATAAGATTTACTACGCCCGCTAAAGCATCTGAGCCATAAATCAAACTGGCAGGGCCTTTCACCACTTCCACCCTGTCAACGGTATTTTCATCCACTTCAATTCCATGTTCATCTCCCCATTGTTGGCCTTCAAGGCGAACGCCATCATATAAAGTAAGTATCCTGTTAAAACCCAGTCCCCGGATAAAAGGTTTGGAAACATTAGGCCCTGTGGTCACTTCACTCACGCCCGGCACTGTTGCAATCGCATCAATAATATTGGTATTTAGATTTTGTTGCAGGAATTTTTTGTTGACTGCTACTATAGGTACAGGATTCCTGATAATCGAACTTGCTCTTGATGAGCCTGTAACCACAATGGCACTTTCTTCCACTACAGCTATCTGCATGGAAAAATTTTCGGTTTTATTTTGATCGAAATCAATGTTTTGGGTAATGGTTTTATAGCCAATATATTTTATCTCAACAAGATAAGTTCCTGCAGGAACATTGGTGAGGTTATAATTTCCATTGGCGTCAGCAATGCTTCCTTTTTTAAGATCAGGAATATATACAGAAGCCCCGGCTAAGGGCGCACCTGAAGTATCAGTAATTTTTCCTGAAAGAGAATAACGTAAAGATTTTTTTTGTGCATATACAGGATTCATAACCAGGGAAACCGCGACTAAAACTAATATAGATAGAAGAATTTTCATTTGAAATTTTTAAGAGGTAACTCAATTAAGAAGAAATCATAAACCAGAAATCGTAAAAGAATATTCTTTTACTGTCTCAGAAATTTAAAAAACGATAGAAATCTTATGAAATGGATGGAGGGCCTCTTAAGCCAAAAGAAAGTGGTTGAGAAAAAAAAATTGTAGAAATTCCTGTATAGGTAAAATCAAAAAATACAGGAGCCGGGGGTTTAACAACAACATCACTTTGTACTGTATAAGGAGCAATAACTACATTGGTTTCGCAATGGCAATCAATTCCCGGGGCATTAATCTGCGGTTTGTTAGAATCAGTTAATGTTTTACTTACAAAATCTTTGTGATTGGCAAACAACCAATGCAAATATTTTGTGGGTGTATTACTCAATAAGAAGGTCGCGAGCAATAAAGTGCCGAAAAACTTTTGTATGTAAATGTTGCGATTCAACCGGATTAATTGGTGATTTTGCAAATGTAGAACTTTCTGTTTTATAACCAAATGATCCGGTTTTAAATCACATTAAAATAACAAAACATAAAAGCGGAATAACTTTTGTGCATATTATATTGAAAATATTTATTAATTATTTTAAACCATTTATTATGCCAATTGTAAAAGTAATAGAAGTGATCGCATCTTCAGAAAGCAGTTTTGATGAAGCTATTCAAAACGCAGTAACTGAAGTTTCAAAAACAGTAAAAAATATAGATTCCGTGTATGTAAAAGATTTTAAAGTACATGTAAAAGATCAAAAAGTTTCCTCGTATGGGGTAATTTGTAAAGTATCTTTTAGAGTAGTCGACAAATAATATTTTTTGCTTGTTTCAACATTATTAATAGAGGGAGTTAATCGCTCCCTTTATTTTTAACATACCTTTCCGTGAAGGTTTTATATAAACACATTTTTTGTTTATGTGTTGTTCGTAATTTGCAAACCTTTAAATCGTTAATCAATTTTATTGAAAAAAGATGTTACAAACTGCAGAAGACATTAGACTCTTGAATGAAAAAATTCATCACTCCGCAACTTTTATTGATAAGATCCATGATGAGATCGGAAAAATCATTGTTGGTCAAAGTCATATGCTTGAAAGGCTGTTGATTGGTTTACTTAGCAACGGCCATATTTTACTGGAAGGTGTTCCGGGGCTCGCAAAAACACTTTCCATTAAATCGCTTGCAAGTACGATCAATGCACAGTTTAGCCGCATTCAGTTTACGCCTGATCTATTGCCTGCGGACGTGATTGGTACGATGATCTACAATCAACAAAAGAATGAATTCGTAGTTCGCAAAGGCCCCATTTTCGCCAACTTTATCCTTGCAGATGAGATCAACAGGGCTCCCGCAAAAGTGCAAAGTGCGTTGTTGGAAGCCATGCAGGAAAGGCAGGTAACAATTGGAAACAGTTCTTATCAATTGGAAGAACCGTTTTTAGTTTTAGCAACACAGAACCCCATCGAACAGGAAGGAACCTATCCATTGCCTGAAGCGCAGGTAGATCGTTTTATGCTTAAAGTAATTATCGATTATCCTTCAAAAACTGAAGAGCAGGCGATCATCCGGCAAAATGTTATGGAAATGCAACAGCCACGCATAAACGCAGTTGTTTCTTCTTCAGAAGTATTAAACGCACGTCAGCTTGTTCGTGAAGTTTATATGGATGAAAAGGTAGAACAATACATTATTGATATTGTTTTTGCTTCCAGGTATCCTGACAAGTACAATCTGCCTAAATTAAAACCACTCATATCCTATGGTGGTTCTCCAAGAGCCAGCATCAACCTTGCTTTGGCTTCAAAGGCTTATGCTTATTTAAACAAAAGGGGTTACGTAATACCTGAGGATGTAAGAAATATTTGCAAAGATGTTCTGCGGCATCGCATCGGCCTTACTTACGAAGCAGAAGCGGAGAATGTAAATATAGAAATGGTAATCAATGAAATTTTGAAAGCAGCGAACGTTCCTTAATTCGAAAATGCAATAATTACAGTAAAGCAATAAATAACCGCAATTTTTATTTTACTGATAAACGAATAAAACTAATTAACCAAGTAACCAATACACTTTGCTGACCACAGCCGACATAATAAAAAGAGTAAAAGAACTGGAGATCGTTAGTAAGAAGCTCACCACGCATCTTTTTACTGGCGAATATCATTCAGCTTTTAAGGGGAAGGGCATGCGTTTCAGGGAAGTACGTGAGTATTATCATGGTGATGATGTAAGATTTATAGACTGGAACGTAAGTGCACGATATGCCCATCCGTTTACCAAGGTTTTTGAAGAAGAAAGAGAATTAACCGTTATCCTTTTAATTGATGTAAGCGCCAGTTCATTATTCGGTACCATCCACCAGAACAAAAAGGATATGATTACCGAAATAGGCGCAGTGCTTACTTTTAGCGCAATAAATAATAACGATAAAGTAGGTGTCATTTTTTTTAGCGACAAAATTGAACAATACATCCCTCCCAAAAAAGGAAAAGACCACGCGCTTTTCATTGTCAGGGAACTGCTAACAGCAAGGCCTAAAAGCAGTGGAACCAATATTCGCGAAGCATTGAATTTCTTTTCACGATCTAATCATCAAAAAAGTATCGCCTTTATTATGAGCGATTTTATAGACGAAAATTATGAACATGCACTGCGCGTTTTAGGCAAAAGACATGATGTAATAGGCCTGAAAGTTTATGATAAAATGGACAGCCAGTTACCGGATATCGGCATGGTTAAAGTACAGGACCTTGAAACAGGAAACGCTGAATGGCTCAATACTTCAGACACAATGGTAAGATACAAATATCATCAAAACTTTATTGATCATAGTGCATCAACCAAAACCATTTTTAAAAAATCAGGCGCACAGTTGTTGCATATCCGTACCGATGAGGATTACGTAAAAATTTTACAACAATTTTTTACAAGAAGAAAAAAAACGCACTAAAAGGATTTGAAGAAAGGAGTTCACGATATAAGGTTCGTTACGGTTTTAATAATTAGCATTCTGCTTTCATCACAGCATTCTATTGCTCAATTGCCCAAGGTAAAAACAACGGTAGATAAAACCAATATCCTTATAGGGCAGCGAATACATTACAAGGTAGAAACTTCGATGCCTGACAACACTTATCAACTAAGCTGGTTTTCAATTCCGGATAGTTTTGGAAATTTTGTTCCGATAATAAAAGACAAAATTGATTCTTCTTATTCAAACGGAATTTGGAATTTTGGTCAACAAATAACTATCACAAGTTTTGATTCAGGAAGACAGTTGATTCCCTCACTGGCCCTTTCTGTTTCAACACTTGATGGAGATTCAACTTTTAATATTTATACTGATTCGATTCCAATAAACGTCACTTATTCTCCTGCAGATAGTACGCTTCCTTTTCATGATATTAAAAACATCATTGAAGTAAAAAAAACATTTCCATGGTGGATATATTTATTGATAGGCATCAGTGTTATTTTATTAATTGCATTGATCATCTTCATCATCAAAAAATCAAAAAAGAAAAAGGATACGGGAATTTTCAATTCAAAACTTTCACCTTATAACGAAGCGATGCAACTATTAGATGAATTGCAAAAAGAAAATTTGCTGGAAAAGAATGAGTTTAAAGAATATCATACCAGATTGTCAGATATTTTCAAAAGGTATTTGTCAAGAAAAACCAATACCTATCAAATGCATCTTACCACAGATGAACTGTTGATTGAATTAAATGAACTGGATCTTTCAAAAGAAAAGGTTTTTGATTTCGCCAATTCCTTAAGAATGGGCAATGCAGTTAAATTCGCCAGGTATGTTCCACCGGATTATGAAAATCAAAAATGCTTTTCTGAAACCCGGGAAATGATCACCAATATCAATAATATTCAAAATAAAAAACCAGAAGATGGTATTTGAGTATTTCAGAAATATTACTTTTGGGCAACCCTGGTTATTGCTTCTTTTTCTGCTGATACCGGTATTAATTTATTGGAAATTCAATAAAGGCAAAAAACAGGTGGCGGCAATCGGTATTTCTACTACCAAAGGTTTGAGAGCCTCAAGATCATGGAAAAATTCTTTCCAACAATTCCCTTTTATTTTAAGGATACTGGCCCTTGCATGCATCATCTTTGCTCTTGCACGTCCCCAGACAAAATTTGATGAAACACAAACAGAAGGCGAAGGCATTGATATTATCCTGGCAATTGATGTAAGTGGAAGCATGACGGCACAGGATTTTACGCCTAACCGAATGGAGGCGGCAAAAAAAGTAGCAGAAGAATTTGTGGATAATCGACCGTCTGACAGGATTGGCGTGGTAATATTTGCCGGGGAAAGCTTTACCCAGTGCCCGCTTACCACAGACCACTATGTTTTAAAAACCCAAATCGCAAACATTAGAAACGGTTTGCTCGAAGATGGAACTGCAATAGGCTCGGGCCTTGCTACAAGTGTAGATCGTTTAAGAAACAGCAAATCAAAAAGCAAAGTCGTTATTCTTCTTACAGATGGAATGAATAATGGCGGTCTTATTGATCCTTCAACCGCTTTAGAAATTGCCAAAACTTTTCATGTAAAAGTGTATACGATCGGAGTAGGAACTGATGGATATGCACCAACACCGGTAAGCACACCGTTGGGAATCGTAATGCAAAATCAAAAAGTTTCTATTGATGAAAAACTGCTGCAGAACATAGCCACTCAAACCGGCGGAAAATATTTCAGAGCTACTGATAATAAAAGCCTGGAAGAGATATACAATGAAATTGATAAGATGGAAAAATCAAAAGTTGAGATCACTACTTTCCACCATTATTCCGAAAAATTTTACCCCTTTATTTTTGCAGCAATGGCATTACTTTTTGTGGAAATTATTTTAAGATATACCTTGTTTAAAAAGTTTCCCTAATTAGCTAATTAAAAAACATGCAGGCTCTAGTCTATAAATCTACCGGCAGTTGGTATGTGCTCAAAAATGAAAAAGGGGAAGATTTTAATGCACGCATCAAAGGCAAATTCAAAATAGATGATATTACTTCTACCAACCCAATTGCCGTGGGAGATATAGTAGATTATAATAAAGAAGAAGGAGAAGAATCGATCGTCATTACTAAAATTCACGACCGAAAAAATTATATTACCCGGCAATCGCCACACAATAAGCACATGCACCATATTGTGGCGGCCAATCTTGACCAAAGTATTTTATTGGCCACTTTAAAAGATCCGAAAACTTCCACTGGTTTTATCGACCGGTTTTTAGCCGCGTCTGAAGCCTACCATGTGCCGGCAATTATTGTTTTTAATAAAACTGATCTGTATAAAACAAAAGAGAAAGATAAATTTGACCGGATAAAATCAGTTTATGAAAAGATCGGTTACCCGGTTTATCCAATAAGTGTTACTAACGGTGAAGGAATAGACGCAGTAAAAGAATTATTAAAAAATAAAACCACTTTATTAAGCGGTCATTCGGGTGTTGGAAAATCTTCTTTTATCAATACGATTTTTCCTGAAAATATTATAAAAACGCAGGAAGTGAGCGGGTGGAGCGGCAAAGGATTGCATACCACTACTTTCGCTGAAATGTTTGATCTTCCTTTTGGCGGAAAAATAATTGATACACCGGGCATGAGAGAATTTGCTATGATGGATATAGAGCCACATGAACTTTCACATTATTTTCCGGAAATGAAAGCGCTGATAAACGATTGCAAATTCAATAATTGCATGCATATTGAGGAGCCGGGATGTGCAGTAAAAGTAGCTGTTGAAGAAAATAAAATTGCAGCAGAACGCTACATCAGTTATTTAAATATTTTAGGAACTATCGACAATAAAAAATGGTAAGCAAAATAAAAATTACAGTTATTTGTTGGCTTACTATGCACCAGGATTAATAAGCGTTTCTCTCAAGGTATTCAGCAACTTCTTCCACAGCTTTATTTACTTTCTCAGTGTGATTAATTCTCCTGGGCAATATTGAAACTCCATTAAAAATATTGTAATGAAGCGTCAAAAAATTATTCTTGTATTTAAAATCCCAGTCAAGCGTATCGGCATCATCTACCTGGTTCAGAAATCTTACTTTCAATCCGTCAGCCAATGTATCGGCTATCGAATAAAATTTGGAAACACCGCAATTATCGTCAATTACAGCTTCTGTGCCGCCATATTTTGTTTTTAAATGATAACACATAGGTTTTGTTTTTATAAGGAATAGAAATTCAATTAATATTTAAATTTTTTCGCTTTTTTTGCTGCCTTTATCGCGGCTTTATCACCTGATAAAATTCTTTCTGCACCTATATTTTTCCCGTTTGTAGGGCAGCCGTATTTTTCATGACTTCTGAAAATAGAACATCCTGAAAAAATCCAACAGCAAACAGTAAGAATAATTATTTTTTTCATTGATAAGAAATTCTAAACCATCTAAACTTTTCGAAACAATCTAAACCTACTTTTGTCAACTTTTGTACCATCCTGCATAAACCAGGTAATTATTAGCAATCCTTTCAATTTCCCCTTTTATCAATTCTTCTGAAATGTCTTTTACCTTTTTTGCAGGAACGCCGGCGTAAATACTTCCCGGTTCAACTATCGTATTTTCAAGAACTACCGCGCCTGCAGCAATAATACTGTTGGTGCCAATTTTAGCATGATCCATAATGATGGCTCCCATACCAACTAAAACATTATCCTCTATAACGCATCCATGTACGATTGCATTGTGTCCGATGCTTACATTATTTCCAATAATGGTTTTTGATTTTAGGTAGGTACAATGAATAATCGCTCCATCCTGCACATTTACCTTATCGCCCATGAGTATAGAATTTACATCACCACGAATGACCGCATTAAACCAAACACTACAGTCGTCCCCCATAATTACATCGCCGCAAAGGGTTGCATTAGGCGCTATAAAGCAATTATTTCCCCACGAGGGATTAATGCCTTTAATTTCAAATAAAAATGACATGGAATAAAATCTTTGAAATCATCTGCAGATACTCAGATGAATATGGTGATAAATAAAAAAATTAGTGTTTCAACCAGGCTTCAGGATTGACGTTATTGTTTTCATCCATTAAAATAAAATCAACTTCGCCATTGCCGTCATCATTTAACCCTGCTTTACCAATTACCTGTCCGGTATGTACTTTATCTCCGCGCTGCACACTGGCAGAAGCAAGATTGCTATACACAGTAAAGTACTTTCCGTGCTTAATGAAAACCACCTGCTTATCATCCATGTAATTTACAAGGGTAACTTCACCGTCAAAGACTGATTTAACCGCCTGTCCGGGTTTAACGCCAATAGAAACCCCGGGATTATTATAGTCGATACCTCCCGGATATTGGTTGGGGCCAAAATGCGTAATCACGTAACCATCACACGGCCATGGGAGTGCACCTTTATTTTTTTCAAAACTGGCATTTAATGCCTTATCCGCTTCACTACTTACCAACACACTTCCTGATGGGATGGAAGCGGGCTTTGAAGTTCTGGCACTTGTGTTGCTTTCACCAGCTTTTGTGTCACTATTTTTATTGTTCTTCAGGGACGCCAAATGTTCCTTTTCCTTACGGGCAGCTTCAGCTTTCGCTCTTTCAATTTCACGCCGTATCATGGCGGTAATCGCATTCTTTAATTTGGCATCTTGTTTTCGTTTCTCACGCACCTGGGTTAATAGTTCCTTTTGACGCCCTTTCAATTGATTCACAATACTTGCTTTTTCTTCTTTCTGCTTCTGCAATTTACCAAGTTCCTTATCCTTTTCACTTAGTACATCCTTTTTTTGATCTTTCATGCCAGACAACCGTTGTATTTTATCTTCAAGCATAGCCTGGGTTTTCAAAATATTCTCGGCCTGCATTTCGCGATAATTGCGGTAAGACTTTAAATAAGCAATCCTCTTTATAGCATCATTAAAATTATTGGCAGAAAAAATGAAATTCAGGAAATCATAATTGCTCCTGTTTTTATAAGCATACACCATGCTTTTGGCATATTCTACTTTCAGCGTATCCAGTATTCTCTTTATTTTATTAATCTCTAGCTGCGACAAATAAATATTGTCGCTCAGTTTTCTGATTTCGTAGCTTATGTTGTGAACTACATTATCCTGCAGATCGAGTTTTTTATTGATCAATGAAAGCTGCCCAACGTTTACTTTTGTGGTTTTTTGAGTTTCTATAAGTGCCTTTTCAGTTGCCTGAATTTCTTTTTTTAATTGCTCCCTCTGCTTCTCAAGTTCATCTTTACTAAGTTGCTCCTGGGCAAACGCCGAAAAGGCAATTAAAAAAAAGATGAAAAATGTTACAATTTTCTTAGGCATTCACGCAAAATTTTTTATAAGAATGATTGGTCAATATCTATGCAAGCTGCATGGTTTAAAGTAACAATTATTTTGTTTTATAATTTCGTGGAATGGCAAAAGGAAATGATAATTCCTTGTTAAACTCATACTGTTTAAAATCTATTGATACATCCACTTTAGATTTTTCTGAAACATTTATTTCCCTGCTTGTAGCAAAATCAAAGCCGGCATTTTTTTCATAATTATCATACAACAATGCAGCAGTGCGGTTTTGATTCAAATCAACATCGTCCAGCTTTATTCGTTCCAAATGATTGGTTCCTGCAGAAAGAGTGATCAGGTTTTTAAAATAAGCTCCAACAGTTCCGATCAAAATATGATTTTCTGTTTGCCGGTACGACACAATGCTATCACCAACATACACCGGGTTGCCAATAAGTATATTCTGTAATAAAGTAAAGTTCATCGGAATGTGAGCGAAACTTTCAATATAGCTGAAAGGATGATATTCAACAGATTTATCCAGTTTATTTAAAAGAATAAGCGTATCAGGAGTAATGTAAAGTCGAAACGCTTCTATTCCTAAAAAAGTAGAACTGATGGATATCCACAAAACACTATCTTTTTTTAAACGGATAAAGGCATTAAAATCAGGTTGCTTTCCGTTATGATCTTCATACTGAACCCTGGCTTTAGAAGAAAATGTTTTAAAAGCAATTTTATTTTTATTCAGTGCATTTAAAACTTCAAGAGCGGGAATTTTATTAAAAGAACTGTCTTTTACAATTAAAGGTATTTTTATAACAGTAGTATCTTTTTTACTGATGGCCGTTTGGAGGTTTTTGGTAGATCGGCAACCTGTTGCAGCGTATAACAAAATAATACCCATAAAAATTTTACTCCAGGTCTTCATTCCAACAATTTTTGATATTAAATATTTCCGGTGTGACCAAAACCCCCTTCGCCTCTGTCTGTAGATTCTAACTGTAACACCGGCTTTAAAAATGCCTTTTCCACTTTAGCCACTACCATTTGCGCTATCCTGTCCCCACTCTTAATTGTATGTGTTTCTGACGATAAATTTATGAGAATGATTTTAATTTCACCGCGATAATCACTGTCAACGGTTCCTGGAGAATTTAAACAAGTAATGCCATGCTTAATTGCCATGCCACTTCTTGGCCTCACCTGTACTTCATATCCTTCCGGAATTTCAAGGAAAAGCCCGGTGGGAATCATCCTTCTTTCCAAAGGTTTTAACGTAACCGGTTCAGGTATCCATGACCGAAGATCAAGTCCTGCTGAGCCTGCGGTGGCATATTCCGGAATTGGATTATCTGACGTATTTACAATTTTAATTTCCACATGATGCATGGCTACAAAGATAAGAATGGCTAAGAGGAGATAAAAAAATAAATAGATTGAAAGAATTTATTGGATTGCCGTTAACAAAACCGTTGCATACGCTGCAATTCCTTCTTCACGCCCTACAAAGCCCATCTTTTCTGAAGTGGTAGCTTTAATAGAAACCTGGTTTTCATTTACATCAAGAATACCGGCAATCACTTTTTGCATTTGAGCCGCATGTGGTTTTATTTTTGGCAACTCAAGGCAAACAGTAGAATCAATATTTCCAATTTGGTAACCGGCTTTTTTTATCAACTCATTTGACTTTTTTAATAAAATTTTGCTATCAATATTTTTATACGTTTTATCTGTATCAGGAAAATGAATGCCGATATCCCCCAAACATGCAGCGCCAAGCATTGCATCGCAAATTGCATGCAATAACACGTCAGCGTCACTATGACCAAGAGCGCCTTTATGATGTTCAAGTTTTACGCCGCCTATCCACAATTCACGGTTGGGTACTAATTGGTGAAAATCAATACCGAAACCAATTCTAAAAGAAGAACTCCCTGCTTGCATTTAATTAATATTTTATAATGAATCGCAAAATAAATTTCCCTGTTATTTGTTGCTCTACTACAAAAGATATTGAAATAAAAACGCCCCAAAAGTAGGGGCGTAAAATTATATTTAATAATAAAATTTACTAATTACTCGCTTGAATCCGGCGTTCCCAGGTTGAAAAGAATGCTAAATCGTAAAGTATTTGATAATGGATTTCTGTTCACACCTGTTCCTGAAGGAATCAAGTAAGAAAAGTTTAACCCGAATACATTGTAATTCAAACCTGCACCTACGGTAAAATATTGCCTGTCACCTTTAGTAGGATTTTCATAAAAATAACCTAACCTTAAAGAGAACTGGTCATTGTAGGTATATTCTGTTCCTACTGAAATCTGAAATTCTTTTAATTCTTCACTAAAGCCCCCCGGAGCATCTCCAAATGAACTAAACCAGCTTTGTACAACACCTTTATTATGATACGATACAAGTCCGGCAGAGTCTCCAATAGCAGGCGGTGTAGGAACTAATAATTTATTTACATCCAGGCCAAAAGTAACTTTACTGGTTTCGTTCACCACATCTACATAAGCCACCCCCAGACCAAGATTAGCGGGAATGAAATCTTTTTCAGAAGCATCATTGGTATACGAAATTTTTGACCCAAGATTAGAAATAGCAACGCCCCAGTTTAAGCCGGAAACAGTTCCGCCTTCTGAGCCATCATTAAATAAAGACAAATCACCTGCAACGGCTGTTCCTGTTTTATAAGTAGAACCACTGGAAGATTGACCGCTGGCAAGATTAGAATTGATATATCTTAACGAAATACCCAAACCTAATTTATCTGAAAGTTTTCGGGAATAACCTGCATCTACAGCAAATTCACGTGGTCTGTAGGTTTGTAAATCATTACCCAAATTATCTGTAAACTGAATGTTTCCCAAACTAAAATAACGAACTGAAGCTGAGATAGCCTGAACGTCGTCTAATTGGTGGTAGCCGGCGGCAGAAACAAGGTACACATCATTAAGATCAAGGCCTTTTAACCATGGAGTATAGGTCAATGCGATAGCAGATTTATCTTTGGCAAAAGGTATTTTTGAAAGATTCCAAAAGATTGAATTTGCGTCTGGTATTGTAGCAATACCTACGTCCCCCATACCGCCTGAACGTGCATCCGGTGAAATACGCAAAAAGGGGACAGCGGTGGTTACTACATTTATTGAATTAGCAGTTTGTGCATTTACAGATATTGTCGCTCCAATCAGCATTATCATTGCAATCAACTTTAACAAGGCTCTTTTCATGTGAAATTTAAATGTACTGGTTAGGTAGAGTTCTCTTATAAATGTTGGGATTGAAGATTGTAAAAATAATTTTTTTTTTTAAACATCCAATTTAATTTTCGCTATCAGTTAGTTCCTGTTGGATGATGCACAATGAACGCAACCTTATATTATTTATTGCATTTTAAGATACAATAAAAAGATTTAAGGAACTTGGAATGTATTTATTGGAACAAGATAAAGTAAAATAAATAGTAAAAGAAGGTTATTTGTGAAGACATTGCAAAAATATCAATAACGCCATTTTTTAAATTCCTTCCCAAATCAAAACCAAATAAAGTATTTATATTCGCATAAGAAAACAACCCTTTCACAATAAGAAAGAAAACCTTTCGTTATTTAATCTGCAAAACGAATGTACATGTCAAAATCATTATCCGCCGGGAAACTTACCCTCATAGTACTGGCAGCCCTGATAGCATTACCCTCTTGTAAAAACGGAGGAATTTTCGGGAAGAAGAAACAACAATCTTCGGTAACCGGATGGAATTACGATGATAAAAATTATGGTAATTTCCATGTATTAAAAGCAAATGAGCAAAAGGCTGGTCCTGGACTCGTGTTTATACAAGGTGGAACTTTTGTAATGGGCGCCAAAGAAGAAGATGTAATGGGTGATTGGAATAATGTTCCAAGAAGAGTGAGTGTAAATTCCTTTTATATAGACCAGACAGAAGTTGCCAACGTTCACTATCGTGAATACTTATATTGGCTTTCCAATACATTTGACGGAGATACAACTATTATGAGGATGGCGTTGCCTGATACATTAGTTTGGAGAAGCGAACTTGCTTACAATGAACCTTATGTAGAATATTATTTCCGTTATCCTGCATACAATTATTACCCAGTTGTAGGTGTATCCTGGGAGCAGGCACATGATTTTTGTATCTGGAGAACAGACAGGGTAAATGAAAAAATATTAATTGATAAGGGGTATTTGAATAAAAGAGCACCACTTGCAGAAATGAAAGGAGGGGAAGGTGATGAAACTTTTAATACAGACACTTACATCATGAATCCTGATTTAATTAACAATAAAACCGCTCCTAAAAAGGGCGCTCTAAAAGATGTAAGCGGAAGGCCAAGAAAAGTAGTAACGCTTGAAGATGGAATCCTTTTACCAGGATACCGTTTACCGACAGAAGCAGAGTGGGAATATGCCGCTTATGGTATTATTGCTGAAAACCCTAAACCTCGTACCAAGGAAAAAAATCGTGGTGAGGAAGTTATTTCCAATCAACAGGTTTATTCATGGAGTAAGAATGTTAACGGTCTTCGTGACAACCGTCGTGGTAGCTGGCAAGGAGAGTTTTTAGCCAACTTCAAAAGAGGTAGTGGTGATTTGATGGGCGTTGCAGGGGGCTTAAATGATCGCGCAGCCATTCCTGGTCCGGTAAAATCATTTTATCCAAACGGATATGGTTTGTATAACATGAGCGGCAATGTAAGTGAATGGGTAGCTGATGTTTATCGCCCGATGACCTCGATGGATGAAGACGATTTTAACCCTTTTCGTGGTAATAAATTCAAAAGATTTTATAAAGACGAAAACGGTGATTATGTAAGAGATACATTAGGAAGACTGAAAAAGGAAGTAGTTCCTGATTCTGTAGCAGACAAGCGCTTTAATTATCAAAAAGGTGACGTAATAAACTACCTGGATGGTGATTCTATTTCTAATGTTACTTATGGATATGGTATTACAACTTTAATAAGTGATAAATCACGTGTAATTAAAGGTGGAAGTTGGGCTGATATGCCTTACTGGTTATCACCAGGTGCACGCCGTTATATGAACCAGGATGAATCAAGCAGTACCGTTGGGTTCCGTTGTGCAATGACAAGGCTTGGAAGTCCTGAAGGAAACGGATTTAAAGAAGGAAACATCTTTGGTTCAAGAAAACAAAACAGGAGCAAAAAATACTAGTTTTTCTATATACTAAGTTTATAAAAACCTTTTATTGAAAAATAAGAGGTTTTTTATTTTTAGCACATTGCCTGCTCTTTAATATTTTTGCTTCCCCTAAATAACCTCAATCCATGTTTGAATTTCACGCAGATAGAAAAAGGTATTTCGATATACAAGTCTTAAACTCCCAAAAATATATTCTTCCTTTTATTGAATCACATTTTACAACCAGGGAAAGAATACGTGTGTTGGAAATTGGTTGCGGAGAAGGTGGCGTATTAAAACCATTTCTTGATAAAGGCGCTTTTTGTGTTGGGGTTGAATTTGACCAAACAAGGATTGAGAATGGCAAAAAATGGCTCGCGGAAGAGATTGAAAAAGGAAAGCTTTTTTTTGTAGTAAAAGATATTTATGACACGGGAATTGAAAGTCTTGGTGGAAAATTTGATATTATTATTCTGAAAGATGTCATTGAACATATTCACGATCAATCAAAATTATTAGGCAGATTAAAGGAATTTCTTACTCCTGCGGGAATTATCTTCTTCGGTTTCCCTCCCTGGCAAATGCCTTTTGGTGGACACCAGCAATTATGTCAAAGCAGACTATCAAAAGTTCCCTATTTTCATTTACTCCCCACCCCTCTTTACAAAAGCATTTTAAAATTATTTAAAGAACCGAAGCACGTTATCAATGATTTATTGGAAATAAAAGATACCGGAATTTCTATCGAACGCTTTGAGAAAATAGTAAACCAAACGAATTATAAGATAGTGAGTAAGATTTATTATCTTTTTAACCCCATTTATGAATACAAGTTCAATATTAAACCCAGAAAACAAAATATCCTCATCAGCAAAATCCCCTATTTGCGGGATTATTTAACTACCTGTGTTTATTATATAATTACTGCAAAATAAAACCCCCGCATGTTGCTGCAGGGGTTAAGAAATTTATATTCTCTTAATAATATACGGTTGATTTATACTTCCTTCGCTCCTTCCACTAAAACTGAAGTTTTATTATTCAATACTTCTACAAAGCCACCTTGAATAGTATATTGAACAGAAGCATTTTTATCCTTCAGAATTTTCAGCTTGCCTGATTTTAAAGCGCTCACAATCGGTGCATGCTTATCAAGCACTTCAAATATTCCACTTATTCCCGGAAGTTGAACGCCGTAAACTTCTCCGCTGAAAATTTTTTTATCCGGTGTTAATATTTCTAAAGTCATAGTTGTTTTAATTAGCGTATTGGCTAATTAGCTAATCAGCTAATTAACCCAAGTTGCTATTTACTTAAGCAAGTTTTTCAAAAGTAAAAGCGACAATAAATATTATTAATTTCAGCAGAAAGCCTTTAAAGGTTACTGCATGTATTTTTCTAAGAAA
>JAGWRO010000053.1 GCA_028876495.1 Bacteroidota bacterium
AGAGAAAGCAGAAAAACCTGATTTGTTTGATAATGGCAAACAGGATTTAGGTTTCAAAGTATTTAAACTATCTCCTTCTAATTTCAAAATCTGGCGCGGCAATGACATCACAGAAGAAAATCTTGCTCAGCAATTAGAAGTATTTACCAATCCTGTAAGCCAGGGCAGCGAAGAAGAAAACATGCTGTATGAATTAATTATAAAAGCAGGCTATCAACTCACTGATAAAATTGAAAAAGCCGGTAAATTCTATTCAATAAATGATGGAGAATTAATCATGGCTTTAGAAGAAATGAGCCAACCAATTGTTGATAAAATAATAGCCGCCAAACCGCAAAAAGTAATTACACTTGATCACCTTTTCACCGGCAACGATCAGTTGAAAACCAATACGGTATTGCAGATGAGAGATGCGGGAGTGGAATTTAAAACGATATAAGGAATGGCAAGAGATACCATTTTTATAGGTCATGCAAACCCAGAAAACAACGATTTTACACTTTGGCTACAAGCGAAATTAATTAATGAAGGATATAAAGCTGAGTGTGATTTATCATTTCTCATTGGTGGTGAAGATGATTATTGGAAAAAATTACAGGAACTGTTAGAAAATAATTCTGCAAAATATTTTTTGGTGCTTTCTAAATTTTCCTTTCAAAAACCAGGTGTAATTGATGAATGGGAACAAGTAAAAATTATTTCAAAAAAACACAAACTTTCAGATTTTATTTATATTCTTAAAATTGATGATGTAGCTTTTGACGTAAGAATAGGAGTTCCTACAAAAAACCATTTTCGCTTTGATATTTCGCGGGCAAATGGATTAAAGAGGTTATTTATTAAACTTTTCAAAGACAATGTACCTAAAAATAACATCTCTCCTTTATCAGTAGAAGCGTGGAGCAAAAATCGTTACTCTACAAATCACGGTATTATTGAAAAGAAAGAAACCTACTATTCCAATTGGCTGGAAATAACTGATCTACCTAAAAAAATATTTCTTTTTAAGTATCTCAACGATACCCAAGCGGCAGTTGTAGAAGAAAATATTGATGAATTTCCTATCATAAGGCATGACAATTTTATTATCACATTTTCTGAAGAAATACCTATTTTCTTTGATGGGTATGAATTTGAAATACCCTACTCGGAAAGGATCGAAGCTCTAACTTGTAATGCCTTTCAAAAGTTTGAGTCGGAGGATTTTCCAAAGTATGATGATTTAAAGAGATTTCTGGTAAGGCTATTAAAAGAAGCATGGAATAAATTTCTAATTAAAAGGGGATTACATTTATTTGAATTATCGCAACATACCAAATGCTTTTACTATTTAAAGGACCAATTAGAAAAAGATAAAGTTTTTTTTATTTTCAATAATAAATCTACCTATAAGCAATTGGTTGGAGATTTTTTTGAAGCTACTTGGCACTATGGTTTAAGTACAGTAGTTTTATTAAACCCAATTCTTTGTTTCAGTTTAAGAGCGCATTTACTATTTTCAGATGACGGATTGGAAATTTGGCGAAACAAAAATAAGATACAAAAGGCAAGGCGTTCAAAAGGGAAATCATTTTATAATAGAGAATGGCGAGGACTAATGCTTGGTTTTCTCGCAAGTCTTTCCGATGATAAAAAGGGAATAAGAATTCCAATAACAGAAACTATATATTTAAATCTTTCAATCTCCACCGTAACTTTTTATTGTGATTATGGATACCTGGAACCTAAGACAGACGGAAGAATTGTTCCACTTGATTATCTAGATGAATTGCTTGATGAAGAAACAATAAATGAGTTCGGCGAAGGTGATCAAAATGAAAATGAAAATGGCGATTCAATTATATAAATTTCATGAGCCTAGATTAAAATTTGCCTATGGGCAAATGACGAATGATCCGCGGGATGGCTTAACCTTATTTGGACCATTTGATAAAGGAAAGGTTGATAATTTTTCTGTAGGAATTATCGGAACTCAGGAAGGTATTCGAAGAACTAAAGATTGGCTGAAGAGAATAAACAAACCGATTTACCATACCTCATCTGATATTGCAAAACCATTTTTCCCTGGTTTTGAAGAAGCATTTCATGTACAAATGAATTTGAGCGCAATTCCGGTGATCCAGATAGATTCTGAACTACTTTCAACTTTATATAGGTACGATGATAATCATGTAAGAGTAAGTGAGATCGTGAATTTATATATAGAACCTTTAATTGAATTCATAAAGGAAGGAGAAAAAATACCAAAGCTTTGGTTTATTACAATACCAGATATGGTATACACTTTATGCCGACCAAAAAGTTCTGTTCCAAAGGACGGTGCAATCCCTGTTGGTATAAAAGATGTTTATTCAAGAAAAAATAAAGGGTTGTTTGAAGATGAAATAATAATGAGATGGCGTGAGGCTTATTATTACGAAAATCATTTTCATAATCAATTAAAAATTAAACTGCTTAAACACAGAATACTGACCCAGGTGATTAAAGAGGGAACCATTGCTTACCAGGAATATACCAATTTGACTGATAAAAGAAAGGCCCAAAAACGGGAATTTGAAACAGCTATTGCATGGAATTTGGGTACTTCTATATATTATAAAATAGGAGGGCTACCATGGAAGCTTGGCGACATTAGAAGTGGGGTTTGTTATGTGGGACTTACCTTCAAACAAGATGACACAAATTCTGATACACGGTATGCTTGCTGTGCTGCACAAATGTTTTTGGATTCAGGAGATGGTATTGTATTTAGAGGAAGGGTTGGACCCTACTATAATCCAAATACAAAGGAGTATCATTTGACCAGGGAAAGCGCAAAAGAATTAATAACTAAAGCAATTGAATCATTTAAGAAAGAAAATCAACATAATTTACCTGATGAAATTTTTATTCATGGAAAAACATACTTTAACGATGAAGAATGGGAAGGCTTTAAAGAAGCGGTAGATGCGAAAACAAGATTAACCGGAATAAGAATACGAAATGAGAAGATATTTAAATTATTTCGTTCACAAAATTATCCTGTTTTAAGGGGAATAGCATTTATTCAACATTCACGTTCTGCGTTTCTTTGGACGAAAGGATTCATTCCACGTATTCAATCGGTGTTAGGATTAGAAACACCAAATCCATTGAGTATTCAAATTGTTAGAGGCGGTGCGGATATTGGAGACGTATGTAGGGATATAATGGCTCTAACTAAACTAAATTATAACTCTTGCATTTTTTGTGACGGCAATCCTGTAACATTAAAATTTGCAGATACAATAGGAGAAATTTTAACTGCAGGTCCCAATGAGAATTTAGAAATTTTACCTTTTATGTATTATATATAAATGAAACGGCACTTTTAATTCTAATGATTAAATTGAAGCAACAAAATTTTTTAAATGAAAAAAGAACAAATACAACAACTCTTTGAGCAATTTGAAAATGCCTGCTACGATTATAAAGGCATTGAGTGTTGGAGTGCAAGGGAATTGCAAACTATTTTCAATTACACGGATTGGCGTAATTTTTTGAAGGTAATTGATAAGGCCAAAGAATCTTGTAAAAACAGTGGTGGCGAAGTTTCTGATCATTTCGTTGACGTCAACAAAATGATAGAATTAGCTAAAGGCGCTCAACGCGAGATAGAAGATGTAGCCCTTACAAGGTATGCCTGTTATTTGATAGCGCAAAATGGCAATGCAGCAAAATCTGAAATCGCATTTGCTCAAACCTATTTTGCAGTCCAAACACGCAAGCAGGAAATTATTGAACAAAGACTTTTGGATATAGCGCGGGTAACTGAAAGAGAAAAATTATCGAAATCAGAAAAAAAACTTTCCGGAATTATATATGAAAGAGGCGTAGATGAAAGAGGCTTTGCGATCATCCGTAGTAAAGGTGATCAGGCATTATTTGGTGGCTTTTCGACAAACGATATGAAGACGAAATTACAAGTCCCGCGAACAAGGCCTTTAGCAGATTTCTTGCCGACTCTTACTATTAAAGCAAAAGATTTTGCAACAGAACTTACCAGCCATAATGTAACTGAGAAAGACCTGAAAGGAGAAACAAATATTTCAAGAGAGCATGTTGAAAATAACCGCGCAGTACGAAAAATGCTCATTGAAAGAGGGGTAAAGCCAGAACAACTTCCGCCATCTGAAGATTTAAAGAAAGTTCAAAGAAGATTAGATGGCGATGAAAAGAAGGTAACAAAAGAAGCAAAGAAAAAGAAATGAAACTCCACTTCGACAGTAACCAGGAATATCAATGGGAGGCCATTAAATCGATTACCGATGTATTTGAAGGGCAACCTTTAAGCACCGGGGATTTCGAATTTTCCATGGAAGAAACTGGTACCCTTCTTTCTGAAAATGGCTTTGGAAATAAGTTGAATTTAACAGGGCATCAAATCTGGCAAAACATTGGATTGATCCAGCATCGGAATCAACTAACAGCAGCTAAGCGAACCTTCCAGGGAATGCATTTTTCTATTGAGATGGAGACCGGAACCGGCAAAACGTATGTGTACCTGAGAACCATTTATGAATTGCAAAAGCTCTATGGTTTTAAAAAATTTGTGATTGTAGTTCCTTCTATTGCTATTCGTGAAGGCGTTTTAAAAAACCTGGAAATTACTCATCAACATTTTCAATCTTTATATGATAAAGCGGCTATTAATTTTGAGGTGTACGATAGTAAAAAGGTTTCCAGCCTCCGCGGCTTTGCTTCCAACAACGCCATCCAGGTTTTGGTCATTAATATTGATTCTTTTGCCAAAGATGAAAACATCATCAACAAGCCAAACGATAAATTAACCGGAAAGAAGCCCATTGAATTTATTCAAAGCTGCAATCCGATTGTAATTGTAGATGAGCCGCAGAATATGGAAACTGAAATTCGTAAAAGAGCCATAAAAAATCTGAATCCGCTTTGTACTCTACGATATTCAGCAACGCATACCAATCTTTACAACCTGATGTATTCTTTAAATCCGGTAAAGGCTTATGACCTGGGCCTGGTAAAGCAAATAGAAGTGGATTCTGTAATGAGTGAGAACGCGATGAATGAAGCGTTTATCCAGTTAGAGAATGTAAGCGCTACCAAAACGAAGATCAGCGCGAAAGTGAAAATTGATTACAATACCGATAAAGGCGTTATCAAAAAATCAGTTAGCGTAAAGACTGGCGACGATTTATATAAACTAAGCAACCAAAGAGAAATTTACAAAGACGGTTTTATCATAGAGGAGACAGATGCGTCAAGCGGAACGATAAGTTTGACCAATGGAATTACCCTTTCAGTTGGAGAATCACAAGGAGGAATGAATGATGAAGTAATGAAATTCATGATTCGCAAAACGGTAGAAGAACATTTAAAAAAAGAAAAGGCTTACAAAGAAAAGGGCATAAAAGTCCTTTCACTGTTTTTTATTGACCGCGTGAAGAATTACCGGGAATACGACGCAAACGGTAATCCCGTGGATGGAAAATTTGCGCGTTGGTTTGAAGAGGCATACAAACATGAAATATCAAAACCCGTGTTTCGGGATTTGGATTCTTATTCAGTAGATGAAATTCATAACGGCTATTTTTCACAGGACAATAAAGGCCGGATAAAAGATACTGGTGGCGAAACCCAGGCAGATGATGATACGTATAAACTCATCATGCACGACAAAGAAAAGCTGCTGGATGTAAAGACACCCTTGCGTTTTATATTCAGTCACTCTGCACTTCGGGAAGGTTGGGACAATCCGAATGTATTCCAGATTTGCACGTTAAATGAAACCAAATCCGAAATTAAAAAACGGCAGGAAATAGGAAGAGGATTGCGATTGCCGGTAAACCAGGAAGGCGATAGAATCTTTGATAAAAACATCAACCAGCTGACGGTAGTTGCGAATGAATCTTATGATGATTTTGCAAAAGCGCTGCAGCAGGAAATTGAACAGGATTGCGGAGTGGATTTTACCGGAAGGGTAAAAGATAAGTCGAAGCGCGAAAAAGTAAAGTTGAGCAAAGGATACGGTTCGGAGGCTTTTATGGAAATCTGGAATAAGATAAAATATTGTACCCGGTACAGTGTAAAATATGATACTTCCGATTTAATAACCCTTGCTGCCAAAGCGGTAAAGGAAATGCCTGAAACCCAAAAGCCGTCTATTAGATCCACAAAGAAAAAAGTGTTGATCAACGAAGAAGGAGTGGAAGGCCAATTGATCAGTGACAGTGGGAATGATTTTGATTTACCTTTTGAAATTCCTGATATGCTCGGTTATATCCAGGGCAAAACGGAATTGACACGGAGCACTATTTTGGAAATACTAAAAAGATCAGGCCGGATAAATGAATTATTGGTGAACCCGCAGTTATTTATGGACAATGCGGTTTTAGCGATAAAATATGAGTTATACGAATTAATGATTGATGGAATCAAGTATGAAAAAATTGGTGATAAGATGTATGAGATGAAACTATTTGAGGATAATGACCTGGAAATATATCTTGATAATTTCACTCACATAGTTTCAAATCCTGACAAGACAATTTATGAAAATTATATCCCTCTTGATTCCACGGTAGAAAATGATTTTGCCAAAGATTGTGAAAGCAGCGAGAACATTGAATTTTATTTTAAACTTCCCTTTTGGTTTAAAATTGATACACCCATCGGCAGCTACAATCCTGATTGGGCCATTGTGTTCAAAAGAGAAAGGAAAATTTATTTTGTCGCTGAAACAAAAAGCGCAGGCCAGGAATTAAGAGGCAGTGAAAAGATGAAAGTGAAATGTGGCAAAGAACATTTCAGGGAATTTAAAGACGTGAAATTTGAACAGGTGAGCAAGGTGGTGGATTTGAGGTAAGGAGGAGTAAGGGGTTCATTATTTTGCTTCGCTTATTGGTATCTATCGCAAACAAATTTTCTTTATTGTGCAGAACGTAGTTTAAAATACTCTTCATAGGTGAAAACTATATCCAGATCTTTCGGATCGGCGCTTTTTTTGAATAGACACCGCGGCTTTTATTTTAGCATAGTCATTCATTTGGTCGTACGTAAGATCAAATATTTCCTGTATAGCTGATTTTAATTCTGCTTCCTCTTCTGTTATAAAATCATCAGCGTATATCTTCGATAACTGGTCGATTAAAAAGGTTATTACACAATTTTTTCCACTTTATAGATATCTTTGAAAAAGAATTCTATCTTTAACGCTCATTCTTTTTTCAATCTTTTTTATGAATTCAACTGTCCTGGATTTAAAAATAAATACAAGTGACACTTTGAGTGATTTTGAGAACTATAACTCGCAACTAAAGGAAGAGGTTTCAGAAGTTCACCTGTATTTGGCCAAAAATTTTAAGCGAAAGTTTTTTAATGATGCTTGGATTTCTTCACTTATAGCTAAGGCATCTTCAGGTAGTAGAAAATTGGTTGTTACGGAATGGGGAGATCGTGGCGCTAAGGGTTTCCAGCTGGGAGATTCTTTGATCGGCGTAACTTCTGCTTACCTTGCTGATGAGATAAAAAATTCAAAAAGCCAGAAAATTCAGGTGGATGTCCAGCAAATTATAGAGAGCATAGCTTTAAGTAATAAGGGCATGATTGACTGCAATTCTTCAACAGGGCATACCTTTACCTTCTGCTCCTTTGATTCAAGGGATAAAAATAAGTACTTTCCTAGGCCGTTGGCTCTTTCTGCTGAGAACATCAACGAGTTTACTGATATATTTCTAAAAATAAAACGGGATAAGATCGATAAGGCTTTTGGTATTGCCCCACCCGGAACAAGTTCCTTATTTGAAGATTATCATCCTTATCAAATGGAAAGGTCTTTTGCAGCTCTTATTTATGAGCTATACGAGAATACCATCCAGCACGGAAATAAAGATGAATCGAATAACCTGGTAGAAGGCGTGAGATCGTTTAGTATTAAGAGGCACACAATTACGAATACGGACGATTTTAAAAGTGGCGCAGAAAACTTTGCTGAGCTGACAGGATATATGGCTTCCATCTCCGCAATGAGAAATCAGAAAAGCCTGCGTTTTTATGAAATAAGTATTGTCGATAACGGAATAGGGATCATCAAAAGATTTGTAGCATCGAGACCCGATTTTTTGGAAAGTGAGCCCTTTAAAAGCCTACCTGACTTTGAAAAGCTAAACTTTATCATAGATAAGAGCCTGAGCAGTAAACTCTTTCCGGGAGCTGGGAAAGGGATCAAGGGGGCTTTGCGCAATATTAGTGATTTGAAAGGTTTTATATCGCTTCGGACGAATGATCTTTGGGCATGCTACGATGGAACCGAAAAAGTCACTAATGATAATTTCGCATTTAAACCAGTAAAAACTAAGCTACAACTCGATAATATTAGCGGAACCTGTTATAACATTTTGATCCCGGTTTCGCCCCGCTAGTAATGCATGTATCATTTATTAAATTATCAGGACACGCTGCTGACTATGGAACACTGGTTTCATTTGAAAGGCACAGGACCTGCAGCGATATTGCATCTGCATTGTACGGTGAACAATATCGTTCTGCCATAGAGGCATCCCTGGTCCTCATCATACGGCCGCCGGTAGATATTCCTCTGAATGCTAAAAAGATACAAACTACTCTTGATGAGTATCGGATTATCAGTGGAAGATTTCCGTTGAAACCGTTCTACATATTATATTCCTCCGGTTTCCGGATTCGGTTATCAAAAAATTTCAATGAAAAGGTGCCAGACATTGATAATTACAAACATCTTATTGGTATCCTCCGCCAAAGAGAACTGGAAGAATTTATATTGGATTCCAATGCCATCATCAAAACACCCAATGCCAATACCCTGTTTCGTACACCCAGCCAGGAATATTCCCATATTTTCCTGAGGGTAGGCAATATCCAAAAAAGCCGGCATGTACTGGACGCTATCTTCTTCTGGACCCTTCCATCCCTGAAGCATGCAGGGGCCCTCCTGACAGATTCATGGAGTATATCTTCCTTGTCTTTAAATATAGCAAGATTACTGGCAAGGTATGTAGCTGACGGCATGAAAAGTGACGGGGTGGGAAAGATCATCCATAATTTTCATGTGAACATGCTATCGGGGTCTTATCATGGTCTGCGCGGGATGGACCAGGATACCCGCGAACGCCTTCAGCCATTGCTGTATAATAACCAGGAAAATATTTTGTTTCTTATCAGCGCAGTTAAAACGGAGAAAAGTCTTGCAAATATTAAGAAGGCGCTCATAGAAGAGGGTTTGGATAAAAAAGTAAAATATCTAGCACTATATAGCCTGGTGCCAGATACCCACGAAAAATTCTTATGCGATTTAAGCGGCGAATTTTCCGCAGAACAAGGTATCAGTTTTGACAGTATTGACAGGCCGCCAAACAACGAAACCGTTGTGCCGATTGACAGGCAGACCTTCTTCCCCATGCAAACAAAAGATGAGCTGATCGAGATTAAAAAAGCCTGTGCAGATATTTCAAAAGATTTCTTTGAAACCTACTCCGGAAAAAATATTTTTTCATTGCACCGTCAGTCAACCTTTTTCAACAAATCACCGCTCCGGCACCACGGGATTTATATTGATGTTGCAGCGATGCTGGATTGCCCGCCCTTCCTGGATAAGCTAAAGGAGCAACTGGCACTAATACAGGTTCCACCGGCGTGTATCATTTACCCTCCTCATGATCAGGGCAAATTGCTTGTGGACAGGATTACCACCTTTTTTCAAGATAAATTTAATTTTACTCCGGAAGTTTTCTGTTTTGCAGACCTTGAAGTGCTACCGCTATCAGAGAGTGCTGCCATAAGTCAATTCCTGGAATCTTTAAGCGAAACTGATACGGTCCTTATCGTGGATGATGTTTCTATTACAGGTAACCGGCTTTCAAACTACCAAAGGACACTGCATGAGAAGAAGTTTAAAGGAAAGATTCATTACTTCGTAGGGGTAGCGCGGCCCACCAGTGAGGAGGACTGGAAAAGGAGAAAAAGGATTCTGGCATACGATGAGAAATATTCCCTCACATGCATTGAAAAGGTGATTCTTCCTGATTGGACCCTTACCACCTGCCCATGGTGCAGGGAAATGAATCTCTTAAAACGGGTGATCGCTTCCTCCCGTTACCTGGGTCTTTCCGTTACCAACCAATTGGTGAGGCGTTTAAACATGCTCTCCCAGGCAGAGAGTACCGGTTTAACAGACGATGTTTTCTTTAGCATAACGAATACAAAAAAGCCCCAATTTATGGGGAAATCGATTTTTTGTAACAAAAAAGACATATCTGAAGCGGACCTGGTGGCCAGTATCGCCGGAAGTATGCAACATTTGAGAAATGGCATTATAGGCCCTAAAAATATTGAATACAAATTGGAGGTAGCACATCCTGTGTATAAGATCATTCACCCGGGGGATTACTTAAAAGGCTTTGAAAAGCTTTATGAACCGCTTATAAAGGCCAGCGTTATAAGATGCTGCTCAAACAAAGAATTATCGGCGACTGAAGACACCAACCTTCAACAACAAAAGGAATATATAAAAGGCTTTTTGAGCGATTCACGCCTTACCATCGCCAACCGCTCGTTTTTCATATATGAACTTTACCTTGCCATTAAACTGCTTAAACTTCCCAAGCCTGATATTGAGGAAAAAATGAGGGACATTCTGGAAAGATTGTTTAATTCATAAAATCCTTTTCCATCCCATACTTCACCAAGACCAGTGAATTCAACGGCAATTCCCAAAGATACTCCATCTATTTTTGACTGAAAATCATTTCACCTGGTTTATTAACTACGAGTGAACTAAACATCTCAAAATAGCCCAGGTTGCTATTTTACTCATATATAAAAAGTGATCAACCATAATTACCTAGGGTTTTAATATTCTTCTTTTTAAATTATTAAATTCATCTTCTGTTAGGATACCCTTTTGTTTGAGTTCATAAATTTTTTCTAACTCATCAGCAACAGAAGCTTTTTTGTTTACCTGCGGCCTGCCATTTACCATAGCAGCCAAAGCTGTGGCCTCTTCGCGGCCTGCTGTTTTTCTATATTCTTCCTGCATAGTGGTTATGGTATCTTTAAGCTCATTGGGGTTTTCAACTCCAAAATATGTGGTGGCCCCACGGCCTGCAGCGGTTTGTATCATTACATTTCCATATCCCAATTGCCGTCCCCAAAGCGTTTGGCTAAAGGTTACGTTATTAATTTTATCAAGCGGGCTTTCTATTGCATAATTATTAACCTGAGTTCGGGATAAGAGTACAGAAAAAATAATGATAGAAAAGAAGAAAAGTGGAATACTTTTTGCTTTATAAATAGTTGACAATCAATTTAATAAGTCAATTATGAGTACTCCACTTTTCAAGGACAAAGTTGCAGAAATTTTTGTAAAAGTTGATGATTTTTGTAATCATTTTGAAGATGAA
>JAGWRO010000054.1 GCA_028876495.1 Bacteroidota bacterium
ACTTCTAATTGCTGAGCAAGATTTTCTTCTGTGATGTCATTGCCGCGCCAGATTTTGAAATTAGAAGGAGATAGTTTAAATACTTTGAAACCTAAATCCTGTTTGCCATTATCAAACAAATCAGGTTTTTCTGCTTTCTCTATTTCTATTTTTTTTATTACCCTGTGAATACGTTCTTTTGAAATATCAGCAATTGTTTTATAACCTGCTTTATACGCTTCGCTGTTTTCACCTGTTAATTCAGGTAATTGGACTAAAATAAATTTACGGTTGCCACCGTCTTCTTTGTTCAGTTCTAATGTGGCTTCCGCAGTCGTGGCAGAACCTGCAAAGAAGTCAAGGATAATAAAATCTTTCCCTTCGTTCATGGCCAGAAAATATTTTATTAATTGAACAGGTTTGGGAAAATCAAAAAAAATATTTTCTTTTTTAAGCGTAGCGCTTGTTGATTGAGTGTTTCCAAGTTTGGTTAACACTGAAACTACATGGCTTTGATTTTCCTTTCTTTTTTTAATTACTTCTAACGCTCCTGTTTTAGAAATGGTAAAAGTGGTCTCTTGGCCTTTACCATCTACAATTGGATTTAATCCATTGTCAATAAAGCTCAGAGCCAAATCTTTTGAACTCCAACCACTTTCTATTTCAGTTTCATTTACAAGTTTATAACCTTCAATAATTGCATCATTTAAATAATGAGGGTAAGCGTTACTCCGTTTCTCAATTCTTCCTTTTTCAAAATCTGCAGGAAATCCTGATGGCAATTTTATCTTACTTATTGGGTTTGCAACTCCGTTCTTTACAATGGTGTTTCTAATCATCTCATTATAAAGTTTACTACTTTTATCAATACTAGGATCAATTATCGGTGGATGTACAAAGAGGTTTATGTTTTTGCAAAATGTGATAATGTATTCGTGATTAATTTTCACTTTCGCCTGGTTATCAAAATTGCCATCTGTTCTCCAAATAAATTGACTTAAAAAATTCTCCTCGCCAAAAATCTCATTCATCAACAATCTCAAATTGTGTACTTCATTATCATCAATATGAACGAAGATTACCCCATCATCTTTCAATAGATTTTTTGCCAGGAACAAACGCGGGTACATCATGCTGAGCCAGTTGCTGTGAAAGTGGCCGCTGTCTTTACTGTTCTTTCTAAACAATCCTTCTTTCATCAGGAAACCTTCTTCATCCTTATCCCCTACACGCTTTTCATAATCGGCTTTGTTTTCTTTAAAACTATCAGGGTAAATAAAACTATCGTTGCCGGTATTGTAGGGCGGGTCAATAATGATGCACTTTATTTTTCCGTAATAAGATTTCTGCAACACCTTTAGTACTTCCAGGTTTTCGCCTTCAATGAAAACATTTTGGGTAGCCGAAAAATTTATTGATTCTTCAGGTGCAGGTTTTAATGTAGCAGTTGTGTGTATTTGCAATGTTTTAAAAGCATCGGCTTTACCCGCCCAGTTTAAAACATAACGTTCATTGGCAAAATTAATATCATCACTAAAAGTAGCTTTCAGTTTTTCCCAATCCAATTTATCTTCTGAAAACACATCAGGAAAGAGTCCTTTCAGCTTTTGCAAATTATCTTCCCGTATGTTTAAGGATTTTCCGTTCATTTATTTGGTGGCAGTTTTTCTTTAAAATAAAATAACGCAATATTTGTTTGTTTACTGCTTTTTTCAATAAGAAACCAAAACAGTAGCCTGTCGCACAAAGTAAGAAATTGTTTTAATAAAAATTCTCTCTTTTTGGCTGATTTGATAGCAAAGGTTTTTTGAAAATAAAAAAATCCTGCCATCCTTTGTAAAATTCTTCAGAATGGCCAGCTGCCCTTAGGTGCAGGCCCACGCTATTCAACTGACATGTCCGGGGATTATGCCCAACCGATACGATCAGTGAGGGCTCTGGCTTTGCGTCCTGGTTTATTTATCTTTTGGCAGTGATTTATTTTTCTACCATTTCTACCCTATGCTAAATAAAATAAAATTACTCAAACCATACTTCTTTTTATTACGTAAATATTCAGGAGTCCACACCATATGAATACCGGCTTACTACGGTTTAGGCATTTATTTGTTTAAATAAGTCTATGCCCTTCTGTTCTTCAGGAAAATGGTAATTATTCTTTTAACTCAAAAAAAATTTGTTATGCAACAAAAACAATCTGAACTTCTCAAAGAAGAAGTGCAATCACGTTCTTTTGCGGCTGCAGTATCCAGGCGTAAATTTTTAAATTATGCGGGACTGTCAGCGGGAGCATTAATATTTGCCTCCTCCTGTAAAAAGAACTTCAATCCGTCTGTAACCTCTGATGCTCATGTGCATTCTGAAGGCGGCGGCCAAGATGGTGGTAAAGCGGTAGTGAATCTTGGATCCGGCGATACCGGCATTCTGAATTATGCCTATGCGCTTGAACAACTCGAAGCCGCATTCTATACCCAGGCAGTTGCCACGCCCTACTCTGGCATTACCGATATGGAAATGGAATATCTAACCGATATTATGCATCATGAAATCGCGCATCGCGAGTGGTTTAAAACGGTATTGGGTGATAGTCGTATTGGTGGGTTGATCGTTAATTTCAGCTCCATTGATTTTTCAAGCCGTGCCAGTGTTTTGGGTACAGCCAAAGCATTTGAAGACACGGGAGTATCGGCCTATAACGGAGCAGGAGAACTCATACAAAATGCAACCTATCTTTTATATGCCGGCAAAATTGTTTCTGTTGAAGCACGCCATGCAGCAACCATTCGGGACCTTTTAAACTATGGAAGTTTTGCTGACAGTACAGCGGTTAATTCCATGGGCCTTGATCTTGTTAATACTCCACCAGACGTATTAAAAATTGTTGCACCTTATGTTTCAACAAAGATCATTTCAAATAATTTACCCACCTCTTAAAACTTAATCCCATGAATCTTAATAATATTATTGAAGAAATAGAAAAAACAGATCCTGAGGTATATGACCGCCTCGACGGACGCCGGAAAGCTATTAAAAACATGGCTTCTTTTGGCAGCAAAGTAGCGCTTGCCGCAGTTCCCCTGGCGCTCGGTTCAATGTTTAAAAAAGCATACGGACAATCTGCGGGTTCGCAAATTCTTGACGTTTTAAATTTTGCTTTAACGCTTGAATATCTTGAATCAACATTTTACATCAATGGCCTTTCTGCTTCCGGATTAATTCCGGCACAGGAGCGGCCCTCATTCCAGGATATAAGTGATGATGAAATGGCGCATGTAACATTTCTACAAAGCACGATACAGGCTTTGGGAGGTACCCCGGTTTCCAAACCCACGTTCGATTTTACAGCTGGCAATGGTTCGATGAGTGGCCCCTTGGCTGGTGTATTTTCTAACTACGGGCTTTTCCTTGCAGTCTCTCAAACTTTTGAGGATACAGGTGTTCGTGCTTATAAAGGACAGGCAGCCAATTTGATTAGCAGTAACGAGGTGTTGCGCGCGGCACTGCGTATTCATTCGGTAGAGGCAAGGCATGCTGCCCACGTGAGGGAGGTGAGGAGAATGAACGGAGCGTTAGTGCCTGATGGAGTTTTGTTACAACCATGGATCACGTTAAATCAAAGTGGCATTGGGTCGCCTCTTGTGCAGGCGAGCTATAATGGGGAACAACAAACTACCCAGGCAGGGGTAATCGTGGTAGGAATAAATGGATTTGCAATTACCGCAGAAGATGCAAGTGAAGCATTCGATGAACCTTTATCCAAAGAGCAGGTTTTGGCAATCGTGGATCCGTTTATTGTATAGAATCAAAAACAGCAATCAATGAAATGGTTATACCTGGAATGGCATAGCCATTTTTTTATGTGCCTGGTAAAAATGACAAATGTAAATAACCTTAGTTTCAACCTTCAACCGTATTAGCAATTCATCTTGGCCCAGTTGTATTTCCAAATCTTACAATTGACAAAATGCAATTTCCAGAAAATCTACAATTTCCTTTTTTACAGCAAAATAAAAATCCCGAATAAAAGTTCGTTTACTATGATTTTTACTTATTTGGTTACGACGCCTGTCTGAGATATTTGTCCAAAATAAATCCTCATTATTCCTTCGTTTACTACAATATCAAACCACTATAACAGTACTGCATAAACGCAATTATTTAATCATTTCAACAAAAATAAAAATTTGCCTTATTTCTTCGTTTACTAAAACTATTTTGAAAAGACAATTACTTCAAACTTATTTTATCTTCTCAACCATTTTAAGGAAATCCGAGAGTTTAATTTGATAATACGTGCACAAAGCAGCAAGTGTACTAACATTAATATTGCCTTTTCCGGTTTCAATTCGACCAATATGTATGTTAGTATCATTATATACTTCCTCTTGAGTTAAATCTTTTCCTTCCCTTAATTCCTTTAAAACTAGGGCGATTTTTTGAAGTAATTTATTATCTTTTATATTGGCCATTTCTCTTGGCACAAATTCCTTGGAAAGATTTATTTTATTAATGACATTTATGTCATTAATTTCATTATCTTTATTTTTTATTCAAAGAAGTTTGAATATTATATTTGCGATTCTTCATAAAATAATTTGAAGCATTCGCTTTGAGTCTTGCATTAGAAACGTAGGAATTTCGAAAAGCACAAGACGATAAGTTGAATAGCTCACGCTTTAGGGCGTGGGCTCTCTTATTCGTGCTTGGGCTCCTACGGCCTCTAATGCGGTAAGTTGAGACCTGCGCCCTTCTTTATCT
>JAGWRO010000055.1 GCA_028876495.1 Bacteroidota bacterium
AGAAGAAAAAAGGAAGATTTTTATTTTGACTCAAACTTTATTTCAATACCTGTATATTTGATAGAGGTATTTTTTTACATTTAACTACTACCAAATCTAAATAGTTCAAGCTTATATAATAATGCAAATAAAAGAATTGAAACCGGGGAAGGCTGTAGCTTGAGCAGTTGCGGTAGTTGGGTTATTTCTAATAAAACATGAATGTTCAAGAGCCCTTTCTGTTCCGGAAAACGAATTAACCAATGAAGTAAGTATATAAGCAAATGCAGGAGTATTCAAAAATTCCCCTATTTCTGAAAAATCGATGTACACGTTAGAAAGTGCAATCATAATACCACGATGAAGTATATTCGAAATTTCAGAAAGATCATCAATGAATGTATTAAACGCGGATGGTTGAGTCAAGATCCATTCGTGCGCTTTCAGATGTCATTGCATGAAGTCAAAATAACACCTTTATCCAAAATTGAATTAAAGGCAATTTCAGAAAAAAAATTCTCAATTGAGAGGCTAGAACAAGTCAAAGACATTTTCCTGTTTTGTTGCTATACCGGCCTTGCATATGCAGACATACAGAAATTAAAGAGAACAGACATTTCATTAGGAGTCGACGGCCAAAGGTGGATTTTTACAAGTAGGAAAAAAACAGAAACACCTTCAAGGATACCTCTTCTTCCATTTGCAGAAATCATAATGGAAAAATATAAGGAGAATATCAAATGTATTTATAATAATCGTCTACTTCCGATATTGAGTAATCAAAAAATGAATGGCTATTTAAAAGAGATCGCGGATATATGTGGGATCAAAAAGCGGTTAACGTTTCATATTGCGCGTCATACTTTTGCCACTACTATCACACTTAATAATGGTGTTCCGATAGAAACAGTCTCAAAAATGCTTGGTCACAAGAATTTGAGGACAACTCAGCACTACGCGAAAATTTTGGACATGAAAGTAAGCGACGATATGATGTTGTTGAAGGAAAAATTGACATCTGAAATGTCGTGTTGTTAAATCTGCTGACGTCTCGTTCTAACGAATTGAACCGATAGAGGAGTTTTAGCTCTCATGAATTTCATATGCTGGCGTAGATATTATTGAGGATATCTGCACTCTTATCAGGAATCTAGATCACCAGGCAGGTTAAATTGAAAGCGGCTTGGCTGGTAGCTTTTTATTTCTGATTCATCTGTTCCAAAAATTGAAAATAGCCAAACTTAAACTTTAAAGTTGAATTTTATAATATTTTCACTATATTTGCAACTGTAAAGTTATTTTATATTTAGAAATGATTCGAATAAATGGACACAACAAAGGAAGAAGTAGAGGCATTTTTAAAAGATTTTAAGGAGAAGATGGCCATTTTCGAAATCATTTTTTATAGATCCAGAGGTAAAAACCTTATGACTTTTTTAGAGTTGGAGCTGAGTGAAATTTCTGCACGAAAACATTTGGAAGAACTGACTCATGAGGATTTTTACAAAGGACCATCTAAAGATAAAGATGACGGCCCTGAATTGTGGGAATTCGGAAAAATAATTAAAGGCAGGGAAGTATACATCAAAATTACGAGAGGCTATTTGAACAAGCCCGTAATTTGCATTAGTTTTCACTTTGCTGAAAGAATAATAACATACCCGTTTAAATGATAGAAGAAATAATTGACAGCCCTTTTAATGATGGTAAAGCGACTTTGAATAGAAAGCCAGGCAAGTTTCCGTTTCGTAGAGATGAATTTGAAATTGTTGAGCACTTCTATGTTTGCGATACCAGTCAGGAGGAATTTACGACCGCTGAACTGGATAAAATAAATCTTAACCAGGTTTATAACCAATATCGGAAAAAATATGGAATTCCTTTCCCTGACCATATTAGGCAAATAAGACAGAAATACGGTCTTTCGGCTTCGAAAATGTCAACTATTTTAGGATTAGGACCTAATAGCTACAGGTTGTATGAGCAAGGGGAGATGCCGAGTACAGGGAACGGGCGGCTTATTGTAGCTGCAGAAGATCCCTCTGAATTCAGAAAGTTTTTATTGATGAGTAGGGAAATAATCGGTGAAAAGGACTTTGAAAGGATTGATAAGCTTTGTCAAAAAATTATTGCAGGAGAGGAACTGAATGACATACCAACCTATTTGCCATTATCGGTTCTCAACAGAAAAACTACGGATGAATATTCAGGGTATCGTATACCCGACCTCGATAAGATATCTCATATGATCATGTTTTTCTCGAATGAATCTAATACATGGATAACTAAATTGAATAAGCTTTTATTCTACTGCGATTTTCTTGCATTTAAAAACTCAGGCTTTGGTATTACCGGACTGAACTATCGGGCGATTCGATACGGACCTGTTCCATCCAGGTACGAAGAAATTTACAATTTAATTGATTCAGGGGACTTGTTAAAAAGGAAATTCGACGAATCAGGTGGTTATGAAGGATCTTATTTTGAACCCTTACTCACATTTAATGAGTTGTTATTTGATTCCTTTGAAATTGAAATTATGAGAAAGGTTTCCGAAACATTTAAATATTTCAGTGCTACTGAAATTAAGGAGTTAAGTCACCGTGAAGCAGCCTGGCAGGAAAATATAGAACAAAAAAAGCTGATTAGTTATAAGGATTATGGCTTCTCACTTAAAGCAATTTAATTTAAAAATATAAGTTTATGGAACAAGATAAAAATAAAGGAATTGAGAATAAAGAAGGTGACGGAAAAACCAAAGAAGTAATTATACTGGTGAATTCACGGGAAAAACAGTGGAACGAAAAAACTATTTCATTTGACCAGGTTGTTATATTGGCGTTTGGCTCAATATCAAATGATCCGAACGTGAGTTATACCGTTACCTATAAAAAAGGAGACAACAATAAACCGGAGGGCATATTGGTCAAAGGGGATATCGTAAAAGTTAAAGAAGGAATGAGATTCAATGTTACACAAACTAACAGATCATAGCCCTGACCTCAAAAAGTTGAGAGACGAAGGATATGAGGTTTTCATCAAAGGAGCTCATGTCCTGGTTAGCCATATTCCCTACGTAAATTCAAGGCGGGAAATTTGTTATGGTACCTTGGTAACAGATCTGACGGTCGCGGGCGATAAAGCAGGTGTGCCCAGAAATCATGTTATATTTTTTATTGGCGAACAACCTTGCCATAAAAATGGTGCAGTTATCACCGCTTTGGTGCATGGCCAAAATAAAACAACTGTTGGCGAAGGCATAGAGATAGACAGATCCTTTTCAAATAAACCCCCGAACGGATACACGGACTATTACCATAAGTTCAAAACCTATATCGATATAATCAGCGGCCCAGCCCAATCTATCGACAGTTCTGTTAAGGCGCAAACATTCCGGTTGGTAGAGAGTAATGAGTATGACCCTGCCTTTAATTATCCCGATACCAATTCAAGCAGAGCTCAAATAAGTGAAGTCTCAGAAAAGCTAAGAGGGCATAAGATAGCCATCATTGGATTGGGTGGAACCGGTTCCTATTTACTTGATTTTATTTCAAAAACTCCGGTAAGTGAAATTCATATTTATGATGGGGATGATTTTTTGCTTCATAATGCTTTCAGATCACCTGGCGCACCCGAAGCTGAAGTGCTGAAAGCTATTAAAAGTAAGGTTGGGTACTTTTTGGATATTTACTCCAGGATGCACAAAGGCATTAAAGCACATTACGAATATATATCCGAATCAAACTTGGAAGAACTGGCCCGGGTAGACTTCGTATTCATTTGCATAGATAACGGAAGCATCAAGAGACAGGTAATTAATTACCTGAACAAAACAGGGATTGGATTTATAGATGTGGGTATGGGTATCGAAATTTCAGATAATAATTCACTTTTCGGTATCGTAAGAGTAACCAGTTCACTGAAGGGCGAAACAGATCATATTTTTTCTAAAGGAAGAATTTCATTTGCAGAGGCAGATCAGGTTGATTTATACGGGCGGAACATTCAAATTGCGGAATTGAATGCATTGAATGCTGCCCTTGCCATAATAAAATGGAAAAAGATGACAGGGTTTTTCTTTGATGCAGATAAAGAATTGCATTCTCTATATTCTATTGATGATAACTCAATTATTAACGATGATATTAGTTCATAAGTTTGTTGATAAAATACCGGAAAATATAGAAGAGGGAGTTATATACATCTCTATCGAATGTGAAACAGCAATTCATAAATGCTGCTGTGGCTGCGGAATGGAGGTAGTTACACCGCTTTCACCAACTGACTGGACCCTGATTTTTGATGGAGTGTCGGTCTCCCTGGATCCTTCTATTGGCAATTGGAGCTTCGATTGCCATTCACATTATTGGATAAGAAAGAATGAGGTGATCTGGTCAGGTTCATGGAATACACGAAAAATAAATGACAAACGAAAAGAAGAACTGGAAACAAAATTGCAATATTATAATAAACCCGACGGGTTAATGACAGCGGCAAAACCCAAACAAAGAAACGGACGAAAGAAAAAAGCACGCAAGGCAAAAGGTGCCAAATCTATCTTTTCAGGTAAACGCTCCAACAATTGATGGAAGCCAGGTGACAACAGCTTAACGATATGAATTCCCGGCTGCTGTCTCTGCTATTCAGGGCAATTTTATCAACCAACACATATAAAATATCATGGAAAAATATTGGTTTGAGGACTTAACCGGCGAACAATCCTGGACATGTCTTTGGTATGATTATATTATTTGTGGACAATGTGGAGGTATAAGAAAGGCGGAAGGAAGATGCCCTGTTTGCAACTGCAAAATGCCAGGCCACCAATCAATTAAACTTAAGGACAAGTACGGACAGGAATTTGAAATACCCATGAATACCATGATGGGTGCAGAAGGGCGATATGAAGATTATGTGTATCTCAACATGCTTGAACAGGAATGGCGGAGACCCGTATCTAAATATGATGCAATGCCCTTTATGAGCCAGGACAAAAAACCGGCGGCAAAGGCTATAATAGTATTGGTTTTTTGGACTTATTTCGAAACCCGGATTGAAAGACTTTTAGCTTCTGCGATGAGAAACCTGCCCGATTCAATACGTCAAAATCTATTTAAGAGGTATCAGTCGATTAGTACCAGGACTAATGAGTTATATAAGGTCTTATTTGGAAAAGCAAACTCTTACTTTTTAGATCTCGAAAATCTTGGTCATGAAAACATCTCCAAACTACTACAGCGCATTCAGAATAGACGCAACGATTTCATGCATGGCAAACCTGAGGCTATTGATGATGTTTTAATTGAAGACATTGTAAAGTCTTTAAAAGAAGAACATGAAAGTTGGATTAAAGTATTTAACCTAAGAGCTCTAAAAGCCTGAATTAGTAAAGGATATCCCGCCCTTAGAACACCATTCATCCCCAATATCAGGCTTGATATACCGCAACTTCTCCTTATATTTTGACAGTTTTGCATCAAACAATCTACCTGCCTTCAACCGAGGAAGGCGGGAAGTTTTTTTATTAATTATATTTCGCCTTGACTTTTTATTGAATTAGGTATTTTTTTTATAAAACATTCCTTACTTTGTGGAATAACACTTTTTGCTTTTATCCAAAATTTCCAAACGGCTGCAGTTTATGCAACAAACTTTAAAAAATTAAATGAAGGATAAATCTGTTCTTATAAAAGAGTATCTAACTAAAATAAAATCCGCCAATAAAGAACTTGCAAAAAAGGAAATATTCAAGGATTTGTTGAATAGATTATATGCTGGAAATTCTGAGACTGAAAAAGTTATCGATGACATTACACTTGGTGCTGAAAAAACAATTGTAAATATTCCGAGAAAAGACAGGTTGCACAAAGGCAGCGCCGATACTCTCTACAATAAGATTATTATTGAATACGAAAATAATTTAAGCACTTCCCTTCATCATGCTAAAGAACAATTAGCAGGATATTTATTAGGAGAATTTTCAAGAGGCGAGGGATATGATTTTACATTAATCGCTTCTGACTTTATTACCTGGAAAGTTTTTGCGCCTAATGTTGATCAATTAGATAATATTGAAAATTTAAAGGAGGACGAGCTACAGTTAGATGAAGTTGTCTCTGCTTCTTTTACATTAACAGAGCGCAATGCTGAAGATTTTTATTTCTGGATAGACCGCTTTCTTTTTAAAGAAGAAAAACAAAGGGCTACTCTTAAAAGAATCGAAGAAGCCTTTGGATACCAAAGCAATATTTTTATTGAAAGTTTTCGTGAATTAAGCTCATGGTTTAAAGAAGCAAAGAAATATGGCGAAGTGCAGGTATCTTTTGAGCAATGGAAAAAGTTTTTGAGTATTGCCTACGGTAAGTTTGATGCGAATGAAAAGATATTTCTCATTCATACTTATTTGAGCGTGTTTTCTAAAATGCTTGCTTATAGCATTGTAAGTAACGATGATTACATTGATGAAGAAGAACTGAAAGGTATACTCGATGGAGAAATATTTAATAAATACAACATCAGGAATTTTATTGACAATGATTTCTTTCACTGGGTAAAAAGCGATCGTAACTTTCGAAATCTGAAAAAAGCATTTAGGTTAATAGCACAGGAAATTTCCACATTTGATTTTAATGACATTGATGAAGATGTCTTGAAGGGAGTTTACCAGGAATTAATTGACCTTGATACACGCCACGCACTTGGCGAATATTATACGCCCGACTGGCTTTGCGAAAGAGTTGTAAACGAATTTGATTTTAAGGAAAATTCAAAAGTGTTGGACCCTGCTTGTGGTAGTGGCTCCTTTTTACGTGCTGCAGTTCATAGGATGAAAAGACTTCATCCAGAGATAACACCTGAAGAGTTATCAAACCAGATTTATGGAATTGATATACATCCTTTAAGTGTGCAGATTGCTAAGACAACTTTTCTCTTATCATTAGGAAAAGAAATAAGAAATTTAAAGAGGCCCATACATATTAATGTCATTCTATCCAATACACTTAAAATTCCGGAAGGCGTAAGAGATCTTTTTGGTTCTAATTTTAGAATGGATATTGATAAGGATAAATTTTTATTAACCACGCATGTACTGGAAGATTTGAATTTATTTGATGTAGCAGTTGATGTTTGCGAAGAACTGGCAGAACAAACATTAAATGGAAAGAAAGCATCATTGGAAACTTTAGAGAATAGTTTGCGGCGGCAATATAAACTGGGTGGTATTAATAAGCTAATTGCAGAAAGCTTTTATAAAATTTATGAGGGATTGAAAAAAGTAAAAGAAGCGGGAAGGGACAGCATTTGGAAATTTATTTTGCAAAATTTGTACAAGCCTTATTTTCTTTCCGCAAAGTTCGATTTTATTATTGGCAATCCTCCATGGTTTACCTACAGTTCTATAAAAAATGAAGAATATCAGGATACGTTAAATGTATTAGCAGAAAAATACCACGTTAAACCTGATAAGATTGCTAATTTCCCTCACCTCGAAATTGCTGCTATTTTCCTGGCACATTGTAGTAATTATTTCTTGAATGAAAATGGTAAACTTGCTTTCGTATTACCGAGAAGTTTTTTTAGTGCAGACCATCATGATAATACAAGAAGCGGAAAGGCAAAGGGTTTTAAACTTACTGCAGCCTGGGATTTAAAAAGTGTTTCTCCTTTATTTCGCATTCCAAGTTGCGTGCTTTTTGCCGAAAAAAAATCATCCTCACGAAAAATAAATAAAGAAGGGTTTCCCGGGTTGGAACTGTCTGGTTCACTTCCTGAACACAATTGTAATTGGAATGAGGCCACACCTAAACTGACCGAGGAAGATGTGACATGGTTTTATATAAAACAAGGAAAAGCGACGGCTTTATCAACAACAAACAGTAAGAGTAGCGGAAAGGTGAATTTTTATAAGAAAGAATTTAAGCAAGGAGCCACGATAGTGCCAAGGTCATTTTATTTTGTGCAGCTAACTCAGGAAGTACCTGATTTTGAAGACCGGACATTGCATATAAAAACAGCGGATGCGATAAAGCCTGATGCAAAGATGCCATGGAAGGAAATTGATTTTAACGGCATGATGGATAGCCGCTTTTTATTTCGCACGGCTTTGTCAAAAAGCATTCTTCCCTTTGTGCTATATAAACCTAATTTAGTAGTCTTACCGATAATTATTGAAACGGAGAATGATATTAAAAGAATTGTATTGCAGAAGCCAAAAGACTTGCAACGCGCAGGATATTTAAATGCAGCAAGATGGTTTATCGATGCAGAAAACATTTGGAAGATTCATAGAACAGAAA
Source organism: Bacteroidota bacterium (assembly GCA_028876495.1). GTDB lineage: Bacteria > Bacteroidota > Bacteroidia > Chitinophagales > Chitinophagaceae > Ginsengibacter. The sequence goes on from JAGWRO010000055.1 coordinate 8,277, forward strand.
AAAATAAAACAATTAGCAGCGAAAATTATCTAAACTGGCAAAATAAACTAACAGAACAAAACTTAAATAATCAATTTATTGTTTTGTATAACACTTCAGGCAAAGATGCAAACTCAGTTGTTGTGGATCGGACGGAAATAGATTTAGAATTTTTAGCTGATCATAAAGCGTATATTCTTACAACCAATAACAGTAGTGAGGCTTATTATATTTCTGCTTTTTTGAATTCTAATGCACCAAACTTATCGATGAAAGATTTTCAATCAAGAGGTTTATTTGGAGCTAGGGATGTGCATAAGAAAATACTGGATGTTTACTTTCCAAAGTTTAATCAAAAACAAAAAACTCATGTAAATCTTGCTTTACTGAGCGAGCAGGCTCATGCAAAAGCAAAAGCTTATGTAGAGGCTAATCTTCCCAAACAGGAATTGAGTGCAATACATTTAGGAAGGTATAGAGTTGAAATAAAAAAACATTTGAAAGAAGAGATGGATGAGATTGATGGGTTGGTGGGGGAGATGATAAAATAAAATCAATTTGAGTCTTAATTAGATAATCAAACCTAATAAAATATGTTTATTACAAATTACGGAAGTTTTGATGGGAATTCTTGGGAAGTAATGTTTCAAATTATCCTTAAAAGAAAATATATGGATGTCGGATATGTAAAAGTGAAAGCTTCTCCAGGGGATTTCGGAATTGAAGGATACACGAAAGACGGTAAGACGTTTCAATGCTATTGCCCGGATTTTAATTTAGACTCAAAATCTATATATGAAAAGCAAAGAAAAAAGATTACCGATGATATTAATAAATTGAAAGTTAATCAAAAAGAATTACTTGATATTCTTGGTGGCGTCAAATTAAAAAACTGGATTCTTATCACTCCTACTATTGCCCATAGAGATTTAATTAATCATTGTAATAAAAAAAGAGATTTAGTTAAATCTTGGGGTCTTGGGTTTATAAACTCGGATTTATTTCAAGTTTTGGTACATGAAGCAGATGATTATGCTATGGAAATTGGAGAATACTTTAGCTATACCGGAAAAAAATTCTCTTTAGTACCCAATAAGGAAGAGCTCAGTGTTGAACGAGTAGTTGCGTGGCAAAATACAGAAATTGATTTAGTAAAAAACGCCAATAATAAAAATGAAATAAGGATAAACTCATTACCTAATAAGAATGATATTGACAGGAAAATAAATGCATTAACCGATGAAACAGTTCGATTTTACTTAAATGGTGAATCTATTTTACGGACTTGGCAGGGCTCACAGCCTGAAAACCATCAAAGATTTATAGAATTGTTGGCAAGCGTGGAGGACGAGCTTAGAGTAAAGTGTCTTCTAAATATTGTTGAGCCAAATTGGTTTGTAAAAGAAGTGAGCGATTATATTGATGAGCGGATCAGGAGTGCCTTTTCTTTTTTAGATGAATCTACAATTGTACGCTTAAAAAATTATTCAGTCTCATTCTGGTTATTGAGATGTCCTTTATATTTTGAAAAAACAAACAATGAAAATTGATAATATTCTTGGTGGCTTTCGTAGAAGACATCTTCCAATAAATGCTGACTACCGGCCGATGTATAAGATAGGTATAATTGTTTGTATTTTAAGTAAAGTTTGCATTGCTAATAAATCGTCCCTAAACAAACTTCATTTTTTTGTATGGGCCTTGAAATCTAATAAAAACAGAGCCAATATCTTAAAACTATTGGATTCTGGAGAAACTTCTGAAATCATTTCTTGGGGTGTAGAACCTGCTTTGAACAAAGCTTTGAGCTTTTGTCTTGCAGAAGAACTCATCTCACTACCAACAGACAAATATGTTTTGACAGAAAAGGGTAGGGAGTTGTTTATAAAAATAGAAAGCGACCCGGACTTGCTATTAGATGAAAAAACTTTCCTTAGCAACATAGGCAAAAGAAAAGTTACCGAAACTTATATTGACCGATTAACTTTAAAACTCATGAATTGATTATGCTACAAATCCAAGCAATAAAAATAAATATAAATACCACTACTGGATTATTTGGCCGCACGATGAGTTTTACAAAAGGCTTAAATATAATTCGGGCTAATAACACATCAGGAAAGAGTTCTTTATTTGGAGCTATTGTATATGGTCTTGGATTTGAAGAGCTTTTGGGAAGTAAAAATGAAAAAGCATTACAATCTGTTTTTAAATCATTAGTTAAAGAATTTATTGATAATAACAGAGATCAATTTAAAGAAAGCACGGTTGTTCAGTCTGAGATTCTTCTTGAGATTACGAATGGTATGAAAAGTATAACAACGAGACGATTTATAGTAAATGAAAAAATTAAGCCCCAAGCAATTGAGGTTTTTTATGGAAAGTTGATTTCTGAACCGGAACAGCCCCTTGAAAGAGCTTCTATGTATTTACATGATAAAGGAGGTGCGACAAACGAAGAAATTGGATTCCATAAATTTTTAGAAAATTTTATGGGAATCAAACTCCCGGAAATCGTTAACCAAGAAGGGAAAAGAGTTAAACTATACCTGCCCTTAATATCAGCAGCGCATTTTATTGAACAGAAATCTGGTTGGTCTGATCTGTTTGCTAGTATACCTTATTATGGAATAAGAGATACGGATTCTAAAGTATTTGAATTCATACTTGATTTTGATGTTTTTGAGTCTGCAACAAAAAGGCAAGAGATACAAAATAGGATGAAAGAAATTGAAGCTAAATGGGAAAAGGTGTTAGAAAAAATAGAATCTATCTTATCTCGGGGAGGCGGTGAAATTGTTGGTATTCCAGACAAACCAGAAATATTATCAAATGATATAAGGCCCTATGCACGGTTTTATAGAGGCGATAAACAATACATGCTAAATCAGTTAATAAGTGATACTTCCGAGGAATTAAATCTCGTTTTGGCAGAACTGAAGGAACCGATCAATAAAGATTCTGAAAGAATCGTTGAATTATTAAATCGCACAAAGGAAGAAACTGAACGTTATGAAATTCTCTATGAGAGTTTAAGTTCTGAAACTAGTCAAGAACGTGAAAGACTTCATCAATACACTAACCAATTGAAAAATGTTTTAGAAGATTTAAAAAAAAATAAAGACGAAGAAAAGCTCCAAAAATTAGGGCTCGAGGCTAATTTAAAGGTTGCAAATAAAGTTTGTCCTACGTGTAATCAAACTATCAATGATTCACTACTTTCTTCCCACATACACTTCACTCCAATGCGCATTGATGAAAATATTTCCTATCTCCATGCACAGCAGAAAATGATTGAGGCTTTTATAAATAATTTAAAAGAGGTAATAATAGACAAGGAAACCAAGCTTTCGTCCTTAGAAAATGCAATCCATAGAAATCGGCAGAAAATAAGAGCGTTAAATAAGGATCTTACAAGTGATGACAGACTACCATCGGAAGAGAAAATTGAACGAAAAATAGTTTTAGAGAGAGAATTAGGATTTCTTTATAGATTAAGGATTGAGATTGAAGATTTGATAATCCAAATTTATGCTTTAAGTGAAGAATACAAAAAAACGAAATCTGAAGGATCACAAAATAATAGAGAGTACCACTCTTCTTCTGATCTCGCTAAACTATCAATCTTTGAAAATAATTTCAAATCAATGCTGTCAAAGTTTGATTTTACATCTAAGATTGTTGAAATTATAAAAATTTCTCAAGAAAAATACAAACCTGTATATGAAATTAGACATGAAAATGGGTTAATGCGTCAAGTAGATATAAGATTTGAATCATCAGCAAGTGATTTTATCCGATCTGAATGGGCATATTATACCTCATTAATGAAAACTTCAATTGCTGTATCAGGAAACCATTTTCTCACTCTATTGTTTGATGAACCGCAACAGCAGTCTGCCTCTACACAAAGTTTCAAGGCCTTTTTAAAAGAGTTAGAAAATTTTAAAGAAGCACAGGTTATAGTACTTGCTTCTTTCCAAAACTCTAAAAAAGATTTTATTGAAGCTACTGAAGATTTAACTAATGTTAATATTATCGATTTAGCGGAAGATGATGAATTGATGATAAATAGGGTAGGCGAAGGAAAGGTATAGGAAATAATGAATAATTGTGTGCAAAACTAATAAAGGACTATTAAATGATGTGCCATGAAAGCTAACGAAACAAAAGTAGAAGACTTTTTATCTTCCAATAAAACGCAATTTTTAATTCCGGTTTATCAAAGAAATTATGATTGGACAATCGGACAATGCAAACAGCTTTTGGATGATATTCTGGAAGTGGGAACCAAAAAAAAAATGAATGCACATTTTATTGGCAGCATTGTGTATGAACATAAGGAAAGATTGCCGCGTTGCCATTGGAATTATTTACACGATAATTAATTCCAAGCAACATCGCGTAGATATTTTTCAAACATACATTATTGTTGAAATAAAGTTAATAAATAAATTAGTAAATATTTGCTAAATTGTTTAGTTTTGTTTTAACTTTAAAAGGACAATTTTTTAAAAACACTATTTGATAATAATTTAAAATTTCAATCATGGCAAAAAATGGTAATATTGGCGACGGGCATCGCAATGGTGCAGTTGACAAACGTAGTCAAGTTTTAAATCCAAAAACCAAATTATTTGTAAAAAGGGATGCGGAAACAGGGAAATTTATGGATGTAAAAACAACAGGCGGCAAATTTAAAGGGGTTAGAAAAGAGAAGTAATCGAATTTTATAAACATTTATTAACTATTAATATTAATTTTTTATGAAAGTTTACATTGAGCCTAAACCAAAGGCTAGATTAGAGAATGAATCAATTAATCATTATGAAATTGAAAAGGATGGCGGAAGTTCAGTTGATAATAGGCAATATAAGACTCAAAAAGAAGCAAATGAATCTGCCAAACGACAAGGTCATAATCCAATTTTATGTGCGAGAGTCAGAGTTACAGATAAAGGAAGACCTGATCATTGGAGAAATTGTGAATAAAGGGCTCCTTTTGTTATAACTGCTGCACATGGCTTGATTGTGCAACTCAAAAATTGTTATTTCTGTTACTGGGGCAGATATGAAGCAAAGGCAAAGTAATGTAGGCGTATCTGCGTCTTGCCTGTTACTCACTCCTCAGCACCAGCTTTATTGGCTTTAAATAAAAATCGTGGTTCTTAGTTCGTTTTACTTCTCCAATAACTTCTCCAACCTCCCCATCATCTCATCTTTCTCTTTCAACATTCTTTCATACAAAGCAATCTTTTCTTCATGAAGTTGAACTATTTTATCTATTGGATTGAACTGACATTTATATTGCTGGGCATATGCAACAGCTTCATCATGAAACGTGTTTGAAATAATATTTATAGCAGAGTCCTCATCGAAATTCTGTATCGCTTCGGCAGGTATTTTTAATGCATCAGCTACTTGTTGCAAAACAGAATCGTCAATCGTTTCTTTTTGTTCCAGGAGGGAAATCTTTTGCTGGTTCCAGTCGTCGCCAAGGTCGGCAGCCAGTGCATCCTGCTTAATGCCCAGCATTTCACGAAAGCGCTTTACATTTCGGCCTTCATGTATTTTTTTGGTATGGGTTTCACTCATCATAAGCAAATTTAAATATTCGATGTGGAATTATTTAAGAATAAAGTTATGTAAAAAACAGGGTAAAAACTGTAAAACACAAAATGAAAATGTTGGATACGGGGGGAGGAATGTGAAAATTAGCAAATGGGAAAATGGGAAAATGCAAGACGCAATGGGCAATGGGCTATAGGCAATGGACAATGGGCAAAGGGCAATAGGTAAAGTAAACAATCAAGATGAAGGACAAAACAAATAAAAGCTGGTATGTTTTTTTAACCAAAAGTGAAGCAAGTGCAAGGGAGGTGCTGGCTCTAACATTTACCACCTACACCTATGAATTTCTTAAGGAACATCTTCACATGTGGTTGAATCATCTTACTGAACATCCCGACGCGGAAATATTATTTGAAAGGCTTGATGAAATTCTTGAAAACCAATCTACCAGTGAACTTATGAAGCAGGATTGTTATCTGGAAGGAATTGGGCAAAACAGTTATGCCCGGTTTGTGGGCCTGTTTATTTTCTTGCTTCAGCTCGTGCGGTGTAGCTACAAAGTTTACGGAAAAACAATACGTAAAAAGAAAGAAAATGCCTGGGAAATGAAGAAGTCTTCTGCTACTTACCGGAAATTAATTCGCCTCGTTAAAACCAATGATGTGCAGTTGGTGCAACAAACGTTGCTGGAATCGATTATCCGCACGACAGGCAGAGACTACTACCAATATTTTTTAAAGAGTCTTACGCGAAGTATAAAAAGGAACGACCCGGCATTATTACAGATGGAAAAGGATCCTGACGTGGCGATACATAAAAACGAAATAGTGGTGTTTGTTTCTCTTCGTTGCTTTATTGATTCGTCATTTTTTTTGTTTGGTAGAAGAGGGAATGGGCAATAGGCAATGGGCTATGGGCAACAGGCAATGGGAAAAAGGGCAATGGGCAATAGGTAACACGATGGCTGTCGGGAGGCAATACAAAATCATTTTACAATTTATAAGAACGATTATGAAAAAAAAGAAAAAATCAAAAGACAAATTTGATACTGAATGCTGGTTAAATAATATTATAACTGACCCGTACCAGGTATTTGCTGAACTATTCACCAGCTCAGAATGTTTCTATCTCAGATATTTCATCCGGAAACTAATAAAGTTTGCTACCGTCCCAAAAATTTATTCAGAAAAACCACCTGCCGACGTGATATTATATAAGCGAATGATTAACTCGACAATAAAAGCTGCTCATGCTTTAAAAGATAAAAAATGCTCCGCAATAGTGGTAGATAAGGATGACTTACTTAATACAAAATATTACCAAAGCCATTATATGTTTACCGACAACTGGACAGACTTTCCACGTTTTGTGACGAAAAAAGAATATTGTAATCCCTACCTGGCTTTTAGAAAATTCTTCAACTATAAACCTTTAAATAAATGGATTATTCTATGGAGAGGAATTGTGGATGATGCTTTGAATCCTGATGGCGGCGGTTACTTAGAACATGAACTAACGGTGTATGTACATCTGGCGAAACTAATCGAATCCGCACATCTTCTGGATGTGAGAGAAACAGTTCATATAGGAGGCTATCTTAAAAACCGGGTCGAAGAAAATCATTAATACAAAGTCAATAATTTAATAATCATAAAAATTTACAAACATGAACAATTACATCAGCCAGCTCAATGGCAAAGAACAAAACGCGGTGTATTGCATCAGGAAGCTCATCGCAAACCAGTTGAACGCACTTATCATTATTTGCTTTGGTTGTAATACCAACATTAGTATAAGGCGTTCTGCCTTTGTTAAAAACCATTTTAAAGAGGAGCGGCGATTTAGCTGTGACCTGCTCATTATAACGCCTGATACCGTAGAAGTGAATGAAGAAAAGCGGGCTGAAATTCAGGAAATGATCATTCATTTCGGCAAGGTAAACATGGTAATTCACCCGCTAAGCTTCGTACTGCGTAAACTGAACGAGGGTAATATATTTTTTAGCTGGGTACGAAGAGAAGGAATGTTATTATATGATCTTAATACAAGTACCGCATTACTGCCACCGCCGGTTGAAGTTGCCTACAGGCCACAGGCAGCGCACTATTATATGAAAGACTACGCCATGAACGATTATCTTGACATAAAATTTGAACCGCTCGTAAAGCCTGAACCAAAGCCCAAACCTGAACACACATCGCAGCCTGTTGAAATAAAATTGACCCTGGATGCAGCCAACGGCTGGCAACCAGTTGCGGCAAAAGTGTAAAAGATTATTCATGTCGGGTCAGTTGTGCTTTACATCTTGAAAAGTAGTTTGTCTTCACGGGACACTTTTATAATTCAGTTCCTGAACCGGAAATATAAAATCATTTAGAAATTTTTTAATTACTAAAGCATGAAAAATAAAGAAAACTCACGCGATATATTTGAAACGAAATGCTGGCAATATAAAATTATTGATGATCCTTACCAGGTATTTGCTGAAAGTTTTTGTTTTGCCAACATTTCATCTTTTAGAAAAGTCATCAGGCAGGTATTATTATTTGCAACTAAAAGCAAAGTTTTTAATAAAGAAGAACCTGCTGCCCTGTTGGCAGAATTTAAGGCGGTAATATCTGTTATACTTGCTGCCAACAAAATAAACGAGGAAAAAAGATCCGGTTCTTTAAAACTGACGCTTGAAAAATTCGCGGATAAAAGGCTTTATGCAAGGCCGTTCTCAGCCTGCCCGGAATGGGAATACTTGCCTAAGGTGCTTTCCATAAAAGAATACAAGAATCCGTATAAAGTATTTCAAAAGTTTTTTAAATACCAGCCAGTAGAAAAATGGCGTGAAGATATAGGATTGGTACTGGATTACGCTTTGGGCGCTTATACCGATAGCTGTGATCTGAAGCTGTTGAAAATGTATTTTCACCTGGTTAAACTAATGGAGGCAGCGCATATCATTGATGTGCGGGAAGTGACACATGTTGATGGTTATCTAAAGGCAGGTTTGCAGGAAACAGGTGATGTTGGTTAAGCACAGATACAGTTTTTGGTTACCAATATTCAGGATATTGCTATTCTCATTTAACCAAAACCGGCACCCTGTATTTTTCGAGATAAGAGGGTGAGAAATAATATACTTTTTCAGCTACGGGGGAAATAAAGATCGCAATGTTTTTCTCCTTGACCGGACAGTTAACTGTCTTTATTATCTTTCTGAATTTCTTTAATACCAGGGCAACTTTTTCTGCCGGAAATTTGGCCAATAATTCCTTTTCTACCATGTCTGCCCGGTTTTCCAGCAATTTAAGCAGGGCTTCTTTCTTTTTCATTTTCATCTCATAAGGCAATATGAGTGAGATGCGCGGTATACTTTGGTTCTCATCGGTGAATTCGAGGTCATTAGTACTATTATACATAGTGCCAGGTTTTTTTTAATCCGGCAAATTAGAGAACCATGACCGCCCATTTTATGATCGTCGTTATTTGGCACTATGATGTTTATCATCCGGGGAAGTACGTGGGATGGTAAAGTGAAAGCAAACCCCCGTTGTTCTAAGTGAAAATTGTAATTCGAAGCAACGTCTCCGTCGTTGTTTTTCAAACCTATATTAAATTCTTCCGGGACGTTGCGTGAAGGATAGATCAGAATCCTTATTTTGCACTAATGGTTCAATGACGCAACGCCTAAAGGAGGGTTACACGTAGCTTCGATGATCCACGAGCGAGACGTTGAGAAGACGGTGTAAAGGAAATAGGCTAATATTACATTCGCAGTAAAAGGAAGGATTGTTATGTGGTAATTAAATTGCAATAACTTAATTTCATATTCCGTTTACCGTGTTGAATTTCTAAATTATGAAGAAACTACTGCTTATCCTTTCAATTTCATCTTTGGTATTTTTTGCGTCATGCAAAAAAGACAAAAACCAATCGCCGCCTTCTCCTGTTCCCAACGACACTCTTTCTGCAGGTTGGCAGAAAATAAACTTTATTGATTCATCTTATTTGGTTGATATATTCTTTATTAACAATACCGGTTTTGTAGTAAGCTCAAATATTTATAAGTCATCAGATGGCGGTAATACCTGGGCTCAACTTACATCACCATCAGGCCTTGGTCCAAACCCTTTTGCAAACATTGGAATGGGAAATGAGATGAATGCAATTTTTGTTAGCCCTCTTAATCAACTAGTTTCCACGCATAATGCCGGAGCGAGCTTCGCTATTAAAACTCTGTCAACCTCTTTGTTAACAGATGTGTTTTTTGTAGATTCAATCATTGCTTATGCCGTTGGTAAAAGTGTGTGGAAAACAATTGACGCAGGAGATAATTGGACAAAGCTCTATGATTTTACGGCTTCGACCGGATGGAATTCGATTTTTTTTACCAATGAACAAACCGGTTGGGTAATAAAACGGGAAGGTGTATTTAAAACAATAAATGGCGGCATAGACTGGCAATTAGTCAATACAGATACATTCAACCTTAGTAGTGCACAAGCCATTTTTTTTCTTAATTCGGATACTGGTTATATTTCAAATAGTTACTCTGTTGAAAAAACTGTGAACGGAGGCTCTTCATGGAATAAAGTTTTCACCTGCATACATACTTCTGCTTATCACGATATTCATTTTGTTTCAGAAAACGTTGGTTATATTACGGATGGCCCTTGCATTTTTAGAACCACAGATGGCGGAAATACCTGGACAAAAGTAGTGGCATTGGCCTCTTCATACCGATCCTTCGTCGAATTGCATTTTGCTGATGCAAACCATGGATGGGCTTGCGGTGGAAAGGGGACTATAGTAAAATTTAGTCAATAGATTTTTCACCTGATCAATACAAAAGTCCCTTTTAAAAGTATTTTTCCTTTTTCATTGGTTCCTTCAATTATATAAACGTATACTCCTGTTGCCTGTTGCTTTCCGTTAATGGTTCCATCCCAACCTTTGCTACTATTTTCTGTTGAAAATATTTTAGCTCCCCATGCATCATAAATTGAAAATACTTTAAGCGTTAGTGAAATACCAGGCGGAATTCTATAAACATCATTTTTCCCATCTCCGTTTGGTGTAAAAGCATTCGGCATGTAAAATGGTTTTACAATTTTTACAATAACAGATTTGCTTGCCATGCAACCATCGCTGCTTACCGCGGTTAATGTGTAGGTAGTATTATCCATCAAAGGGATTGTTGTGGGCGACAATGCAGCTGGATTTTCTAATTTATCAGCCGGTGTCCATTCAAAGGAACTAACATTGCCTGCAATAGTTCCGTTTAATTGTAATTGGCCGCCTACATTAATCAGTGTGTCCCCGGGACTAATATCAATCACCGGAGAACTTACTGTCATACTCACTGTATTAGAGCTAACACTTAAGCTTATGCAGGGATTGACTATCGTTAACAGGCAACTTACCTGGTCTCCGTTTGAAAGATTCTTGCTGCTAAATGTTGGTGAATGATCACCCACAATAGTATTGTTTACTGTCCATTGATAAACAGGATGGGCGCCTGCATTTACAGGATTGGCATTGAAGGTAACTGTTGCACCGGCACAAATGCTATCCGCAGAAGCGCTAATGGTTACCGAGGATGCATTAGAAGAAGTATCATTGATTTTAATGTTATTGGAAATAACAGTTCCGCCTGCCATACAACTTGTATTATCAGAATACACGCAGGTGATAACATCCCCTGTTTTCAATGTATTGGCCGAAAAATCGGGTGAATTGACCCCCGTATTTTGTCCGTTTATTCGCCATTGAAATACTGATGAAGGGCCATCGTTAGTAACGGTCGCATTAAAATTATTGGTTACGCAGTCGCATGCGAAGTTGTTATCTGCCGTAATGTGGATAGACGGATTAATAATGTTATGGTTCGTATGTATGGTAAGGGATTGGGATGCCTGCAAGCCTGAGTTATTGCAAGAGGGTCCTCCGCTTATTACGGTACAAATAATCAAATCATTTTCCTGAAAATCTGAGGCCGAATATACAGGGCTGTTTGTACCTACGGATATTCCATTCCTTGTCCATTGATAGGTCGGATCAAGTCCTGCAAAAGTGACAATAGCTTTGATGTCTGTTAAACTATTTGAGCAAACCAGTCCGGAAGACGGGTCAAGAGCGATTGCAGGCGGCGGCACTGAACTTAGTGGCGCAGATAATTTGATCACCCAATAATCAGAGCTTTCAACAATATACTTACCGGGCACTGGTTGATGATAGCCTTCTATATCAGGGGAGGTCGTATTTCCAACTGCTATAAAACTTCCGTCATTCAAAGGTTGAATACACCGGATCTCATCAGCATCATTGCCACCGAAACTTTTCTGCCATTGAAGATCACCCGCATTATTAATTTTAAATGCCCATGCATCCATATTACCGGAATTACATGTCAAATCATAATTGGAAGAGGAAGAAGAACAGGCTACAACATAGCCTCTATCTGGTGTAGGTTGAATAAAATACCCGTAGTCATTCCCAGTTCCCCCATAACATTTCTTCCATTGAATATTTCCTGTATTATCCACTTTCAAAATCCAGATATCGTAATCGCCGGTGCCGGAAGGACGCTTACCGGTAACATCCCCATCGTATGAACCTGAGAACCCAGCCACGATATATCCTCCGTCATTCGTTACCCTGACACACCATGCTTCATCCAGGGCCGTACCTCCGTAAGTTTTTTGCCACTGAATATTCCCGGATTTATCGAGTTTTACCAGCCAGTAATCGCCTATGCCATGATTATTTGTAACATCTCCATCAGTTGATTCTTCGAATCCTGCAATGATGCAACCTCCGTCTGCTGTTGACTGTATACTGTTTGCTTGTTCGTATTTACTGCCGCCCAGGCATTTTTGCCAAATAAGATTCCCGGTTTCATCAATTTTAATTACCCACCAATCCATACCGCCATGATTGCCCTTTACATCACCGTCGTTTGACAAAGTATGCCCGGCAATAAAATAGCCACCATCAGCCGCTATCGATAATGAAAGAGCATAATCTTCCTGGCTTCCTCCATACATTTTTTGCCAGATTATATCTCCTTTATTATTCAATCTTACTACCCAAAAATCTAAACCACCATGGTTACCTGTTAAATTACAGTTGCGGGATGCTGCTGAGCCGGCGACCACATAACCGCCATCGGCAGTTTGCAATATATAGGCTCCTGTCTCTGAATCAGTACCCCCTAAAGATTTTTGCCATTGAATATTTCCTGATTTATCCAGTTTTACCACCCAAATATCCCCGACTGTGGCATTGCCATGATGCCCCGTCACATCGCCATTATCGGCCCCATAGGCTGAACCAACCACGATATAGCCACCATCAGAAGTGAGTTGAATGTTATTCGCATCTTCGCCGTCATTACTACCCAAACATTTCTGCCATTGAATCTCAGGTGCCTGGGCATATAAAAAATTATTGGCTGTGATTAAAAAAAAAGATAGAAACAGGGCGAATTTTCGAATTAAGTGTAGTAGTGGCATCAGTATAAAAGAATAAAGGTAATAGTTAGCTATTGCATTTACAATAGTACGTTGGGTCGCTTTTCCGAAGGGTAATAGTAAAATGAAAATCCAAAACTATTCAGATCATAAAGCTATAATTGTGGTCCGTGAGCCACGAACCATGGCGTGTGGCCAAAATAAAAATCATTCTTATTTGTTGGTTTACTGCCAGGCAATGATGAAAGGGTTGCTTCGTCGACAATTGCATTACATTAAACGAAGAGCATCCCTTTGACAAGCTCCGGGTGGAAGCGCTTACCGACCCCTTCCTTGCGGGTATCCTCTTATGATATTTCTGAATTAATATTACCTTAGAAATATTATGTCAACTAACTTTGATAATACTTTCAAAACATTCAAAAAAATTATTTTTTATAACCATTATTAACTTTTAAAGATGAAAAAAAAATTATTTGGAGTTCTTGCCACTATTGTACTAATTCTTTCCATGGCCTTTAAATATTCGGGCAATGACCTGAATAAAAACTATGCTGAGGTCGACCAAATAAATGGGTGCTATTTATTTGTAAATTCAAAACCAGTACTACCCTATGAGTATTTAGGAACAGTAGAAATAACAAAAAAAGATGCAAGAAAATATCTATTAACTGACCAATATCAGGCGGTAAGAGATTTATTAATTAAAAAAATAAAAGAACAATATCCAAACGCCGAAGGTATTATTTTTGACTTTCATGATGGTGGTACTGATAAAGCGGACGCACTCAGATTTAAATGATATGAATTAAGATAGCAAAGTATAGGGCAGGTCTACTTTTGATCTTAAGTTTTTGCCTACTTTAAATATTGTAATTCGAAGCAACGTCTCCGTCGTTGTTTTTCAAACCTATATTAAATTCTTCCGGGATGTTGCGTGAAGGATAGAGCAGAATCCTTATTTTGCACTAATGGTTCAATGACGCAACGTCTTCAGGAGGGTTGCACGTAGCTTTGATAATCGAAGAGTGAGACGTTGCTGAGAACAAGAATCGATAGGGATAATAAAGAAGATAAGTTTCGTGTGCCACGAACCAGGGATAGGGGAAGTAAGCTAAAACTAAAAGATATTATAAGACATTTCAATTCCCATTCTTATTGGTCTTCTAAATAGTAAAGAGCGTGTTGTTGGTGTTGAGCGGGGACAATCGCGGTTGCTTCACTAACAAAACGAGGTTGGCAAATATTGCAATTAGAACCTTCAATGTTTGAAGATACCGGAGATGCTAATATGGATCTTATTTTAAAATTAATATAAAAATTAACCCGGTAAAAGAAAGTATGGGTAACTTAAACGGATTGAGGCGCATTGATGTGTAAGGCTACACGCTAAAGAAGTAAAGATGATAAATATTTTTCCAAATCTACATAAGTTAAAAAAATGCATAATCATTTTTCCAGGTACGGCCGTATCGGTGCGTTATGGTTCATGGCTTTTCTTATTGCAGGAAAGCTTCCGGCACAAAACACGATCCGGTTAGATCCGGCAAACCATCACTATCTGCTGTATCAAAATAAACCCGTTGTTTTGATAACCTCCGCAGAGCATTATGGCGCATTAATCAATCTTGATTTCGATTATGTAAAATATTTGGATGCATTGAATAAAGAAGGCATGAACAATACGCGCGTTTTTTCGGGCGCTTATGTAGAAAGAAAAGGTGATATAAAATTTATGCATTATGGCAATACACTTGCACCCAAACCCGGCAGGTTGATAACACCATGGAAACGCAGCAATATAGTGGGTTATGCCAACGGAGGAAATAAATTTGACCTGGATCAATGGAATGAACCCTACTTTTCGAGAGTAAAGGATCTTTTAAAACAGGCGGCGAAAAGACATATTATGGTGGAGTTCACCCTGTTTGGAAATCAATATGGCGATGGCATTTATTCTTACTCACCCTTATATCCGGGCAATAACATCCAGGGAGCAGGGATAAAAGGGAAAGGCGGGTTTATTTATTTTCAATCTTTACGGGATGCTGCGTTAGTGGCAAGACAGGATGCTGTGTTGGTAAAAATAGTAAAAGAACTGAACGGTTTTGACAACCTGTATTATGAAATATCCAATGAGCCATACAATGAAGTTAAAGATTCATCATTGGTAGATCAATGGCATAGCCATTTGGTAAATCTTATCAGGAAAACTGAAAAGACTTTGCCAAAAAAGCATCTCATAGCTACCAACCAGGCAATTGTAGATAATCCGGATGTAGATATTGCTAATTATCATTATGTTCATATTCCAAATAGTCCTGATTTTGATTCTTTGTTACGTCTTAATAAAGTGATCAGCATGGATGAAACTATGGGGTCACTGAAAGATGCGGATGCCAATGATGTACGGGTGGAAGCATGGGATTTTATTTTACACGGCGGTGGTGCATACAATAACCTGAGCTGGGAATATACACCCGGTAAGCCGAAGGGCACTCCCGGATCGGATACGGTGAGACAATATCTGATGCACCTGCAAAAATTTATAACCAGTTTTGATTATACCAAAATGAATTATTTGCCAAAGCTATTGATCAAAGTACCGGGCAAAGCCATTACCCGTTTACTGGCAGAACCGGGTAAGCAATATGCGCTTTATATCCATCACAGCAAGCCGTATGAAGCTGCGCCCTCCACTGATGGTATATGGAAATACGAAGCGGATGTAAGTGACTTTCGTGATACCGTGCGTTTAAAACTTCCTGCCGGAACTTATACTTTCAAATGGTACCATCCCTCATCCGGAGTATGGGCAAAGTCATATTCACTTCATTTGGCTAAAGAAACCAACTATTCTTTTTATTCAGAACCCTTTAAAACAGATATAGCGTTGGGGATTATAAAAAAATAGTCTTGTAAAAGATTATGATTCCAGGCAACGTCTCCATCGTTATTTTCTAATTTATATTAATGCCTTTAGGGACGTTGCGCGAGGCTGCATCTCACATGCAGCAATTTCCACCTTTTCAATGTCTTGTATATTTAACTGAGATTTTTAAAATTTCAGTATGCCTTTTGATTTACCAATTAAAACTGCTTGTATGAAAAATTTGCTCTTCATTTTTTGCATTCTTCTTCTTACTTCCTGTTGGAAATTTAATCCGGGTTATCATTCACGACCAAAAGTTTGGGGAAACAAGCCCGTATATGCTGCTGTAGATTCTGCCAAAAAAATTTTGTATGATCCTGTGATGCATCCGCTCATAAATGCCGGAAATATTTACGCTTTTAAAGATGCTATTTTCCAGGTAGATGTGGGCCGTGGAATTCACGTGATTGATAATTCGGTTCCGGCCAACGCACACCGGGTTGGTTTTATTACCATAAATGGTTGCCAACAGATTTCTATCCAGGGTTCCTATTTATACACGAATAGTTATAGTGACCTGGTGACCATCGATATTTCTGATCCTGAGCATATGAAAATTGTAAGCAGGCTTGCCAATACATTTCCCGAGATGGCATATGACTATCCTTTGATTCAGCCGGAAGAAAGCGGGTATTACGAATGTACCGGGTATAGAGAAGATAGCGTTATCGTCGGCTGGGTAAAAGATTCTATACCGCAAGGTTGTTATAAAAATTAATTCCTTTTTTAAAAATTAATACGCATGAAAATATTCATCGTTCCTAAAAAATTATTGATCCTTCTTTGTGTTGTTTTCCTGTACTCCTGTCAGAAAGAAGCCGCCACCAATGCTTCTGTACAAACGGGCAAGAGCGGTTCGATCACCCGTTTTACCATTGCCAAAAACTATTTGTACGTTGTCACTAATCACTATTTATCAGTTTATTCTCTCAGTAATCCTGCGAAGCCAGAGAAGGTGCACACCTCAGATCTCAACTACGATATAGAAACCATTTATCCTTATAACAACTATTTATTCCTGGGCACGCGCACGGGTTTATATATTTATTCAATTGACACGGCCTCTGCGCCCAGCCTGATCGGGCTGGCAAAGCACGCCAGAAGTTGCGATCCTGTTGTTGTTAATGATTCTGTTGCATTTGTTACTTTAAAAAGTTCCAGTAGTTGTGGGCCGGCCCAGGCGGGACTATATATTCACGATATTACCGACATCAACAATCCTGTATTAAAAACCACGATTCCTTTGCCCGACCCTGCAGGTCTTGGCATCCAGGATAGTATTTTGTATGTGTGCTGCGGAAGCAACGGAATGAAAGTGTTTAATATAAAAGATCCGTATTCGCCAACGCTGATTTCTACGCAGACTGACGGAAATTATTTGGATGTAATTCCTTACAATGGCATTTTGATCTGCGACGATATGGAAGGAATTATTTTGTATGATATTCATGAACCAGGGAAACCGGTTTTGATTAAAAAGATTTCATAGCAAATGATGTAGGCTGCTTATCCATTATCATCGGCAATTCCTCTATTTTACTCTATCAAAATAATGTGTAAATCCATCTGACACCATGTAATCGCGAAGAACGAGTTGTTTATTTTGAATTGTATAAATTTCTCCATTCGGATCTCCCAGGAAAGCCGGGATGAAGTGAATAATTCTTCCATAAGTTGTATCGAAAGTTATAGAATATCTTCCATTCGATGTAATGGTTCCATACGTCATCCAGTTATAACTTGAATCAGAGTTGATGACTAAAATATCTTTTTCATTTGCTCCGGGTTTTATAGTCGTAGTAGCAACTCCGCCCCTGGAATAACTCCATTGCCATTGGCCGGTAAGATCTGAATTCGTCTTCTTGCAGGAATTAAAAAGGAGCAATAAAAATGAGGTTAGTAAAACCAGAAAGAAATTTTTCATAGATCGTAATTTAAGGTAGGACAGCTTCAAATGAAGATTCGTTGCATTTAGTTTTGAAGATAAAATTATTATTGTCGGTACTTAAGTAAAAGATAGTAAAGCCACCACTTTCTCTGGCGCCCAACCTGTGCTTAACTGTTACTTATTCCATCCTTTAAAAGAACAATTGGTTAAAAGTAACGAACGGTCACACAAAACTTTCTCATTGCTTTAGTTTATTAATGGTTTAAAAAAATAATTTTAAAAATGATATTTTATATCAAACCTGCCATCGGTAATGTTAAGCGTGTCGCAATTGGGAATAGGGATTCGGCAATTGAATGTCCCGGATTCTATCATATTAATTGTATCAAGTTTTGAATAAGTAATTGATCCAACAACTTTAGTTACGGGAGGGAAACCAGAACTTATTCCTGAGCAAGTGGAATCTGTTCCATATAAGAAGCTTGTTGATAAAGTATCGTGCAATGAATAGGAAATATTTATTTGCCGGTTTTTAATAATTGTTCCAATTGCTTAGAACTGATAGAAATTGGTGCCAAAAGTGCCCCCGCGTTTAAGGGTTCGAACCGCGGATCCTCGGCTATTAAGGAAGGTGTTCGAAATTCTATACTTAGCAAAACCATTTGAATTTTGATCAAATTGAAAAGTGTTTTTATATATAAGTTTAAAAAATACTTTAGTAATTGAGTACTCATGCTCCATTTGTTGCTTTCATTTCAATGGATTTTGCAAACTCCTTTTCTCATTTATTGCATAACCTATTTTTCAAATTTTTCATATCCTCGCTTACCTTCATATCTAATATTTTTGCATAATGCTGGGTAGTTTTTAAATTCCTATGCCCCAGCATTTTAGAGACCGTTTCAATCGGAACTCCGTTGCTTAATGTCACTGTAGTAGCAAAAGTATGCCTGGCTATATGGTAAGTAAGATTTTTAGTTATGCCGCATACATCAGCTATTTCCTTAAGGTATGCATTCATTTTTTGATTACTTAAGACTGGTAATACCTTATCTCCAAATTTGCATTGTGGGTGTTTGGTATAGCGTTCCAGGATATGTAAAGCAGGCGGCAACAACGGAATTCGGGAAGAACTGTCGGTTTTTTGCCGCCTGGTAAAAATCCATTTTTCGCCATCTATACCAATCCTTATTTCAGACCGTTTCAATTTTTGTACATCTGCGTATGCCAGGCCTGAATAACAACTAAAAAGAAAAATGTCTTTTACTATTGAAAGCCTTTCCGCCGAAAAGCTTTTTGCTGAAAGGAGCTGCAATTCATGCTCAGTTAAGGCTGTCCGTTCAACTTCCCTTTTTGCCATATTAAAGCCAATGAAAGGATCTTTCTGAAGCCACCCATTTTTTAAACATCGGATCACAATCTTTTTGAAATTGGCCAAGTACTTCATCGTCGTATTATGGCCACAATTGCGAACGCTTTTCAACCAGAACTCATATTCTGTAATGAATTCATAATTCAGTTTATCAATTGCAATATCATTTAGTTTGAATTTCCATTGCAGAAACGATTCTGTATGTCTGTAGGAAGTTTCATATCTCTCCAATGTACCAGGCGCATATTCCCGGTTAACCAATGCAGCCATTTGAGTATTGTGATGTTTGAAGACTTCAAGCAGCATATACTTTGGGTTATTGTTTCTTCCGAGAAGTTCATTTTTAATAGTTTCGGCTGTAAGCTCTTTATCCATTTCGATAAGCCTTCGTTTAGTCTCAAACACCTTTTGTTGTAGGGTATCGAGGTAGTAGTTAAATTCCCTGGCAGCTTCACTTTTACCATATAATCTTCCGGCAGATACATTCCAATTATCCGGATCACACTTTCTTTTTGTACTGACCTCTGAGTAGATGCCATCAACAGTAATTCGCAGGTAAACAGTCAATTCATTGGTAGAAACACTCTTATTTTTTTTGAGGTGAAAAAATAAACCAAAACTCTGATCCATAAAACATACTATTTAGGGTTATAAAATTACAGTTAACGCATAATAAAATCCATACATGCGTTTTTGTAAAATGTTAAAAAACAGAGACTTATGTAAAGTTGCTGGAGTCATTGGTAAAGTGGAGTATGACTCCACGAATGACTCCACCTAAAAAGCTATAAAATGGAGTAAATAGCAGTAAAGCTGAAAATAAAAACTCCCGTAAACACTGGGTTTTACGGGAGTTCTAAACTTATGCTTATTCTAAATAACTGATTTCAGCGGAGAGAGAGGGATTCGAACCCCCGGAGGTGTGACCCTCAACGGTTTTCAAGACCGCCTCATTAAACCGCTCTGACATCTCTCCGGCGCAAAAGTAAGGTTTGGGATTTAATCAAAAAATAAATTCTTGAATTTTTTTTAAAGTAATTTTTACTAAATGATTTTGTCTTTTTCAGCAGCCAACTGGAAGCAAAAAAAACCGTCTCCTTTGGAGACGGCTCTTAGATTGCCAGTCAAATAAACATTGTAAGCAATAAAAATAACTATATTATGATTATTTCTTTGTTGTATCTGCACTCATTTTGCTAGTTGAATCAGTAGCCATTTTTGTAGTATCCATAGTTGCAGGAGCTGCACTTGAATCTGTAGCTGTAACTGTTGTTGTTGTTGAATCAGTTGTTGTAGCTTCTGTTGAAGATGAGTTACCATTACAAGCTGTTAAAAAAGCAGCTACTGTGAAAACGAGCAATAATTTTTTCATTTTGTTTAATTTTAGATTTTTTAAATATTTATTATTTATACCCATTTTTTAAAAAAGTAACCCAACTATAAAATTTTTTTAAAAATTTATTTGGGTTACTTTTCCATTTTATAAGTATTAATTATTAGTTGAGTGAAAACGATTGAACAGGAAACAATTTTGTTAAAAGGTCTTGCAGCCAATGATACAGAAGCCATTGAAACTATTTACCGGGATAATTTTACAGTAATCAAGGCTTTTATAATAAAAAATAACGGTTATACAGACGATGCGTTAGATGTTTTCCAGGAGGCGATGATCGTTTTATTCGAAAAAGCTAAATCAGGTTCTTTTACATTAAGCTGCCAGTTGCAAACTTACCTGTATTCAATTTGCCGGCGGCTATGGTTAAAAAAATTACAAAATCAAAACCGGTTTAACCCTTCAATAGAAATTATCGAGGAAATTGTGCCGGTGGATGACGAAATTGAATATCATGAAAAAAAGAATAGTGATTTTCTTTTTATGGAAAGCGCATTGAAAAAGATAGGAGAGCCTTGCAAGAGTTTGTTGGAGGCTTTTTACCTGGAAAAAAAATCAATGCCGGAAATAGCTGATTCTTTTGGATATACTAACGCAGACAATGCAAAAACGCAGAAATATAAATGCCTTGTGAGATTAAAAAAAATATTCTTCGCACAATACAATAAAAATAAGGACTAAAATGGAAGATAATCTACTTTTTGACGCGATTGAAAGATATCGGAACAATCAAATGGATGAGAAGGAGAAATTGTTTTTTGAAGAATTGAAGAAAAATAATCCTGAAATTGACCAAATGGTTGCGGAACATTCTTTTTTTCTTGATGAACTTGAAAGAATGAGTGAACAAAAAAAACTTCGGCATAATTTGAAAGAAGCTGAAAGCAAGCTCATTAATGAGGGACTTATTTCAGGAAGTAATGGAAAAGCAAAAGCCAAAATCATCTATTTATGGAACCGTTACCGGCGTACGATTGCTGTAGCTGCTGCTATCGCCTGCATTGTTTCTTTAAGCACTGCTACCGTTATTTCTAAATATTCTGAAACTAAGAAAGAGGCTGTTATTACCCCTCTTGTTGATAACAAACTAAATCAGTTTGAATATAAGCTGAATGAAATTGAACACAAATTAAAAGATGCAACCACTGCTGCTCCTGTACGGCCTAAATTTAAAGCCGATTTTAGGGCTACCGGATTTTTAATTGATGGCAGAGGTTATTTAATTACCAATGCACATGTTGTGGAAAATGCTAAGAACCTGATAGTGGAAAATAAAAAAGGCGATCAATTTTACGCACAAGAAGTTTATTCAAATCCTGCAACCGATCTGGCAATTCTAAAAATAACAGACACCTCTTTCCGACAGGTAAATGGTCTTCCTTATACTTTCCCAAAATCTGCCGCTGAACTTGCAGAGCCTATATTTACCTTGGGCTATCCGCGCGAGGAAGTGGTATATGGAGAAGGCTATTTAAGTGCAAAATCCGGGTATTATGGAGATACTACTTCATACCAAATCAGCATTTCAGCCAATCCGGGTAATAGTGGCGGTCCTGTAATTAATAAAAATGGTGAAGTGATTGGCATTATCAGCAGTAAAGAAACAAACGCCGACGGTGTGGTTTTTGCTATCAAATCGCAAAATATATATGATGCCTTGAGGCAAGTGAAGAAAGATAAGGGCATTACTATTAAACCGCCAACTGTCAATACTTTAAAAGGGTTTGCCCGAGTGAAACAAGTAAAAAAACTGGAGGATTTTGTTTATAAGGTAAAAGGAAATTAATTTTTTTAATTTAATACAAAAGTGGTTGACAAAAATAGCCCGGTTTTCCGGGCTATTTTTATTGCAGTAGACAAATAAATAAATTAAATTTTTATTCTGATGTGGTTAAGAAAATAAATGTTCAGGATACTCTCCGGCTGCAATTAATTTATTAATATCTTCTTTTACCTGCGGCGCGTCTTCTTTATAAGTAACACCAAACCATTGTGCAGAAGTAGGAATTACTTTTATTTCTCCTTTGCCTTCGCCAATAAAGGAATCACCGATAATTGGGATAAAAAATTCTGCTTTCGGATTCGTTCCGTTTTCCTGCAAAAATCTAAAAAATAACTTTTGAATGTATTCAAATACATTCGGATCAAATCCCCAAAAATTCATACTTACCACAGTATCTGCAGGCAAAGGAACTTTAAGTGCATCTTCAGTATAATAAATTTTTCCGTTTTCAGGAAAAATTTTAGTGCGTTCATTAATATGCGTTAAGTTTCCTTCCTGGTCTACTTCACAAACACCGCGGCTCACTGTTCCATTTTCTGAAATGGTTTTTGAAAGTTCGTAACCAATAATGCAATATTTTTTGGGCGATACTTCTTCTGTAAGAAATTTCACCGCTTTTTCAAAAGCATCTCTTCCATAAAAATCATCTGCATTGATAACAGCAAAAGGTTCCTTAATCGCATCTTTAGCACATAAAACAGCGTGGGCCGTTCCCCATGGTTTAACTCTCTCTTCAGGCAAATTAAAACCTTCTGTAAATGAATTCATTTCCTGGATCACATATGCTGTTTTTACTTTTCCTTTTAATTTTGGTTCAAATAAATTTTTAAATTCTTCTGCAAAAGATTCACGGATAATAAATACAACTTTTCCGAAGCCGCTGGCTATCGCATCGTAAATCGAGTAATCCATAATTGTTTCACCATGCGGACCAAACGCATCCATTTGCTTAATACCTCCATAACGGCTTCCCATTCCTGCTGCTAAAATTAAAAGTGTTGGTTTCATCTTTATTTAATTGTGTTTATAGTATTTTTTAATAATTAAATTGCTGCGAAAATAAGCAAGAAAGATTTATGCCACAATCTCCCGATGAAGACTTATTCTTAGCAATTGATTGCAAAGCGCCACAGATTTTACAATTGAGAGATGATCTTTTTGAAAAAAAAGACCTGGAGATATCGATGCTGAGACTGGATGAAATCCATCCGATAGTTTCAGGAAATAAATTATTCAAACTTATTTATTTTCTGAAAGAGGCAAGAGATTCTGTTCACAAAACTATTATCACTTTTGGAGGAGCCTTTTCTAATCATCTTGCTGCTACTGCATTTGCTTGCGGAAAGTTGAATCTTAATTGTGTTGGAATTGTACGGGGTGAGAGGCCAAAAACTCTTTCGCACACTTTAATGTTTTGTATGCAACATGGTATGCAACTTGAATTTATCAGCCGTTCTTCTTATAGGCAAATAGATAAAGATTTTTTAAACGAACTTAATAATAAATATGGCAAACATGTTCTGATTCCCGAAGGAGGATTTTCTATAAAAGGTAAAGAAGGGGCTTCGCTGATCAATAATTATATGCGTAATAAAAATTTTTCCCATGTTTCTTTGCCGGTGGGAACCGCAACCACTTTTGCAGGAATTGTTGATTCAAATGAAAGTGGATCAGAAATCATTGGTTTTGGAGTTTTAAAAAATTTTTATGATCTCGAAGAAAGATTTGCAAATCTTAAGGTTGACTCATCAAAAAAATATTCTTTTATCGGTGATTATTATTTTGGAGGTTATGCAAAAAAAACGGCTGAATTAATTTCTTTCATGAATTGGTTTTATACCAAACACAAAGTTCCTTTGGATTTTGTTTATACGGCCAAAATGATGTTTGGAATTTACGACCTATCGGCAAAAAATTATTTTATTCCCGGCTCTAAAATTTTATGTATTCATACCGGAGGTTTACAGGGAAATGATTCGTTGCCAAAAGGATCAATGCTGTTTTAAAAAGAAAAACAATATCAATTGCAGTAAATCAACAAATAATACAGATTTTTATCTCCTAAAAGATGAGGCCTTTATTTTAAGTAAATAGAATCCATATTTTCGCCGCAATGCAGCATTCCTGATTTGTATTTCGGGTCTTTTTTACCAAGATATGGGTTGTTAATTTCTGCGGTGTTACTTAGCCAGTTGGCCGGTTTATCATCTCCAAAAGCCATGGGGCAATTTTGCCAGTATAACTTTTGGCCTTCATAACCAATGGTTTTTAAGAATGGATATAAATTTTCAGAAACCATGCTAAAATCATGTCGCATTTCTGTAATATCGTTTTCTTTTAAGATCGGATCTGCGTTGGCTTTTATATCACTTACATTTTGTTGGACAGTCATGTAAATTGAAGAATCTTTTTCCTGCAGTTCATTCAGATTAAGACTGTCTGCAGAAGCAATAAAGCTAGAAGTTTTTGCTTTTATTTCAGACGTATCTGCATCTACAAAAGCATTTTTCATTGCTACATATGAATTAATAAGCGATGTTATTTGCTGATCAAATTCAGGTGAATGTTTTTTTGAAGCATTAGTGGTTAGTTGGGGTGAAACCATAGTTTTATTGGCAGGTTTAAAAAATAAAAACCATACAGCTAATACTACAACTATTACAACAGCAACTACCAAAATTCTTTTCATCTGTTTATTTTTTTCATTCCAAAAGCCTCAGGAAAGTTTTTCCAGGCCACTTTTTATTCTTTTAAAGCCTTCTTCAATATTTTCCATACTGTTGGCAAAAGATATTCTTATATAACCCGGTTGTCCGAAAGCATCTCCGGAAACTGTTGAAATATGGGCTTGATTCAACAAGTACATGCAAAGGTCACTTGAATTATTGATCACTTCTCCTTCGAAACTTTTTCCGAAATAATGTCTCACGTCAGGGAAAATATAGAATGCGCCTTTCGGTTCGGTACATTTTAAATTCGGCATTTCTTTTAATAATTCTGTTACACGTGCTTTGCGGCGTTTAAATTCTTTAACCATTTCATAAGTGGGCGTTAAAGGCGCTTCCAGCGCAGTGATTGCAGCACGTTGGGTAATTGAATTGGTTCCGCTCGTAAACTGTCCTTGTATTTTTTCACAAGCTTTTGCAACTTCAGGAATAGAAGCGGTGTAGCCTAATCTCCAACCCGTCATTGCAAAACCTTTACTTAAACCGTTTATAATTATTACGCGGTCTTTAATGTAAGGAAACTGCGCAATGCTTTCATATTTGCCTCCATCGTAAGAGTAATTGATGTACTCATAAATTTCATCGCTGATAATAAAAACATTTGGATGTTTTTCAAACACTTTGGCAAGTGCTTCCAATTCATCTTTCGAATAAACAGCGCCTGTAGGATTACATGGCGACGAAAAGATGAATAGTTTTGTTTTATCTGTTATTGCATTTTCCAGTTGTTCAGGCGTCATTTTAAAATCAGTTTCAGGCGAGGTGTGCACAAACACGATTTTGGCTCTTGCAAGACGGGCAATTTCAGAATAGGAAACCCAATAAGGAGTCGGAATAATTATTTCATCATCATCATCAAGAATGCTCATCATGGTGTTTGCAATACATTGTTTTGCACCAGTGCTTACCACAATTTGCTGAGGCGTATATTCAAGACCGTTATCACGTAATAATTTTTTGCAAATGGCTTCCTTCAAATCGGGGTAACCTGAAACCGGCGTATAATGGCTCCAATTATCGTCAATTGCTTTTTTGGCAGCATCCTTAATGTGTTCAGGTGTGTTGAAATCAGGTTCACCCAGACTGAGATCAATAACATTGATTCCTTTGGCTCTTAATTCGCGGCCAAGTTTGGCCATTTTTAAAGTTTCTGGTTCACTAAATCTTGATAGATTGGAAGAAAGTTGCATGGTTTTGAATTTTTAAAATCTGCGCAAAAATACGTCATTGATATCTTGGTTGAAAATCATTGGCCGAATTGGTTGAAAAAAAATGATAACAATAACATTCTGTTTAAAAGATTGAAGATTATTCAAAATGATTAAAGAAATGTGACTGATATTTAGTAGTATTTTAAAAGCTAAAAGCATTAAGATGCAATTTTGTTTAGTTACAAACAGTTTTGATAATTTGCCCTTTAACCGATAATTTTGCGTTTCATTTTTGAAAATAGATAAATTAATTTTCAAGGTATTTTAAAATAAAATTGGATTGATGAAAGAAATTGCATTCAGAGAAGCGTTGCGCGAAGCAATGCAGGAAGAAATGAGGCGTGATGACAAGGTTTTTTTGATGGGAGAAGAAGTAGCAGAGTACCAGGGCGCCTATAAAGTAAGTCAGGGAATGTTGGAAGAATTTGGTGAAAAAAGAATAATTGACACGCCGATTGCTGAACTTGGTTTT
The DNA here is from genome assembly GCA_028876495.1 of Bacteroidota bacterium. Lineage (GTDB taxonomy): Bacteria > Bacteroidota > Bacteroidia > Chitinophagales > Chitinophagaceae > Ginsengibacter. The sequence continues at coordinate 35,066 of JAGWRO010000055.1, forward strand.
ACTGCTGTTGCTGTCGGTGCAGCGCAAAATGGCCTTCGACCAATTGTTGAGTATATGACATGGAATTTTGCCAATCTTGCCCTTGACCAGATTTTAAATACTGCTTCAAAAATGTTGGCGATGAGTGGCGGACAAGTTGGTTGCCCGATCGTATTTCGCGGCCCTAACGGAAGTGCAGGTCAATTAGGTGCCCAGCATTCTACCGCTTACGAATCGATGTATGCAAATATTCCTGGTTTAAAAGTGATTTCTGTAAGCAATCCTTATGACGCAAAAGGGTTACTGAAAAGCGCTATCCGTGATAATGACCCTGTTATTTTTATGGAAAGTGAAGTGATGTATGGCGATAAGGGGGAAATTCCTGAAGGAGAATATTTGATCCCAATAGGAAAAGCAAAAGTGGCGCGTGAAGGAACTGATGTAACGATAGTATCTTTTAACAAGATGATGAAAGTAGCGCTGGGAGCAGCTGAAGAACTTCAAAAAGAAAACATCAGTGCTGAAGTGATTGATTTGAGAACCATTCGTCCTTTGGACTGGCATACGATCATGGAATCAGTAAAGAAAACAAACCGTTTGGTAATCGTAGAAGAGCAATGGCCTTTTGCATCTATCTCTTCTGAAATTGCCTACCGCATCCAAAAAGAAGCTTTCGACTATTTAGATGCACCTGTTCGCAGAATTACTTCTCTGGATGCGCCAATGCATTACGCTCCTAATTTAGTAGCCGCTTATTTACCCGATATACCCAGAACTGTAAACCTGGTAAAAGAAGTAATGTATTTGAAAAAATAATTTTAGAGCCGGACAAAATCCGGCCTCTTATTTTATTCTTTAACTATCCTGAATGATTTGGGATAAAAATAATTTAAGATGAATATTGGAAATTTTTCTTACCCTATGCCGGCAAATGAGCCGGTTTTAAGTTATGCCCCCGGAAGCAAGGAGAGAGAACTTTTAAAGAAAGCCTTAAAAGAACTTAAGAGTAAAAAAATAGAGGTACCTATGTATATAGGGGGTGAAGAAGTGCGAACCCAAAATAAAGTAGAAATTCATGCTCCCCACGAAAAGAAATTTGTGTTGGGGACTTACAACCTGGGGAATGCCGCAGATGTAAAGAAAGCGATTAACGCCGCTCTTAAAGCGAAAGAGAAATGGGCAAATCTTACCTGGGAAAACCGCGCCAATATTTTTTTGAAAGCAGCCGATCTGTTGGCAACAAAATATCGCCCGGAAATTTGTGCAACCACTATGCTTGGCCAAAGTAAAAATGCTTTCCAGGCTGAAATAGATGCAGCTTGCGAACTAATAGATTTTCTGAGATTCAATGTTCATTTCCTAAATGAAATATATAGCCAGCAACCGATAAGTAGTGCGGGAATACACAACAGGATGGAATATCGTCCTCTTGAAGGATTTGTTTTGGCGATTACTCCATTTAATTTTACTGCAATCGGCGGAAATTTGCCCACCTCGGCCGCAATGTGTGGCAATGTAGTAGTATGGAAATGTGCTAACACACAGGTTTATAGCGCACAGATGTTTATGAGGATTTTGAAAGAAGCAGGTTTGCCTGATGGCGTTATTAATTTGGTTTTTGTGGATGGTCCGGTATTAGGCGATGTTTGCTTTAATCACCCTGATTTTGCAGGGATTCATTTTACCGGAAGCACCGGTGTTTTCAATACCATGTGGAAGCATATCGGTGAGAATACAAAGATCTACAAATCTTATCCAAGAATTGTTGGCGAAACAGGAGGAAAAGATTTTGTTATTGCTCATAAAAGCGCTGATGTGGATGTGCTGGTGACTGCGCTTTGCCGCGGCGCTTTTGAATACCAGGGACAAAAATGTTCTGCTGCCTCGCGTGCTTATATTCCTTCTAATATTGCTGCCGAAGTAAAAAGAAAATTGGTTGCTGAAATTAAAACCATGAAGATGGGATCGGTAGAAGATTTTACCAATTTTATAAATGCGGTTATTGATGAAAAAAGTTTCGATAAACTCGAAGGATATATCAACCAGGTAAAGAAAGATAAAGAGGCGAAAATATTGGTAGGAGGGAAGTGTGATAAAAGCAAAGGGTATTTTATTGAACCGACTGTGGTTGAAGTTTCTGACCCGCACTATGAAACTATGTGTACCGAATTATTCGGGCCGATACTTACGATCTATATTTATGATGAAAACAAATTTGAAGAAACATTAAAATTATTGGATACTACTTCTCCATACGCGCTTACAGGTTCTGTAATTGCCCGGGATAGAGCTGCAGTTGACCTGGCAACAAAAAAACTGAGAAACAGTGCAGGCAATTTTTATATCAATGATAAGCCTACCGGTGCTGTAGTGGGACAGCAGCCATTTGGAGGTGCAAGAGGCAGCGGCACGAATGATAAAGCAGGAAGTATTCTAAACCTTTACCGTTGGTTGAGCGCAAGAACAATCAAAGAAACTTTTGTTCCGGCTACAGATTACAGGTATCCTTTTTTGCAGGAAGAAGGGAAAAAGAAATTATAGTAAACCAATAAATCAGGCGAATTTTAATTCATCATGAATACCATTCTCAATAAAAATCAACTTCAGCTTACCATTGAGCGCCTTGCCTGCCAGGTGATAGAAAATTATGTTGATCTTTCGTCAATTGCGTTGATCGGTTTGCAACCACGGGGAATTTTTTTGGCGGATAAAATTTTTGAGCAATTAAAGAAAATAAAGCCAGATCAAAATTTCCTTTACGGAAAACTCGATATTACTTTTTATCGGGATGATATTCGTAAAGAATTACATGCGCCCAATCAAACCGATATTTCTTTTTCGCTGGAAGATAAAAATGTGATCCTGATAGATGATGTATTATTTACAGGGAGAACTATACGTGCTGCGTTAGACGCTATTTTATCTTATGGCCGTCCCAAAAAAGTGGAGCTTTGCGTCTTAATTAACCGGAGGTATAGCCGCCAACTCCCCATCCAGCCCAACTATTGCGGCAAATCCATTGATTCTATCATTTCACAAAAAGTAAGAGTTGAGTGGGATAAGGAAGAGGTGAATTTGTATTAGAAACTTCTTATTTTTTTGTTCCTTTTGACAAAATAAGTACTTACATTTGTACTTATAAAAGTACGTTATGGAGGTTTTAAATTATACTGAATTTCGAAAAGAACTAAAATCATTTTTAGATAAAGTAAGTAAAGATGAAGAGGTTATTGTTGTTTCCCGTGGCAAAAATAAAAATGTAGTGGTAATTTCTCTTAATGAATACAATTCTTTGAAAGAAACCCTGTATTTACTAAGCTCAGAAAAAAACAGGAAAAGGCTACAGGAATCTATTGATGAAATGAAAAAAGGTAAGTTTTCTTCACATTCATTAATTGAAGATTGATGGAAATTGTTTGGCAAAAAAATGCGTGGGAGGATTATTTATACTGGCAAAAAAATGATAAGCAAAAATTGAAAAGGATCAATGAATTAATAAAAGATTGCCAGAGAAATAAATTTGAAGGAATAGGGAAACAAGAGCCATTAAAAGAAAACCTCGCCGGACTTTGGTCTCGAAGAATTGATAACGAGCATCGGTTTGTTTATAAAATCGAAGAAAACAGATTGCACATAATTCAATGCAGGTATCACTACTAATGGGCTTTCAATAATGCAAAACTTTTTTATGCATTTATCTTTTTTGTCCCAATACTTTTTTTCATTTAGCTTTGACATTTAATGCAACTATCCACAAAACATCTCCTGGGCATTAAAGATTTACATCTCTCAGATATTGAATTAATTCTATCCACTGCCACCCAATTTAAAGAAGTATTACAAAGGCCGATTAAGAAAGTTCCTTCATTAAGAGATACTACGATCGTAAATTTATTTTACGAAAATTCTACCCGAACAAGAATCTCTTTTGAGCTTGCCGAAAAAAGACTCAGCGCAGACACACTTAATTTTTCTGCTTCCGGTTCTTCTGTTTCCAAAGGCGAAACTTTATTGGATACGGTAAACAATATTCTTTCCATGAAAGTGGATATGGTAGTGATGCGGCACAGTGCTACCGGAGCTCCTCATTTTTTGGCAAAGCATATTCCCGTGGCAATTGTAAATGCCGGTGATGGCATCAATGAACATCCAACGCAGGCTTTATTAGATGCTTTCTCCATTAAAGAAAAATTGGGAAAACTGGAAGGTAAAAAAGTGGTATTAGTTGGCGATATTGTGCATTCGCGGGTGGCGCTTAGTAATATTTATTTATTAAAAAAGGCCGGAGCAGAAGTGATGGTTGCCGGTCCGCCTACTTTAATTCCAAAATATATAAGCAAGGCGTTTGATATTCGTGTGGAATATAATTTGGAAAAAGCATTGCAATGGTGCGATGTTGCCAATATATTGCGCATACAGTTGGAAAGGCAAAACCAGGTTTTGTTTTCTTCCTTAAGAGAATACAATCTTTCTTATGGTGTCAGTAAAAAATTGTTGAATAGTTTAAATAAAGAAATTGTGATTCTGCATCCCGGCCCAATCAACAGGGGCGTTGAAATTGATAGTGACGTGGCAGATTCGAAACAATCCATTATTTTGCAACAGGTAGAAAATGGGGTGGCCGTAAGAATGGCTGTGTTATATTTACTGAGCAACAAACAATCTTTTACTTAAGATTTTCATCAACAAATTATCTTCATGAAACGAATCTGCTTATTTCCGGGAACATTTGATCCTGTTACACTTGGGCATACAGATATCATTGACAGGGCGCTTCCTCTTTTTGACAAACTATATATTGGCCTTGGTAGAAACAGCAATAAAGTTCCGATGTTTTCTGAAGATCAAAGGCTTGAATGGCTTCGTGAGATTTATAAAGATGAACCGAAGATTGGCGTGCTTGCTTATGACGGATTAACTGTTACTTGTTGTAAAGAAGTAGGCGCTGATTTTATATTGAGAGGTATTCGATACGTAAATGATTTTGAATACGAAAAAGCGATCGCTGATATGAACAGGAGTCTGAAACCAAATGTGGAAACCATTTTTCTTACAACACTTCCTAAATATACATCCATCGCAAGTACCTTGATTCGTGATGTGCTTCGCAACAATGGAGATATTTCTGAATTTCTTCCTGAAGTGGTTAGGAAATCGATTTATTAGAAGAAGTAATAATTGATAAGTTATATGTTATAAGTCATAAGTAATAAGTAAATACCAATCAATTAACCAGTAAACGAATTAACCAATTAACGTACGATGTCCATATGGTTTCATAAAAAAATTTCGGTAGATGATTTAAAAGGAATTGGCGCAAATACAATGGCAGAATTTCTTGATTTGAAGTGGGAAGAAATAGGAGATAATTATTTAAAGTTATCCATGCCGGTAAATACAAAAACGCAACAACCTTACGGCTTTTTGCATGGTGGTGCTTCTTGCGTTCTTGCTGAAACCGTTGGCAGTGTGGCTTCTGCGTTGGTTATTGACCAGGAAAAATTTTATTGTGTTGGCCTTGAAATTAATGCCAATCATTTAAGAAGTGTATCAGAAGGAATTGTAACTGCAACAGCGTCTCCTCTGCATTTAGGAAAATCAACCCACGTTTGGGATATTAAAATTCATGACCAGGAACAAAAATTATTTTGTGTCAGCAGGTTGACGGTAGCCATTTTGCCGGTAAGGAAATAAAAAACAGCTTTTTTGTTTGTTTACTATAAAAAAAGGTTTTCAGGCAATAATTGGAGAAAACTTATTCCTGGTTCACTTTCTGTTTTTGTTGATGAAATTAAATACTAAAAGATAAAGAAAAATGATTAATGAAAAAGTGATTGATGAAAAAGTGATTGATGAAAATGTCTATTTTAAAGCCGTAATTTTTGATATGGACGGAACGCTTATTGATAGCGTTAATGCTGATTTTTTAGCCTGGCAGAAAGTGTTTGCTGATTATGATAAATCGCTTACTTTCCAGGATTATATGCCTCTGCTTGGTATGAGGAGTTTTAGTGTTGTAGAAAGATTTTTTAAATCCGAAAATGAGGAAGAGCAGAAGAAAGTCCTGGCAAAAAAATCAATATATTTTCGTGAAATTATTGATGACAATGGAATCGAGTTGATTCCTTTTGCACATGATTTCATAAAGCATCTGAAAGAATATAATATTCCTTTGGCTCTTGCTACCAGTTCGCGACGTGCAAAGATGGAAATGGTAATGGAGAAAGTAGGTTTGCTCTCTTACTTTGATATAATTGCAACTGCTGAAGATGTTGCAAACGGCAAGCCTTCTCCTGATATTTTTTTGAAAGCCGCTTCAATGCTTGATATCGCGCCGGAAGATTGTATAGTTTTTGAAGATACTGTAAACGGAATAAGGGCAGCCAAAAGTGCATCGATGAAATGTGTGGCGTTGGATTCAAACGGTACTGCTGATTTATTGAATGACGCAGATATAATAATTGAGAGTTTTAAAGATCTTGATTTTATGGAGCTGTGTTATCAGTTACAAAAAATACCTGTTTAAGAATAATAACAGCTAACAGTAAATTAAATAAACAAATAAGCTGAATTTATATTTTAGGATGGCACCAAAAGCCTGAAAACTAAAAACCATCTTCATTTTTGAAGATGGTTTTTAGTTTTACTTTTTTTGAAATTATATTTCAGTGATGATATTGCTGGTCGGTTTTCCTTCCATCATTTCAACACTCCTGGTAATAAAGGAAGTAAGCTCGTTTCCTTTCAATAATCCTTGTGAAAGCAATGCAAGGTCGGTAAGGCTTTTTACCATTTTTTCCTGCTGATCTTTATTGTTTTCGTCCAAAACTTTTTGAAATACCGGGTGATTACCATTTACGGTGAGCGTTACTTCTTCAGGCATGTTTCCGTAAAAACTTCCCATTCCGCCGCCGCCATTCATCGCCATATCTTTCATCCTTCTCATAAATTCGGGACGGGTTGCAATTACAGGCGCAGAATCTTTTGACAAGCCTTTTATTTCAACGGTTGTATGAAGATCAGGAATTTCTACCTTAAATAATTCTTTCAGTTTTTCTTCATCTTCTTTACCTAAAACACTCTCTATGTTTTCGTTTTTATCAATCAGGTTTTCGGTAATATCTGCGTCTACTCTTACAAACTGCGTGTCGGTCCATTTCATTTCCATATTGTTGATAAACGCAGCATCTACCAATGTTTCAAGCTTTACAACTATATAATTTTTTTGTTCTGCTGAATTTATAAAGCTGTTTTGCTGAACAGGATCAGTAGTATATAAAATAACCAGCTTTCCATCTTTATTTTTCTGCAAACTTTCTGTTGCCGCGCGATATTCTTCAAGGGTATAGAATTTCGACTCTCCTCCTTTGGAAGGGCTGGGGGAGGCCGCTTCAAACAAATTAAACTTGTTGGCTTTGTCTAAAAATTTGTCGTCGGTAATCATTCCGTACTTTACGAAAAGGCCAAGGCTGTCCCATTTTTGTTCAAAAGATTTTCTGTCTTCTTTAAAAAGTTCGTCTAATTTATCAGCCACTTTACGCGTGATGTAAGAGCCGATTTTTTTCACATTCGGATCGCCCTGCAAATAACTTCTGCTAACGTTTAGCGGGATATCAGGACTATCAATTACACCATGCAGCAACATTAAAAATTCAGGAACAATATCTTTTACTTCATCGGTAACATACACCTGGTTGCTGTATAATTGAATTTTGTCTTTCTGAACTTCGAAACTGTTTTTAACTTTTGGGAAGTAAAGAATTCCGGTAAGATTAAACGGGTAATCCACATTCAGATGAATCCAGAACAATGGAGCCTCGCCAAAAGGATATAATTCTTTATAAAAATCCTGGTAATCTTTGTCCGTAAGGTCTGCAGGTTTTTTTGTCCATGCTGGGGTTGGATTATTGATTTGTTTGTCTTCAAAGAAAATAGGAACCGGTAAAAATCTGCAGAATTTTTCAAGCATGTGGCGAATCCTGTCGGGCTCCAGAAATTCTTTGCTTTCTTCATTGATAAACATAACCACATCAGTGCCGCGTTTTTTCTTTTTAGTTTCTTCGAAAGAATATTCAGGGCTTCCGTCACATTCCCATTTTACGGGAACTGCATCTTCTTTATAGCTTTTGGAAATAATCTCCACTTTATCACTCACCATAAAGGAAGAATAAAATCCCAAACCAAAATGACCGATGATATTCGCTTCATTTTTACCTTTGTACTTTTCCAAAAATTCTTCTGCACCGCTAAAGGCAACCTGGTTGATGTATTTGTCAACTTCTTCTTCTGTCATCCCGACTCCTTTATCAGAAATGGTCAAAGTTTTTTTATCCTTATCAATCTTCACGTGGATATCCGTGTTGCCGATGTCACCTTTTACTTCGCCGTTTGATGCTAACGTTTTTAATTTCTGCGTGGCATCCACTGCATTACTCACCAACTCACGGATAAAAATTTCATGATCACTATAAAGGAATTTCTTAATGATCGGGAAAATATTTTCTGTCTGGACTCTTATATTTCCTTTTTGCATACTAATTTTTTTAATTGTGTTTTTACAAAACGAATGCCATTCATTTTTTTCTGACATGATGACATCAAAAGAATCGTAAAATAAAAATCATCATTATTTCTTTGCTTACTGTAAAAGATGATTCATAAAAAAAGCCCTGGAATAGTTCAGGGCTTTGATTAAGATTTTTTTAAAAAATTAATAATTGGTCAATTTCATTTCAACTCTTCTGTTCTTTGCTCTTCCGGCTGCGGTATTATTGCTTGCTACCGGATCAGACTCTCCATGACCTGTTGCATTGATCCTGCTTTCACCTACACCATTTCCCATTAAGTATTGTTTTACTGAATTTGCACGGCTTTCAGACAATTTCTGATTCAAATCTTCCCCGCCGGTATTATCTGTATAACCATCAATTTGTATTTTGTAAGAAGGATTTTCTTTTAAAATTTTTGCTACATCTTTAAGGGATGTGTAAGATTTTGCGAGCAATTTAGCACTACCGGTTCTAAAGAAAATGTTTTGCGCAGCTTTGTTTACTTTTTGCACTATTACTACATTAATAACAGGGCAACCAAAGTTAGATGCAGGTCCGGCTTCAGTCGGGCATTTATCTTCTTCATCGTTTACTCCATCTTTATCCGTATCAGGTACAGGGCATCCCTGGTAACGTGCAACTCCGGCCACATTAGGGCATTTATCTTCTTCATCATTTATTCCGTCTCCATCAGTATCAGGAATCGGGCAGCCATTGTATTTTGCCAAGCCAGCTACATCCGGGCATTTATCATCAATATCGGCAATGCCATCGCCATCTTTATCTGGGCAACCTTTCAAACTGGCAAGACCAGCTACATCAGGGCATCTGTCTACACTATCCGCCACGCCGTCATTGTCACGATCTGTAACAACGGGTACCGGAGGCGCGGGCAATTCTACTACGGGGGCCTCATACTGTTTACCCACATTTTCGATAATTCCAATTGAATGATAAAGATTGTTTGGGATAATGTTAGAAGTAAGGGTCATTCTGTATTGCGATTGTAACAAAATATAAACCTGGCTTTGAATGTTGAATTGAAAGCCAATTCCTAAGGGTACATATCCGCCAAAATCTTTATAATATCCGGCGCCTATCCCTGCGGTAAGAAAGGGGGAGAAGAAATGGTTGTCTGATACAGGACGTGCGTTAATGGCTACTTCACCTTCTGCGGCTATACCATTTCCATTATTCTTAGTTTTAGGAAGATATTCATAAAATACACCACCTAATCTTGCAGAAAAATCGAAATATTTGTTAAGACCTTTCCAAAAAGAAACAGAAATTGCCGGGCTCATTTTCCCAAAATGCGTAATATCACTATTCTTAAATGCTGATTTTAAAGAAGAGGAGTCAAGATAGGCGGGAGAAGTAAAGTCTGCCAATCCAAAATTGAAACCGAAACCATCCTGCTTCACAGGGGAATATGGTGTTTGAGCTTTCACAATGGAAGTAGCTGATATAATAAAAAGTGAAATAAATAATTTTTTCATACTTAAATATTTAGTTGTAAAATAATTAGTGTTGATTTGTTTCTTAATAATATTTTCAAAAGTACTAACAAATAATATTCCGATATTTAAAATAGTGGGACCCTTTAAATAAATTTTTATTATTGTGGCCGTTTTTTGCAACCACAAACTGATTAAGTTATATTTGCAAAACTTTTTTTAAGTCTATAAGAAAAGGGAAATCAATTAAAACGGCCCCGTAGCTCAGTGGATAGAGCAACAGCCTTCTAAGCTGTGGGTCGAACGTTCGAGTCGTTCCGGGGTCACTGTTTTATTCTCTCAAAATTATTATCCGTTCGCATATTCAAAGCTCAACAATTACTTTAAGAAATACAATGGATATTCAAATTGAAGAAAGCTGGAAAAAAGAATTAAAAGAAGAATTCGAAAAAACTTATTTTCAATACATTATTACTTTTTTGAAAGCTGAAAAAGCTTCAGGGAAAATTATATACCCTCCCGGCCCTTTAATTTTTAATGCTTTTAAACAAACACCTTTTGATAAAGTAAAAGTGGTGTTACTCGGGCAGGATCCTTATCATAATAAAGGGCAGGCGAATGGTTTAAGTTTTTCGGTACCTGATGGTGTACCCAAACCGCCATCTCTTGTAAATATTTTTAAAGAAATAAAAAATGACTTAGGTATAGAAATTCCCCAAAACGGGAATCTTGAAAAATGGGCAGCGCAAGGAGTTCTTCTTTTAAATGCTTCTTTAACTGTACGTGAAAATGAACCCGGAAGCCATGCGCGTATTGGGTGGTTGCAATTTACTGATCATGTCATAAAAAAAATTTCTGAAGAAAAAGAAGGAATTATTTTTTTACTTTGGGGGAAATTTGCACAAGAAAAGCAATCGCTGATAGATGAAACGAAACACTTTGTTTTAAAGGCCGCGCATCCCTCTCCTTATAGTGCTAACAATGGTTTTTTTGGATGTAAACACTTTTCCAGAACCAATGAATTATTGATGAAACAACACAAATCTCCCATTGACTGGAAAATTTAAAGAAGTAAATCAACAAATTTTGAAGAATCTTATTTTTAGAATTTTAGCGGCCTGGGCAATTATTATTTTTGTAATTACCTTACTCCCTGTTGTTTTGCTGATGTGGATTATAGGCTTATATAATGAACCAAAACGGACCCGTTATTTCAGAGTGATATCCAAAATCTGGATGCGAATTTTTTTCTTTCTTACAGGATGCAATTTAAAGATAAAGGGTAAAGAAAATTTTGTAGCAGGAGAAAGATACATTATAACATGCAACCATAATTCATTGATGGATGTACCTGTGGCTACGCCATTTATCCCCGGCGCTAATAAAACTATTGCGAAATCTGAAATGGCAAAAATTCCTTTATTTGGATTAATTTATAAAAGAGGTTCTGTATTGGTTGATAGAAAAGATAAAAAAAGCAGGCAGGATAGTTTTAGAAAAATGAAAAATGTGCTTGCATTGGGAATGCACATGTGTATCTACCCGGAAGGCACAAGAAATAAAACTGATTTACCATTAAAAGAATTTCATGATGGAGCATTTAAATTGGCAACAGAAACTTCTGCTTCAATCATCCCAGCTCTTATTTTTAATACCAGAAAAGTTCTTCCTCCGGGGAAATCTTTTTATTTCCATCCTGCTAAAATGGAAATACATTTTTTGAAGCCGGTAAAAGTAGAGGAGGGAGATAATTATGAATTATTGAAAGAAAAAATTCACAGGATAATGAGTGATTATTATTTGCAACATCAAAAAAACAACCAGGAAAAGTTGCTGGCATATTGATTTTATTCAATCATTTTATTCCTCATTCCATACATTAGCAAACCGCCGATTGTTTTAGCACCTACCTTGTTTTTCATATTTTGACGGATGGTTTCTATGGTTCGTGGACTCAAAAAAATAATTTTTGAAATTTCATCAGTTGTTTTGTCTTCTCCCAAAAGTTGAAGAATTTTCAATTCCTTCTCATTAAAAGTTACGGGAACCTGGTTGCCATAGTGCCTGCGTATATTTTTTTTCTGCAGTAATTTACCCATTACTGCTTTGTTTACCAATTGATTGAAGTAAAATTCTTCATTCATACATGTAAGAATTGCTTCATATATTTCGTCGGGATCTGTTGTTTTAGTGAGATAAGCATTTGCGCCCATTTCCATCATTTTGCTGATCATTTGCTGATCATCATACATGGAAAGGACAATGATCTTGAGATCTTCATATTCTTTGCGAAGCATTTCAATTGCGTTAATTCCATCAATTTCAGGCATTCTGATATCCATCAATAGTAAATCCGGTTTCTTAATGGTCATTTTGTGCATCAGATCTTTACCGTCTTCTGCTTCCCAAATCATCTTGAGGTCTTCCTTGGGATTAAGTGCCATTTTTATTCCGTCTCTAAAAATCTTGTGGTCATCCGCAATAGCGATTTTGATAATGGTAGATAGTGACATTGAATATAAATCTTAGGGATAGTGTAAATATAGTTACAATAACGAATAATTTGAAAGTATATTACTTATTTTACGATTAAAAATTTAAATTTTCAGGAAAAGCTACTATCGTAAAATTACGTATTTCTATTTAGTAGATTTCCCTTCTCATTTTGCGCTTTTTGCAGTGAATCCGTATTATTGCGACGCCTAAAAAAGCGAAAAGATTCTATAGGCAACTAAAACTTGTTAACTTATTTTTGAATTGTTGATTGGCATCAGTCTTGCTATTAATATCCAATTAGTATTTGCTTTTAATTACAGGTGAATTATCCAAAAAACCAAAAAAATATCCTTAAAACCTTATTATTTAAAGATTGATGCCGGTTAACAACTTCATTTGTTTCGCTTTAAAATCCTAAATCCAGGCATTTATCTCCGCCTGGTTTTTTTGTTTCCATTTTTCAAACTTAGTACAATTACGATCGTAAAAAAACTATTTTTATCATAGTAAATTTACTATATTTACATCGTAGTATTACCCATTTTTTAAACGTTAATTTACTTTTTTTTTCGCTGAAATGCTTGTCAGTACTCTGTTTTAGCGAAAATACATCAATTGAATCATAAAATGGCCAGTTGTTCATGAAAATTATTTGAGTGAAGTTAGATGTCTGATTACTCTAATAAACCGCTTTAAAAACAACAAAAAACTTACAATTATGACAAAAAATGCAATTGAAACCAAAAACCTCGCGGAAGTAGGCGCGGACATTGGATTAGCAGAAGGAAAAAGACTAGTCGAAAACTTCAGAGAAGCTAATCCAAATGCAACACCAGGTTATTTTATTGGCCGTAACATTATCGATCAGGTATTAAGCCAGCCAGGCTGTGTAGGAATTAATTTCCGCAAATGCCTTTCAGAAAACAACGAAGAACATCTGGTTTATACTGGTGTTGATGCAGAAGGAAAAGATATCCTTCAATTTTCAGTTGTTACCAATACTGGTGATATTGAAAAATATGATGGTATCGTAGCTGATAAGATTATTATTGACTGGAGCCTTCTTGGGTAGATAATAATCTACAACCACCTAGTTCAAACGGATTTATTTTTTGGCCATGTAATAAAATTTGAAATATGGAGTTATATTTGAAGTAAATTTAACTGCATATTTTTAAGATACTTTTATATACCGGAATTTTTTCAAGCACACTACCTTTAGTGTTTTACTTGCTTTTTAAATTAAAAAGCAAGCGAAAATCACTGAGGGTAGTGTTTTTTTATATCCTTTATTGTATCTTTAATGAAGGAATGAGTTATTATCTACAAAGTATTCAAAGTGAATACTTTCTATTTCTCCTTTATTCTTTTACGGTTATCGAATATTCTTTTTTCTGTTATTATCTATATTTAATTCTTCCTAAGAGGGGAATTAGGAAATCAATTCCTTTTATTTGGCTTGGATTTATTGTCTTTGCATTTATAGATTCAACTTTTATTAATAAGGACGTTGGTTTTGATTCCTTTACTTCTGGTATAGAATCAATTATCATCATTTTATTTTGTATTTATTATCTGTATACTCAATTAAAGGGTTCTAATAACTTACTGATCTATTCAACTTTTAATTTTTGGGTGGTCATAACTTTTCTTATCTATTTCTGCGGAACCTTTTTTCTTTATTTAATGACAGCCAGCATGCAGCACCAGATTTCTTTTCAAAAACAATATTTTATCATCAATATTTCATTTAATATTTTGAAAAATATTCTATTATGCATAGCAATGACAATGAAACTAAATGATACAGTAAGCCAACAAAAAAACGCTATTCCTAAATTGGATGACGAGCTTTTTTTTAATAAAAAAATTTAATTACCAATCTGAATGTTTTTTTTACAAACTACTTTAGGTGTATCGAGTGTACTGATATTAGGCACGCTTGGTATGTTCTTTATGGCCATTACGTTGGTCTCTATTGTAGTTTTTCATCAACGCAGGGTAATCAGGTTTAATAAGCAAATTCAAAAGATGGAAGAAGAACGGCAGCAAATGTTGCTTCGTGCTTCCATTCAATTCCAGGAAGAAGAAAGGCAACGTATTGCTGCAGACCTTCACGATGATGCCGGGCCTTTGTTAGCTACAGCAAGGCTTTATTTAAATGAAAATCTCATTCACCAGGAGCCTGCGTTACAACTTCAATCTATATTTAGTGCCAAACAAATTATTGATGACAGTATTCAACTGATCAGGAATATTTCTCATAGCCTGATGCCTCCTACCTTAAAGAACTTCGGGCTTGAGGCAGCAATTAAAGATCTTTTCGATAAGATAAATGGTTCTGGTGTAATTAACTCAAGCGCGCGTTTTCATGATAACCGTCAAAGATTGAACGATGAGCAGGAATTACTTGTATTTCGTATTCTGCAGGAATTAGTAACGAATATTATTAAACACAGTAGCGCAGGGTTTATCCATCTTACTCAAAATGCGCAGGGAAATCTTGTTTACTTTCGTATTCACCATGACGGCAAAGGAATATTGCAACAGGATTTTGAAAAAATGGAGCAGGGGTCTTCCGGTTTAGGTTTAAAAAATATTCAAAGCAGGATAAGAGTTTTAAGAGGTAAAATATATTTTGAAATAGATAACACACATACATATTATAAGGTAACAATTGAAGTTCCGAGAGAGCCGATTAAATAAAATTGTTGTATTTTATATTTTTTTCTATTATCTTTTGCCTCCAAGCTATTATATATGACCCCCGAAAACATCAAAGTAGCCATAGCAGATGATCATAAAATTTTCAGGAAGGGAGTGATTCTTTCCCTTAAAGTATACCATAATATTGATTTTATATTAGAGGCTGAGAATGGAGAGGAGCTTATAAAAGGTATTGAAAAAGAGCAACCGGATATAGTTTTGATGGATTTGAAAATGCCGGTAAAAGACGGAATAGAAACTACAAAATATCTCAACAAGCATTATCCTAAAATCAGAATATTAATTCTTACAATGTATGAAGATGAGAGATTTGTAGGTCACTTGATGGATAGCGGTGCAAATGGCTATTTATTGAAGAGTACAGAGCCCGCAGAAATAAAGCAAGGAATTATTGATGTAATGAATACAGGTTTTTATTTAAATAATTTTGTAAACCGGGTGCTCATAAAAAAGAATTATGCAAAGCAAAAATTCAATCCTAATTTAAATAGTGAGATCGTAATAAGTGAAAGAGAAAAAGAGGTGTTATCATTAGTTTGCATGGAGTATACAGCACAGGAAATTGCCCAGAAGATGGAGATCAGTCCAAGAACAGTTGAAGCGATTAAAGACAGGTTGATGGAAAGATTTGGGGTAAAGAATTCAGTTGGGCTTGTATTTTTTGCAATGAAGAATTCTTTGATAGATTAAAAATAGTGCATTAGAATTCCATGTCAGGAATTTCAGAATCAATTATTAAGTTACCTTCAGTTTTGCTTTTTATTTCTTCCACAGAAACGCCAGGCGCTTTTTCCAGCAAACGGAACCCTTTATCGGTTATTTCAAGTACTGCTAAATTAGTTACGATCTTTTTTACACAATTAATTCCGGTTAAGGGGAGCTTGCATCTTTTCAGTAATTTAGATTCATCCTTCGAATTAGTATGCATCATTGCAACAATTATATTTTTTGCACTGGCTACAAGATCCATCGCTCCGCCCATACCTTTTACCAACTTACCCGGGATTTTCCAACTGGCGATATCTCCGTTTTCGCTCACTTCCATCGCTCCCAAAACTGTGAGATCTACTTTGCCGGCACGTATCATTCCAAAGCTCATAGCACTGTCAAAAAAGGAAGAACCTGGTAAGGTAGTAATGGTTTGCTTTCCGGCGTTAATCAGGTCTGCATCCTCTTCTCCTTCTAATGGGAAGGGACCCATTCCGAGCAATCCATTTTCAGACTGTAGCGTTACATTGATTCCTTCAGGAATATAATTGGCAACAAGTGTTGGGATTCCTATTCCGAGGTTTACATAAAACCCATCTTTTAATTCTTTGGCAATCCTTTGAGCGATTTGATTTTTGTCCAGCATACCTAAATAAATTAATGATCTAATTACAAATTTAAAAATCGATCAACCTTTTCTTACTGTTCTTTGTTCTATTCTTTTTTCATAGGAGTTACCCTGAAAAATGCGATGAACATAAATACCGGGAGTATGAATTTCATTTGGATTGAGCTCGCCGGCTTCAACTAATTCTTCTACTTCAGCTATGGTAACTTGCCCAGCCATTGCCATGAGTGGATTAAAATTTCTTGCTGTTTCTTTATAAATTAAATTTCCTGCAGTATCGCCTTTCCAGGCTTTTACTAATGCAAAGTCAGCCTCAAAAGCATATTCCATTAAATATTCTTTTCCTTTAAAAACACGTGATTCTTTTCCTTCGGCTACCTCAGTCCCAACCCCTGCAGGCGTATAAATGGCTGGAATTCCATATCCTGCTGCCATACATCTGGTAGCTAATGTTCCCTGCGGTATTAATTCTACATCAAGCTCGCCATTTAATAATTGTCTCTCAAATTCTGCGTTTTCGCCTACATAGGAAGCTATCATTTTTTTAACCTGTTTATTCTTTAATAATAACCCTATTCCAAAATCATCAACTCCTGCGTTGTTTGAAATACAGATTAAATCCTTTACTCCTTTTTTTTCCAAAGCGGTAATACAATTTTCAGGGATACCGCATAATCCAAAACCACCAAGCATTAAAGTATTTCCATCTGAAATATCAAATATCGCTTCGCCAGCATTTTTATAAACTTTCTTCATTTTAATACGTTTTACATTGGGTGGCCTAAAGCTTTTTCTTTTTTCTTCAATCTAAGGTCTGTTTCTCTTTGTTTTTGAATATAAAGACTATCAAATATAATCTTTAATACATCCGGATGCTTTACATACCAGTTGTAACTTTCAATGAAATGAGTTGAATCTGTATTATGGATTTCAAATATTTTCTGTGAGAGTAGTTTGATTTCGACTGCTAGATCTATTGTGCTATCTTTTAAAGAAGTTTCCTGAGCAAATGTTTGCGCTCTCATTACATCCCATAAAATGCTTTTCATTTCTTTTGGCTTGATAATATTGCCAGGAGCTTTATCCACAGAATAGCATGAAAAAAGAAAAACTGATATAAAAATGTAGATAAAAATCTTAATCATTTTAATTGATCTTCATATTTGGTTGCTGAAGAAACGTCAAGCCTTTTTAAATAGTCCAGGGCTTTTGCTTTATCAGCAGGATTTGCTTTTGAAAAAATTTCAATCAATTCCTGAGTTTTCGATTGGAAAAAAAACTGAAGGATCATTGTATTTGGGTTTTGTGTATTAAATGTATTTAGCATTGAAAGTACATTTAAAATATTTTGTCTTGCAGCAGCTTCCTGGTCATAAAGTTTATCCATTCCCATGCGGTAATAATTATAAATAACATCATGAAAAATAGTGTATTTGCTATTCAGAAGGTTTTCTGCTAACCAATATCTGTTCCTTGTTCCGTCAAAGGGTTTCCATCCTGAAATGTTTCTTCCTTCAGGCGCATTGTTAACGATATTCTGTGCTTTTTGAAAATAAATATTTCCTCCACGTGGAGAAAATGAATCATAATCGAAACCAAGAATCATATCGATCCAATAGGCAAACACGGCTGTGAGATTTGAAACCAGGGGATCTGTTCCTGAAACGCGTGTATCATTAAATTCCAATTGTTGAAATTCAACGTATTTAAATGTTACATCATTATCCTGGTAATTGATTACGGGAGAGACGTAAGATGAATTAAAAACCGGCCTTCCAGACTGAATGGTTAATGAAGCTTTGTACACATTTGGTTCTCCGGTAGACTCAAGGTTGAGCAGAAAATTGCAATCTATTTTTTCATTCGCTCCATAAGTATCATTGCTCCATTTGCTGTTATTTACAAAATCATTAAGAGCAGTTTGTAAAGTAGTAAATGTTTTTTTATCAATGCTGTTATTGACACGATTACTTATTACACTCACTCTTGCGCGCAACTCCTGCGCATGACTTACAGTAGTAAAAAAGCATAATAAAAAAAACAGGAATAATTTATTCATTTCTATATTGAATAATGGTATTTACAATATCTTCTGCAACTTCTTTTTTTGTTTTAGTAGGAAATTTATATTCTTTTCCATTCTTGTCAAAAATTGTAATTCTGTTAGTATCCAGTCCAAATCCAGCTCCCTCATCATTTGTTGAATTTAAGATAATAAGGTCGGCGTTTTTCCGGCGTAATTTTTTTATTGCATTTTCTTTCTCGTTATTTGTTTCCAAAGCAAAACCTACCAAAGTTTGACCGGAAGATTTCCTTTTCCCTGCTTCAAAAAGAATGTCTTTCGTTTTCTTTAATTCAAGAGAAAATTCTTCTGACTTTTTTTTAATTTTTTGAGAACTTTTTATTTTAGGAGAATAATCAGCTACCGCCGCAGCCATGATAATAATGTTATACGTTGACAAGCCTTTTATACAGGCTTTATACATTTCATCAGCAGAAACAACTTTCTTTAATTGTATTCCATTGTCAGTTTTAATGGTTGAGGGGCCTAAGACAAGCTGAACATCTGCGCCTCGATTGTACAATTCTTCTGCAATTGCTACTCCCATTTTGCCGCTGGAATGATTACTGATAAAACGAACAGGATCTATAGCTTCATATGTTGGCCCTGCTGTAACTAACGCTTTTATTCCTTTCAGGTCATTTTTTTTTTCAAAAAATCCTGTAAGATATTTTATCATTTCTTCTGGTTCTGCCATTCTTCCTTCACCTGTTAGCCCGCTGGCAAGTTCGCCCTTATTTACTGGCAGAAAAGCGTTTCCATTTTGTTGCAAGGTGTCAATATTTTTTTGGGTTGCGGGATGATGCCACATGTCTTCATCCATAGCAGGGGCAATTAATACAGGAGCCTGGGAAGATAAGTAAACAGCCAACAAAAGATTATCGCAAATGCCATTTGCCATTTTTGCAATTGTATTGCATGAAGCCGGCGCAACCAACATCACATCGGCCCATCGGCCCATCATAACGTGATTTGCCCAGGTATCTTCGTCAAATAAATCGGAAAGGACTTTGTTTTTTGAGAGTGTAGCGAAAGTAAGAGGAGACACAAAATCTTTAGCGCCTTCTGTCATGATTACTTTTACTTCAGCACCTGCCTTTAACAGTAAACGAACAAAAAATACCGATTTATATGCAGCTATACTGCCGGTAATGCCCAATAAAATCTTTTTTCCTTTAAGCACTATTTTTTATTTGGAAAGATACTATAAAATAAAAATGGTGGAATCAACCACCATTAAAATTATCATTTCTTATTAAAAAGAACTATAAAATTATTTAATCAAAAAGAGTATCCTCGTTTCTGCGGTAATAAATTTTATCTTCCATAAATTCAGCAGTTGCCAATAATGCAGGGTTAGGCATTCTTTCGTATGCCCTGGAAATTTCTATTTGTTCTTTATTTTCATGAATTTCTTCAAGGCTGTCTGTATGGCTGGCAAATTCTTCAAGCTTATTATGCAGTTCTTCTTTTATTGCAATGTTGATTTGATTAGCTCTTTTTGCAATTACTGTAATAGACTCGTATAAGTTGCCCGTTTTGTTCTTAACGTCGATAAGATTTTGAGTTTCCACAACATTGCTGGTGTTGCTATTTTGTTGCCGTCTTAGTTTGCTCATTTTGTATTTGTTTAATATTATTTTGACTTAAGTTTTTATATACCTCGGCTTCTTTTAATAATTTGCTTTCCGGATAACGGTCTGCGAAATCCAAATATTCTGCAGTTACTTTTGCATATCTTTCTTCCTGTTTATCTTCCATGCTTAATTTGGCGTACTCATAGAAAGATTTTACCGCCATAAGCATATAAGTATCACCTTTTTGCGAATCAGGATAGGAATTCAAAAGATTCGTAAAAGCTATTCCTGCTGCCTGGTACATTTGAAGATTAAAATAGAGTTTTGCA
This sequence comes from Bacteroidota bacterium, assembly GCA_028876495.1. Lineage (GTDB taxonomy): Bacteria > Bacteroidota > Bacteroidia > Chitinophagales > Chitinophagaceae > Ginsengibacter. The sequence continues at coordinate 55,575 of JAGWRO010000055.1, forward strand.
GCCAGATAATCTTTTTCCTCAAGTTTTGCTCTGCACATTGCAATTATCTTATTTGCATCTGCAATTCGTGATGAGTTAGGATACTGATTGATAAATCCCTGCATCATTCCTATCGCTTTATTTGTATTCGTCTGATCTAATTCTACATTGGGTGATTGCTTATAAAAAGTAAGCGCATGCATATATGCGATCTCTTCAGCCCGGCTGCTATTAGGAAATACACCCAAAAAGCCCTTAAAAAGATTTTCTGCATTCGTGTAATTTTTCTGATAATAGGAGCAATAAGCGTATTTATAATATAAGTCCTCAAATTTATCGGAGCCTTTAAAAACAGGGAATAATTCTTCATACAATTGCTCGGCATATCTGTATTTCTTATTTACAAAATATTCATCTGCTTTCTTTAGCTTATACTCGTAATTGGTACTTTTGAGAACCTTCGTAAACTGGCTGCTACATCCTGTAAGCACTAAAAACGGTATCAACAATAAAACAAGGTATGACTTCATCTTCATAAAGAGCCGCAAAATTAAGTGAATTTAAACAAAAATGTAGTTTAAATTAATGCGGGCAAAATCAGTATCGTTAATATTTTGGTAAGTAATTAAAAAACCCTCCCATTTTTTGGGAGGGTTTTGATTTATAAGAATTTGTTTTTAATCTGCTTTTATATCAACTGTATTTACATCGCCACCACCAACCTCGCAATTAGTAGTAATACGATCTGAGCTAATACCCTCTTTTTCTGTAAGATAAGTTTTGATAGCATCCAATCTCTTATTGCAAAGAGCCTGTGAAACTTTAGAAGCTGCAGGATATGCACTAACAGTGATATTGCAAGATGCGCTGTTTTTTAGTTTGGAAGCCACTGTCCCAAGCATTGCTTTTGCATCGCTGCTTAATTGTGTGCTCCTGTTTTTAAATGTAATACTAGGAAGATCTCCAATATTACACATAGTTGCTTGTGCAGCAATATTTTTGCAACATTCAGGGTCAGGGCATTTACCTACACCATCAGCGTCTACTGGCTGGCACTCTGTTGGAGTGATCAATTGTTTGTCTTTACAATCAGGAACTCCATCACCATCAGTATCTCTTGAAACCCCATGACTATCAACAGGGCAACCTGCAGGTGTATTTGGTTCTTTATCTAACTGATCAACTATGCCATCTCCATCAGCATCATCAAATACAGGTTTAGGTAATTTCATGTGCTTAGGATTGTTGATTTCGCTGTAAGCATAATCAAGCGGATTAACCCACCAAAGTGGCTCAACTGCTTTTGATCCAACATTGAAATTTAAACCTGCTGCAAGGTAGTTGTAACTATCAAAATCACGGGTCTGAGCTGGGTCAAGTAAAGGATGTTCCTGCCATTGCTGTCCATCTAATAAATCATCCTTGGTAAAAGTAAACCTATCTTCAATTGCAAGATTTATGCGGGTACTTAATTTGAAGGCTATCCCTGCTAATGCAGTACCTGTAGCTCTCAGCGGGTGTCCTCCCAGAGTAGGCTTTGTATTATTTTCATTTTGAGCAGGGGTGTAAGGAACATTTTTCAATAATGATTTCAATGCATCACGTGTTTTTTTTCTGTTCGCATATTGATCAGTTATTAGTTGTATTGAACTAAAGCTTTGAGGAACCTGAACTTTTGCATTGTAGACTGTAGCTCCTATGCCTAAGCCTCCATAAATAACCATTCCGGATTTTTGTTTGTGGAACCTTACATTGTTTAAAGTAACGATTCCCTGTAACGAAAGATCGTTTACTGTAGTTTTATAATTATAATAAACAGGATCATGATTGGCAGCATTGAAGCCAGACCACACCGGATTATTACTATATCCATAAGAAGGTTTCCAGTTTAGTCCCTTTGCTACACCATATAAATACTGGGCTCTTAACGAGAACACATAACCTAAGGCCTTACGTACATGAACAGCAAAGCCGCCTGTGGGTAATATTGAAGAAACATCACCACTGATAGAAAACATGCCAGCAGAAATTCCGATTTCCGTCTGGCTTCTCGGTTTGGCCGGGAAGTCGTATGTATTGTTCATAAACTCATTTTGTTGTGCTTTTCCTTTTGAAGAAATAACGGATGAGTCATACACGTTATAAACACTGGTATCTTGGGCAAAGACACTAATGGACAGCAGGGAAAAAATTCCCATAAACAATAACTTAAACATTTTTGGCATAACTTTTTAGTTGAGGGATTTCTAATAAACGTTTTGATCAGGCAAAAATATCAAACGAATGCCATAGTTCAAACTTTTTTTAGCATTTTATTAAATTTTATCATATTTATTTAATAGATAGTTTTTTGGTAACGAATCAATAAAGGATAAATATAATAGCAATGTCTTAAACGCCCAAAAAGGAGGGAATATTTTGCAGTAGCAAATTAATATCTTTTTTACCATCCGACTGTTGAAATATTCATTTATTTCCCATTCTGTCTTATATTGCCTTTTTCCAAAAAAAGAATGCAATTTTCAAAGAATCTTATTGCCACCGAGTTAGCCACTTTTGAACAAAAATTTGCTCAATCTGTAAAGAGCCAAACGCCTTTGCTTGACAGGATAATGAAATACATTATTAAAAGAAAGGGCAAACAGTTAAGGCCAATGTTTGTTTTTTTAAGCGCTAAACTTCATGGAACTGTAAATGAATCTACTTATAGAGCAGCCGCTTTAGTTGAAATATTACATACCGCTACTCTTGTTCATGATGACGTGGTTGATGAATCTTTGGAGAGGAGGGGTTTCCTTTCTATAAACGCTTTATGGAAAAATAAAATAGCAGTTCTTGTGGGGGATTACCTTCTTTCAAAAGGTTTATTGCTTTCTACAAGTGCAGGAGATTTTAAGCATCTTGATATTTTATCTGATGCAGTAAAACAAATGAGTGAAGGTGAATTATTACAAATGGAAAAAGCCCGCCACCTAAATCTAAAGGAAGATATATATTTTGAAATTATAAGAAGTAAAACGGCTTCGCTACTTTCTTCCGCTTGTGCAGTAGGAGCCTGGAGTACAAGTAAAGATGAAAGGCTTACCGAACGAATGAAGCTTTTTGGCGAAAAAACCGGCATTGCTTTTCAAATAAAAGATGATCTTTTTGATTATGGAAATGAAGATGTAGGAAAACCTACCGGTAATGACTTAAAAGAAAAAAAATTAACCCTACCTTTAATTTATACGCTAAATAATATTAGTAAGAACGAAAAAAGAAAAATCATTTACATTGTAAAAAACCAAAATAAAGATCCTGAAAAAATAAACTACGTCTTGCAAAAGGTTATTGAAACCGGTGGTATTAATTATGCGACTGAGAAAATGATTCAATATCGTGATGAAGCTTTGGCAATTTTATTTGAATTTCCTGAAAGTGACATCAGGAATGGATTGGAAGAACTGGTTCGATATACAACAGACAGAAAATACTAATTCACTATTGTGCTAATGTGCAAAAGAGAAGATGTGAAAAATTTTAAAATGTAAAATCCTGTTTTTTGTTGGTTTACTGTAAACCTCTTTTGCAAAATTTGAAAACATTTATTACAAACTTTCAATTGGCTATTCAGCTAATTGGCACCTTAACTAATTAAAACTGCATGGAAAAAAGATGGAAAATAATTGAAGCTGATTATAATAAAGTAACTGCTTTAAAGAATTCTTTATCCATTAGTGTACCTCTTTGCAATATCCTTGTTCAGCGCGGCATTGATACCTTTCAAAAAGCTAAAGATTATTTCAGACCTCAACTTTCTCAACTTCACGATCCTTTCCTGATGAAGGACATGGAAACAGCAGTAGAAAGAATATTATTGGCAATTAATAATAATCAGAAGATTCTTGTATTTGGCGATTATGATGTGGATGGAACTACTTCTGTTGCCACAATGTATCGCTTTCTAAAAAAGATTTATACTGAAAAAAATATTGACTTTTATATTCCTCATCGTTATAAGGAAGGATATGGAATCAGTAAACAGGGAATTGATTTTGCAAAAGAAAATAACTTCGATTTAATTGTTTCGCTTGATTGCGGAATAAAATCGGTTGAGCTTATCGGGTATGCGCGTAGGTTAGACCTTGATTTTATCGTATGCGATCACCATCTTCCTGATGATGAGTTACCACCTGCTATTGCTATTTTGAATCCTAAACAAAAAGGTTGCAACTATCCTTATAAAGAACTTTGTGGGTGTGGGGTAGGGTTTAAATTGATTATGGCACTTTCACAACGGTTAGGCCTGCACGAAAATGAATACTTATGCTATCTTGATTTGGTAGTAACTGCTATAGGGGCTGATATAGTTCCTATTACCGGCGAAAACCGTATTCTTGCTTTTTACGGATTACAAAGATTAAATACAGATCCGTGCCCCGGAATAAAAGCTTTGATCGAATTAAGCAACGTTGAAAAAAAGTTTTCTATTAATAACGTAGTTTTTATTATTGCTCCCCGAGTTAATGCTGCCGGTCGCATGGATGATGCAACAAAAGCGGTACGCATGTTTATTGAAGATGATTATGCGAAAGCGAAAGAATATGCAGAAATGTTGCATACAGACAATACCAATAGAAAAGACGCCGATTCTACTATTACTGAAGAGGCACTTGCGATGATTGAAAACGATCCTGAAATGCTGTCGAGAAAAACTACTGTGGTATTTCAATCGCACTGGCATAAAGGTGTGGTTGGTATTGTAGCAAGCAGACTGATTGAAAATTATTACAGGCCAACAGTTGTTCTTACACTCGGCGAAAGTGTGGTAGGTGGCAGCGCACGAAGCGTACCGGGATTTAATTTATATGAAGCCATCCATGCCTGTCGTGAACATCTGATCGGGTATGGCGGCCATTTTGCAGCAGCCGGAATGTCGATGTATCCGGAAAACGTAGAAGCTTTCAGCAAAAAATTTGAAGAAGTAGTTGCAACAACTATAGACCCTTATTTACTTATTCCTGAGTTGATAATTAATGCAGAAATATCTTTAAAAAATGTGAACAAAGGCTTTTATAAAATTGTAGAGCAAATGGAGCCTTATGGTCCTGAAAATTTGCGGCCCGTTTTTATCACAAAAAATGTCACGAGCACTTCATGGACAAAAGTGGTAAAAGAAAATCATATTCGATTTGTTGTTAAAAATGATAACATCACTTTGACAGGCATTGGTTTTAATCTTGCTGAAAAATTTAATTTATTGCAATTGAATGAGCCATTAGATATTGTTTATACTATTGATGAAAATGAATGGAATGGACAAACAAATCTTCAACTTAAGGTAATTGACTTCAGGCTTTCGGAAAGTGTAGAAGCCTAACTATTTATTTAAAATGAAGTACCTCTATTACTTTAAATATTTTTATTTTATTGCAAGGAATTGGAATATTAAGCTTGCTGCTTTTACAGTCTATCATGAAATAAAAGGCGAAAGAAAATATCATTTGGATACAGTAAAAATTGATCGCCTTCATCATGAAAAAATCGAAAGTGCTAATATAACGCATGCTTCCATCTACCAGGCAAGCAGTTATTACCTGGTTGAAAAAGCGTACAAATATCTTGAAGATGAAAAAGTAAATTATGGGCTTGTTGATTTTGGTTGTGGAAAAGGCAGGGTGTTAATATTAGCAGCCTATTATGGTTTCAAAAAAATAACGGGTATAGATTTTTCAAGAAACTTAGTATTGGAAGCAGAAGCCAATATTGAGAAGGTATCGCAATTTTTTCCGAATACGGTTTTTAATGTTATCTGCGACGATGCAGTAAATTACAAAATTGAAAAAGATAAAAACTGTTTCTTTTTTTTCAACCCCTTTGACGAAGTGATTATGTTGAAGGTGATTAAAAATATTCTTTCTTCCCTAAAAGAAGATCCAAGAAAAATTTATGTAGTTTATATTAATCCTTTAGATAAGGAAATTTTCTTAAGCGCCGGATTTGAAGAAGAATGGAGTTTTAAGAAAATGGAATACCTGGAATTTTCTATTTTATCAAAAAAACAAGAAACCTTTCATTCTGGAAATGGCCTGGAAGAGTAAATCAACAAATAAACGCAATTTTTAGTTTATTAAACTTCCTTTATGACCATCTCAATTGTTGGAAAAGTATTTCCTAAATATTTTTTCAAATCTTCTTTTTTTACCCAAATAATCTCTGAGATTTCTTCTTCAGTTTGTGGAATTAATTTTTCATTGCCCGAATTTTTCATCAAATACCAATGAGTTTCCTTAAGGATATGTTTGCCAAATTGCACGTAAGTATGGTAAGTAATTTTTAGAGGACGAATAAGCTTAATGTGATGTAATCCCGTTTCTTCCTCAACTTCTCTTTTTGCACAATTCTCCAACGTTTCACCTTCATCTAATTTCCCTTTGGGCAAATCCCATTTTCCACGACGAAAAATCATCAATATTTCTTTGTGTTTATTTTTTACCAATCCTCCGGCTGCAAGAATTAATTGAAAGTGTTTGAAAAAAAGGTCTTTTAATTTCTGAAAATCTTTATCGTAAATAATACCTGAATGAAATTGGTTTTTTTTTATTTCATGTAGCAAAGAATTAATAGCAGCAGTTGACAATTCATCAATAAAAACGGAATCAGGATGATGGCGGTATTCATTTATTTCTGCGTTAATCTCATCACAAAGAAAAACCGGTTTGTCTTCAAAGTAAATTGTAATATAGCTCATACCTGTTTATTATCTTCGCAGCATGACTGATAAAAAAGCGATAGCTGAAAAGCTTTTACAAATTAATGCAATAAAATTAAGTATTGATAAACCTTTTACCTGGGCCAGCGGATGGAAGAGCCCAATTTATTGCGATAACAGGAAAAGTCTTTCTTTTCCTTTTGTGAGGGATTTTATCAAATCTGAAATGTGCAATGTTATTTTTCAAAGCTTTGAAAGGGCTGAAATTATTGCTGGCGTTGCAACTGCAGGAATTCCGTGGGGCGCAATGGCCGCTGACCAGTTAAAGCTTCCGTATATTTATGTGAGGCCAAAACCTAAAGAACACGGTTTGGGAAACCAGATTGAAGGCTTTTATGAAGCAGGAAAAAGAGTTGTGGTGGTTGAAGATTTGGTTTCTACCGGCAAGAGTAGTCTGCAGGTAGTTGATGTTTTAAAAAATGCAGGTTTGGAAGTAGAAGGAATGGTTTCTATTTTTAATTATGGATTTGAACAGGCTAAAAAAGCATTTGAAGAATATGGAATTCCATTGAAATCTTTAACTGATTACGATTCGATAATCGACCTTGCTATTTCGCAAAAATCTATTTCTGCAAGCGATCAAAAGGAGCTACTTAAATGGCGCAGTGATCCGGCAAATTGGTCTGTATAAAGATTTATCTCGTATTGATCTATATAAAAAGTGCTCTTTTATTTTAAAGCGATTCCTTTTCCGATATAATTTCTTTAAAAAAAACGCAAATGAAGAAATTTCTTTTAGTAATATTAGCGCTTACCGGTATTTCCACTTTTTTGTTTGCACAAGCCAAGGGTATTAAAAAAGCGGTGATTCAAACTCCCGGAGTAATGGCCGATGCCTGCAAAATCAGTATTGAAAATTTTTTAGTGCATGAATATGGAGTTTCTTCCGTAAAAGCTGATTATAGAAGGCATACAGTTACAGTTACCTGGTACACTAACCGAACTAATATTGAAAATATAAAAACCGCATTGGCAAATATGGGTTATGATGCCGATGATGTAACCGCAGAAGCCGATGCTCAAAAAAGACTTCCGACTTATTGCAAACCTGCAATTATACTAAAGAAAGATTCTACTGTTAGTAAATAAATAGGGTCTTTTAATCTTCTTAATAAGAGCGACAAGTTTTTTATTGCAAAAGGTTGGTTTGACTTGTAATTCGTGATACTTCCCTTGTATCAATTAAAATAAAGAAAACGTTTCTTTTGATTCATAATTTATAGGAAAGTACATAAAGATGTTTGCCTTCCCCACTTTTATTTTTCCTTGAATACGAAGTAAAACTTCTTTGCCAAGTAATGTGTTCAAAGCATTTTGATAAAAACTTTGCATATTTATATCAAATTGTACTGGCAAGCTAAAAGTATCCCTACGCGGTATATTAATCAATGTATCGGTTGAGCTATGTCCTAACAACTTTCCATCTATAAAAATATCCAGGTTCGTATTCCTTAGCTGCATTCTAAAATTATTCGGGTTGTAATATTCAAGATCAAGATTTACGGTCGAGTTATTAAATCCAAGGGATTTAATGAAGAAGTTGTGATAGTCTTTATATTCTAAAGCCTTGGGAGAGGAGCATGACATTAAGGCAATTGATATAAATAAAATTAATTCGAAATTTCTTTTCATTTTTCCGGATTATAAAAAAAGTAGAACAAAGGTACGTTTCTTACTACTAAAGCAATTAGCATTTAATAAAATTGATAATAAATAAGTGCGTCTAATTTAATTAGTATTAATAAATATTTTATAAAGTATTGATTATAAATTAATTTTTTCGTTTTAATTAAATTTAATTAATAGATATATTACAGGTTTATTTTCCTGATTTAGTTTTTAATGAACTAATAGTTAAGAGTAGTGGTATTTTTAGTTAAATAGATTTTAAATTATTGATTATTAATTATTAATACTTGTTTATGAATAATTTAATTCAAATAATAATAAAATGAATACTTTTTCTAATACTAATTTCTTTTTTTATTTATAAAAGATTCCCTGCCTGGAATTAGATTAAGATATAAGAATACATTAACGACAATATGGCATATTACATTGAACAGTGACCAGTAAACGCAACTAATTGTTTGTTTTTTGATCTTAATTTAATTTTATCTAAAATTTTATGTCAATTTTACTTATATTAGACTTTTATTTCTATTTAGTTGATAATTATTTTAAATTTTAGCTTTTAAATTAGATATTTTTTAAAAATATATTGACCGTATTTTTACGGTATTGCAAATTCAGAAAATGCGCTCTATGTTTGCAATGAGATTGTGACTTTCATTATACTAATCACGAATTCTTACCCAATCCTGCTTCCCTTGAAAAATCTGAAATAGATTTTTAAATTGAAATTATAAAACCTCAAACTCAAGGAATGGATATAAATTTTACCTGCAAGAATAACTTTTACACTATTCTTTTTTCTTACTTTAATCTTCTAAATTGGTCTTCAAAACGGCCGGCTAAAATGATTATTTGCTATATATAGCAAAAAGTAATGGGGGTATTTTTCCTTTATTTGAGCTGATGTTTCGAAATAGGGCAGTATTTGCTGCGTGAATCCAAATTTTATTAAAGCCAGAATTTCAATATTCATTGTAAACGTTCATAAAAAATTATACAATGAAAACAAATTTATTAGTAGTAAGAAACGGCTTAATAGTAGTTCTTTTTCTTTCTTTAGCTTTTTGCACAAATGCTCAAAAAGTAGCTTCGGCTAAAATTAATATTACCAATTTTCAGGTAGTTAAAGAGCAAAATAAAGTGGCTATTAAATGGGCGACAGATAAAACATCACAAACAAATTACTTTGAAGTAGAAAAAAGTAATGATGGAAAGAATTTCAAAACGGTAGCTTATGTTTTAGGTGCTGATCCAACACAGACTGACTGTGAATGCTTCGGATATTTTGATAAAATAACAGGCAAATCAAAAGAATCATACTATCGTTTAAAACATGTAAATACTAACGGCAATGTCCAGTTCAGCGAGGTGAAGATGCTGGCATTAAAATAAAAATATTTAACTCGTTTTCTTTGGGGGTTACAGAACCTGATTGGTTCTTAACAAACGCCGCATTTCTATGCGGCTTTTTTGTATGTTAGGCATGTATATCAACTATAGGGTGGAAGTCCCGAATGCGCCGTTACAGTCGGAAGCATTAGCCAAGAGCAAGGGTGTCCATCGTGAGGTGGAATCTGAAAGAAGCTGGCGGCAAAAGTTCGAAC
>JAGWRO010000056.1 GCA_028876495.1 Bacteroidota bacterium
GAGATCAATGAAAATTCATTTCTGCAAACAAAAGAAAATTTCAATGAAAGTAAGTGGGGCAAGCAATTAAAAGCTTATCATGCGGATATAAAAAACCGGTTTTCCCCGTTAAAAGATGATCTGATCATTTCCAATCCTCCTTTTTTTGAAAATGACCTGAAATCAGAAAATCCAAATAAAAATCTCGCAAAACATCATGACGGATTAACCTTAAACGAGTTGCTTCAATCTATCATCCATCATCTTGCTGAAGGTGGGAAATTTGCACTGCTCCTTCCCTGGCATCGCCTCGAATCATTCAAAAAGATCGCGGGTAATCATCATTTTTATTTGCAAGAAGAATGCCTGGTAAAACAAACTCCCGCACATTCTTTTTTCCGCGGCTTACTGTTATTCAGCACCCAAAAAGAAAATTCAATATCAAAAGAATTGATCATAAAAGAGAAAGAAGGCAATTACACCAAAGATTTCAATGAACTTTTAAAAGAGTATTACTTATAATCCTGCGTATTCTTTCATGTAAGCATACTTTTCTTTTAGTTGTCCATTAGCTACAATTGTTGCTTCCTCAATTATTTTAGAAGTCCCGGTTATAAGATCGTCTAAGATATATTTGGTGAGTTGTTCGCCAAAATACCTTGAGGCATCGCGGGGCAATTCATTGGGCAAATTGCCAACCGCCATCACATCCACTGACCCTTCCAGGTAAGGCGCAGTGCGTTCGCCGGTCATTTTATTCACGCCATACACCGGGTCTTCCATGGTATTATCACCCAGGTTGCAGGGAACAGATCCGTTTCTGTCATCCGAAATATCTGCGATGGTTTTTATCCTGAAACTGTCTTTCTTCATATCTTCCATTTCAAATAATCGTGGGACTTTTTCGTACCAATAAATCCCGTTCAATAAAATATCCGTTTCAGAAATATAATCCCTGAAAAGGCATTGGTAATTTTCCGGGTGTTCATGAAATTCTTTTCGTGTATACTTACCTGTTAGCTTGTTGGTATAAAGATCAGCACCCTTCAAATGAACATATACGGGATATGAAAATGAGGTGGTTTTAAATTCATCCGGCTCAGCCTCATGAATTTCCATCAGGTTCATTATTTCCAAAATACCGTGCGCTACCCTGCCGCTGCCGGTAACTACCACCTTTACATTAGGTAGCTTTAGCCCAAAATAAGTATGGATCAGTTCCTGAAAATTTCTTTTCTTATAAACGCGGTTCAGGAAATATTTCCCGGTACGGTTTCCATAAGCCATCATCCCGTTATGAGCGCCCACCACCCCGGCAAAAAAACCAAAGCCAATCAACCTGGTTCCATCGGCATGTTCGAGGCATTCATAATCTATCAAGGTGATCTTTTTGCTAATAATTGCCCGCAGCAATTTTTGATTATACGGTTGCAGTTTCCTGGTATGCGAGAAAAAAAAGTAAGTCTTACCGGCAATCAACCTATCAACCGGCACTTCTTTTATTCCAAATAAAATATCACATCCACTTATATCTTCTTTTACTTCTATTCCGGCCCTTACATAATCTGTATCCGAATAGCAACGGGTGGGCGAATGTTGCACAACTATTGAAATATTTTTATTTTCCTGCACCCATTTGCATTGGGCAGGCGTAAGGGCAACACGGTTATCGGGAGGTGTTTTACCTTCTCTTATTAATCCTATTTTCAGCATCCATTCCTTTTTATGAAAGAGGCAATTTACAATATCTGCTGAACATCGTCAGATTGAAGTGATTTGTAGTAAACGAACTTTTTAGAATGATTCCTGTTTTCAAAAAAAATCTTAAAAATACCAGCGTGGATTTTGGACAAATTGCGGGGATTGCGTAATATTGCCACCCTTTCGGTAAAAGGAAAAGAAAACTTGCCCAGGTGGCGGAATTGGTAGACGCAGCAGACTCAAAATCTGCCATTCGCAAGGATGTGCTGGTTCGATTCCAGTCCTGGGCACAGATAGTAAAACCCTGATTCAGTGGATGTTTCAGGGTTTTTTATTACAAACCTATTGATTATAAAGCAGGACATAAAAAATCCCTTGCAAAAAATAAAAGGGATTCTTATAAAAAGTATGGTGCTCTTAATGTGCTAACCTTACGGTATCAACTGTAGTAATATTACCTACTGTAACAGCAACATTATTCACCGTATCAGAATGATAGCCGGTAGTGCTGTCAGCAGTAAATATCAGTGTGTAATTGTTAGCAGGAAGCCCCCAAAACTTATAAGCTCCTGTAGCATCAGGTAAAGCGCCTAAAGTATCAGTACCTGATATGGCACTTATTTGAGCGTTGGCTGAATCGGGCAAAACCACACCCTGAATGCCACCCCCGGCTGCTTTCGCAAAAGCACGGATAACCGGTTTTAAAATATACTGTCCGCTGTTACCTGCTTTTACAATAGAACGCGCAGCATCAAAATCCAGAACAAGTGCATAAGGAATACCAGGCTGCACTTCGGCATCCACATTTAATTTTAAGCCGGACTGTTGAGCAGAAGGTGTTTTTAAATCAACAGTTGATCCATCTTCCAAAACAATCTGGTTGGTATCGCCCAGGATCAACCTGATCTGCGAAACCTTTCCTGCGGGCAAGTCGACGCCACCTAAAAGTGTATCTTCTCCGTTACGGAAATCAAGCAAATTATACATTCCCGGCTTCAATAAAGGCACTTCAACCCAGCCTCCTGCACTATCCGCATCGCTTTTTACCATTACATGTTGAATATCTATCCACACAGCCTTATAACTGGCTGGTGCATCTGTAAGATAAATATTCATTTTTGATGGTTGGTTGCTAACGGAAACGGATTTTTGACAAGCACTAAGTGTAAAAAAGAGTATTACAATAGCAAAAGGAAGTAACCTTCCAGGGTGTTTTAATTTCATAGGAATAATTTTTAGTTCATCCTGTAGAACCCAAAATCCATGCCATCTATAAAAGAAGTAATGATTATCAGTGATATATAGAAGATTTACTTGAAAAAAAGTGTTTCTTCTATTATTTCATAGTAAAACGGGAATCTCCATAATTCCCGCCGTGTGTTTGGGGTAATCTTCTGGCAATTAAAAAAGGAAACCAGGTGAGAGGTTTCCACAACGGGTATAATAATTGGGGAATTTGCTTTTAATTGATGTCACTCATTTTATCCTGTGTAACTCTTCCGCCACAAATAAACCTTTTTGCATAATAGTGGTCATCAAGGCTGCTGATAGTAACACCATGTAAAGAAGCCTGGACAAAATAATCATTCTCTAAATAAACGCCTACATGCGATACACCTCCGCGCGTATTAAAAAATACCAAATCGCCTTCTTTTAACTCATCCTTGCTGATATGCTCTGTTTCATCGTATTGCTCACGTGCAGTGCGTGGCATATTAAAACCATAAACAGCCAGCAGAAGAGCCCCTGTAAGGGCACTGCAATCAATTCCTCTTTTGGTGGTGCCGCCATAACGATACCGGGTACCAAACCAATTGTCAATAAATCCAAGTAAAGAAAGATTTTTTAAAGATTCCACATCTACATTCATCATCATTGCATACTTATATTGCAAAGGAGAAAGAGTTTCAATAACTGAATGCTCTTCTACTTCTGGTTTTGCATTTTCTTTTGTAACAACAGGTACAGGAAGGTTTTTTATACTTTTGGTGCCGCCACTTTCAGTGGTTCTTAAAATGCCATCCGGAGTAAATGAAACACCATCCACGGGAGAAGTGAAAGCACTTTCGCCATTATCATTATTGGTAACACTTATTGTATTTACACTCGTTTGTGCATTCGCAATTTGAACGGAGCACGCAAAAATTATTGCCATGCAGGTTAATGCGGGTTTGTTCATCCTATCGGGTTATTTATCGTTTATTTAAAAAAATAAGCACCATGAATTGGCATAGGCTTAGCTTTTATACAAACGCAGAGTTATCAATTTTATTTTCTCTATCCGGACGAAGGTAAGTTTCACTCCACATAAAAGCAAAAAAAAGTTTGTTTTTTCCCCCCTTAAAAAAATCCTAAAAAAGTTTTTCCCTTTTTGTTGATAATTTGAAAAAGACTGCCCATCCATTTTCACGATATTTGCTGAACGCTCATAAATCATAACTCTTAACTCTTAACTCCTAAATGAAGTTTTCTCACCTCCATGTTCACACGCAGTTTTCCTTGCTTGACGGCGCTGCTTCCATCAAATCTCTTTACAACAAAGCGATTGCCGATGAAATGCCAGCCCTGGCAATTTCTGATCATGGAAACATGTTTGGTGTTTTTGAATTTGTAAAGCATGCGCATACACTCAAAAATGCAGATGGCTCTTTAAAAGTGAAACCCATTGTAGGTTGTGAATTTTATATCACTGAAAACAGGCTTCAAAAGCAATTTACCAAGGAACAAAAAGATCCCCGCCACCACCAGATATTATTGGCAAAGAATGAAGAAGGTTATAAAAACTTAACCAAACTTACTTCACTGGGCTACATCGAAGGCATGTATTCAAAATACCCGCGCATTGATAAAGAGTTAATTCATAAATACCACAAAGGTCTTATTGCTACTACCTGTTGCCTCGGCGCTTTGGTACCACAAACGATCTTAAAAAAAGGAGAAGCGGAAGCGGAAAATGAATTCAAATGGTGGCTGAATATTTTTCAGAAAGATTATTATGTGGAACTGCAAAGGCATGGAATTCCCGAGCAGGACAAAGTGAATAAGATATTATTGAAGTTTGCAAAAAAATATGATGTAAAAGTAATTGCGAGCAATGATTCGCATTACGTGGATGAAAAAGATTTTAATGCCCATGATATTTTACTTTGTATCAATACAGGCGAAACACAGGCCACTCCTGCCCTGCGCGAGTTTACTGATGATGATGTAATGATCAAGAACAAACGGTTTGCCTTTCCCAACAACCAGTTCTATCTCAAGAACACATCCGAAATGCTTTCTGCATTTGAAGATTTGCCCCAGGCATTGGACAATACCAATGAGGTGATTGACAAGATTGATGTGCTGAACCTGACGAGAGACATTTTGATTCCTCATTTCCCTGTTCCAAAAGAATTCGAAAACCAGGAGGCCTATCTTGATCATTTAACATGGACAGGTGCAAAAAAAAGATACGAGACCATAACTCCGGAAATAGAAGAACGAATCAATTTTGAATTGTTTACCATCAAAACCATGGGCTTCGCGGGTTACTTTTTGATCGTAAGTGATTTTATTATTGCAGGAAAAGACCTGGGCGTGTTTGTTGGCCCCGGTCGCGGTTCCGCCGCTGGTTCAGTGGTAGCTTATTGCATCGGTATTACCAATATTGATCCTATAAAATACAACCTGCTTTTTGAAAGATTCTTAAATCCCGATCGTAAATCAATGCCGGATATTGATACCGACTTTGATGATGAAGGACGCCAGAAGGTGCTGGATTATGTAGTAGAAAAATATGGTAAAAACCAGGTTGCCCAAATTATAACTTACGGCACCATGGCCGCCAAAATGAGTATCAAAGATGTGGCGCGCGTTATGGACCTTCCGCTTTCTGAAAGCAACGCGCTTGCAAAGCTGGTTCCTGACAGGCCGGGTACATCATTAAAAAAAGTGTTGAAAGCGCCCATTACGGGTCCTAAATCCCTGACAGAAGATGGAGTGGGCCCCGATGACATCAGTAATATCCAGAAGTTGCGGGATATTTATAACGGTGACGATATACGCAGTAAGGTTTTACATGAAGCTGAAATCCTCGAAGGTTCGGTAAGAAACACGGGCATTCATGCTTCGGCAATCATCATCGCGCCGCAGGATTTGATGGAACTTATTCCTGTGGCCACTTCCAAAGACTCTGAATTGTGGCTTACACAAATTGACGGAAGCAATATTGAGAGTGCCGGCGTTTTGAAAATGGACTTTTTGGGTTTAAAAACTTTAAGTATTTTAAAAACCGCGTTAGTCCTCATCAAAAGAAATCATGGTATTACCATTGACCTGGATACGCTACCATTGGATGATGAAGAAACGTATCAATTGTTTCAACGCGCAGAAACCAACGGAACTTTCCAGTTTGAAAGCGCCGGAATGCAAAAATACCTGAGGGAATTAAAACCGGACAAATTTGATGACCTTATTGCCATGAACGCGCTGTACCGCCCGGGTCCGATGGCTTATATTCCCAACTTTATTGAACGAAAACACGGCAGGCAGGAAATAGTTTATGACCTGCCCGAAATGGAAGAGTTTTTAAAAGATACGTATGGCATCACCGTTTACCAGGAGCAGGTAATGTTACTATCCCAAAAAATAGGCGGCTTCAGTAAAGGCGATGCAGATATGCTGAGGAAGGCGATGGGGAAAAAGAAAAGAGATGTGCTGGATAAAATGAAGGCGCAGTTTGTAGAAGGTGCAAAAAAGAACAATCATCCGGTAAATATTCTCGAAAAAATATGGACAGACTGGGAATCATTTGCTCAATATGCCTTTAATAAATCTCACTCTACCTGCTATGCCTTTGTTGCGTACCAAACGGCGTATTTAAAAGCTCATTACCCGAGTGAATATATGGCCGCCGTCCTGAACCACGCAGGCGCCATTGAGAAGATTACCTTCTTTATGGAAGAATGCAAAAGTATGGGATTAACGGTTCTGGGGCCTGATATTAATGAATCACAAAAAGGTTTTGCAGTCAACAAAAAGGGTGAAATCCGTTTTGGCTTTAGCGGCATGAAAGGCGTGGGCGAAGCAGCCATCGAAAATATTATTGAAGAAAGGGAAAAGCACGGAATGTTCACTTCCATTTTTGATATGATCAAAAGGGTGAACCAAAGAACCGTGAATAAAAAATCGCTGGAAAGCCTCGCCTATGCGGGTGCTTTTGATTGTTTTAAAGATTTTCACCGTGCACAATTCTTTTATACAGTTCCCGGTGAAAACATGAACTCTCTTGAAAAGATCATCAAATTTGGCAACCAGTACCAGGCACAACTGCATAATAATACCAACACCCTTTTTGGTGATCTGCAAATGGAAGAAGTAACGCCGCCGGTTATCCCTGATTGCCAGCCGTGGCCTTTGATACAACTGCTGGATTTTGAAAGAGACGTGATCGGGATGTATTTAAGCGGTCATCCGCTCGATAATTTTAAATTTCAGTTGAAATATTACAAGTTCGATACTGTTGCAGAATTTAATGAATTCAAAGCGGCCATTAATTTGTACCCCAATCCTTCCAGATCCTTCAGAATAGCAGGATTGGTAACCGAAGCGCAACACAGGATCTCTAAAAGAGGCAATAAGTTTGGCGTGATGCACCTGGAAGATTATACAGAGAAAATGGAACTCATGTTCTTTGGGGAAAATTATGTAAAATATGCTCATTATTTAGAGCCCGGAATGGTCATCTGCCTTACAGGTTCCTTTAAACAACGATATAATAATTCGCCTTACGAATTCCAGATCAATAATATCTGCCTTTTGGAAAGCGTAATGAAAATAAGTACCAGGAAACTAAACATTGAGATCAATCCAAAAGAAGTTTCAAAAGAAATGATTGACTTTATCGGCGAAAACATTCAAAAATTTCCCGGCAACTCGGGCCTTCGGTTCAATATCTGTGATGACATTTCTAATTTAAAATTTGCAATGTACACGATGGATAATGTATTTGAAATGAATGACGAAATGGCTAATTACCTGCAACATACACCCGAATGTGAGGTAAAAATAGAATTAACATAATGTGGATATGACATTTCATCATGTGAAAGATATTGGCTTTAACTTTGCAATCTATTAAGCAACAAAATAATTTTAAAATAAAATAAAAAGTACATTATGGCTCAGGAATATACCGATGCAAACTTTAAAGAAAAAGTTTTAGACTCCGACAAATTAACAATGATAGACTTTTGGGCAGAATGGTGTGGCCCGTGTCGCGCTATAGGCCCGGTTGTTGAAGAACTTTCAAAAGAATATGATGGAAAAGTGAATATTGGAAAAGTGAACGTAGATCAGAACCCACAATTAAGCGTAAATTTTGGAATCACCAGCATACCTGCCATTCTTTTTGTAAAAGAAGGAAAAGTAGTTGATAAACTGGTTGGTTCGCAACCAAAGGCCAACTTTGTAAAAAAGATTGAAGCGCATAAGTAATATTTAAAGAAAAGGTTTATTAAAAAATCTCCGCATGTCGGAGATTTTTTTTTCCCGTACAGCAAACCAACTTTTTCGGCAGATTCCTATTTTACCAAAATGAATTACCAGGAAGTCTTCTCTTATAATCAAACCAAAAGTCGCGTCTTGGTTTACTTTAAAAAAAACAAAAGATCAAATCAGTTTCTTCCTCTCATTTCATATTTCTAATTATTTAGAAGTTGGTGTACAATTTGAGATATATAGATAGAATCAATAATAGATATGGAAATAAAAGAAGAAGAAGGAACGGTAACTACAAAGAAAAAATCTATTTTATCCACCTTTGTAAGAGTGTTTTTATGGATCATCGCTTCGGTTTTGTTTTTGATAATGCTGGTTTTAATTCTGATACAAACCTCATTTGTCCAAAATTTTGCACGCAAAAAAGTTGTAAGCTATCTGCACAATAAACTGAATACAAAAGTTGAAATAGGAAAACTCGATATAAATTTTCCGACCACACTTTCTTTACAAAATGTTTTTATTGAAGACCAATCAAAAGATACTTTGCTTTATGGAAAAGAATTAAAAGTGAACATGGATATGGCAAAGCTGATCAGTAAAGACATCGACATTAAGGAGATCACGCTTAATGGTGTTGTTGCCAAGGTAAAAAGATTACCACCTGATTCTGTTTTTAATTTCCAGTTCATTGTAAATGCTTTCAGTAATCCAAATTCAACTTCTGCATCGAAAGACACTTCAAGTCTGCAAATGAATATCGGCAGAATTATAGTGAACAAAACAAGAATTATCTATAAAGATTTGCTTACCGGCAACGATATGGATCTGGCTTTCGGGCATCTTGATACCAAAATTTCCACCTTCGATCCTTCACATTTACTGTTCGATATTCCCTCCATAACACTCAACGGACTTCACGGGCATTTTTACCAGTTGGAACCTTTAAAACAACCGGTAAAAACAACTGTTTCAGAAGCAGCCGCTAAGCCGGGGAATTATTTGCAGCTTTTAAATAATGAAATAAATCTTACAGATATTGATGTGGCTTACAAAAGCGAGCCTTCGCATATCAATACTTCTTTTGTTATCGGGAAAGCACAATTGCATCCAAAACAAATTGATCTGAAAAACAGTATCGTTACTTTAAAAAATGCTTCTTTAAGTAATTCAAATATTAGGGTTGAAACCGCTTCGAAAGCGATTGATCAAAAACCGGCGGATTCAATAAGTACTGTTCCTTCAACGCCTTCAATGAAAATAATTGCGGGCGATTTACGCATTCAAAATCTTAATGTAAAATATGATGATCAGTCTGCTCCAAAAGCGCCGTATGGAATGGATTATTCGCATTTGGGTATTCAGCAACTTTCATTAAAAGCTTCCAATGTTGAATACAGCACTGATACAATACTCGCATCAATTCAATCGGCAAGTATGAAAGAAAAAAGCGGCTTTGTATTAAACAATTTAACTACTGATTTTTCCATGAATCCCACAGGAGTTTCGCTGGAAAATTTATCGATTGAAACACCGGGTTCTGAAATAAAAAAAAGCGCCATCATTTCTTATCCGTCTTTGACTGCACTTAAGAATGATCCCGGAAAACTTGGCCTTGACCTTGATTTACAGAACAGTAAAATAAGTATAAAAGATCTTTTGACTTTTGTGCCGCAATTAAAAAATCAAACTTCTTCTTTATCGCCTGGTGCTACTTTATTTGTTGACACAAAAATAACAGGCAAAGTAAATAATCTTAATTTTCACCGGTTGGTTTTAAGAGGATTAACGACCACAGATATTAATGCAAATGGTGTGATAAAAGGCCTGCCAAATACAAACAAACTTTATGCAGACCTCAACATTAATAAATTTCAAACTTCTAAAAAAGACATTCTTGCTTTTGTACCGGGAACAGCAATACCGAAAAATATTTCTTTACCAACTGCCATTTCAGCCAGCGGGCAGATCAAAGGAGGAATGAATAATTTATATGCAGACCTGAAAATTAATTCAGGCTCAGGTGATGCGGCGATAAAGGGAACACTGCAAAATATTACTGATAAAAATAAAGCTTCGTACGATATGGTATTGCATGCCGGTAATTTACAATTGGGAACTATTCTGCAAAACCCAAAACTCGGGCCACTTACAGGAGATTTTAAAGTGAAAGGAACCGGTTATAATCCTCAAACTGCCAATGCAACTTTCAGCAGCACGATTGCAAATATTACACTGAACAATTATAACTACCACAACCTACAGGCACATGGAAGCATTGCTAATAAAAATTACAAAATCAATGCAATAGCTAATGACCCGAATCTAACGGCTACCATAGACGCAAATGGAAATCTTTCAGGTAAATATCCTACCGTTCACTTAACATCAACCATCGACAGCATAAAAACATTGCCGCTAAATCTAACCACACAACGCAATATTTATCATGGTGATATGGTTGCTGATTTTTCCAATCTTGATCCTGATCATCTTGATGGAAATTTAAAAGTAACGCATTCAATTCTTGTCACTGACAGCAACCGCATTACCATAGATTCTCTTACACTTACAGCGGCAAACGACGGAGTAAACGAACAAATTCTTTTAAAAACAAATTTCCTTACAGCATCCATTGACGGCCAATACAAACTCACACAACTTGGCAATATTTTTCAGCAGGCAATCAATCCTTATTACTCATCAGATTCAGCAAAAAATACAGTAAAGGTTGCTCCGTATAATTTTAGGGTAAACGCTTCCGTTATGGATAATAAAGCATTGCATGCATTTTTGCCCGCTTTAGATGAATTCAGAACCATCAACATGCATGGAAATTTTACAAGTGACAGTGGCTGGAACATGTATCTAAAATCTCCCCGTATAGTTTATGGAAGTTACCAAATAGATTCACTCAAATTAAATGCCGCTACACAAAACAACAAACTCGCTTTTTCTACTTCTTTGCAACGGTTTAAAAGCGGCAGTTCAATTAACTTGTACGCTTCGTCGTTAGAGGGCACTCTTCAAAATAACAACTTTGATTTTACATTGGATATTAAAGACCACCAGGCAAAAGATAAATACCGGTTGAACGGAAGATTAGATCAACCTTCCTTAAATAAATATGTGTTCAATCTAAGCCCGGATAGTCTTTTATTGAATTATGACAGATGGAGTGTCAATGCCGGCAATCAAATCGTGATTGCCCATAAAAACATCAATGCACACAATTTCATTTTGACCTATGGAACGCAACAATTATCAGTCAACAGTGATGGAGATGCCGTTAATGCCCCATTAAAAGTAAGCTTTAATAATTTTAAACTTTTAACTCTTACCGGGATTCTCCAAAACGATTCTGTAATGGTGAATGGATTACTGAATGGAACTGCGATTATAAAAAATTGGCAAACCCAACCTGTTTTCACTTCTGATCTTACTATAAATGATTTAAGTATTGATAACGATACGCTGGGCAATCTTACCGCCAAAGTAAATAACAATGTTATTAATAAATACCAGGCTGATATTGCGCTTGAAGGTCGTGGGAACGATGTTAAGATCAACGGTGCGTATACTGCAAATCCCAACAAGAGTAATTACAATTTTGTAATTGATTTGGCGAGCCTGCAAATGAAAACAGTTGAAGGATTTTCCCGCGGTGCTATAAAAGATGCAAGTGGAAATTTGTATGGAAAAATAGCCATGAATGGTACTTTGAGCAACCCTAATCTTGATGGCAAAGTCCATTTCAATAATACTGTATTTAATGTAAGCAGTTTAAATAATGTTTTTAAAGTTGATAACGAGTCTATTGCTATAGTAAATAATCAGGGAATACTTCTCAACACTTTTACTATACGTGACGCATATAATAACGCAATTGTGATTGATGGTGCTTTAAATTCAAGGGACTTTGTCAATTATCAATTCAATTTAAAGATCAAAGCCAATAATTTTCAGGCAATCAATTCTACCAATAAAGACAACCAACTCTTTTATGGAAAAATGTTTTTCTCCACCAATTTAACGGTGAAGGGTACCCCAACTCATCCTATTGTTGATGGCAACCTTGCTATAAATAATAAAACCGATTTCACGGTTGTGTTGCCACAAAACACCACAGGAATTGAAACCCGAAAAGGAATTGTTCGTTTTGTAGACAGAAGCGCCACAGCAGAAGATTCCTTATTTATGGCACCTTACGATTCTTTAAATAAAGCCCCGTTTCGGGGGTATGATGTTTCAGTAAATATTAAAATTGATAAAGGAGCGGCATTTAATATGATTATAGATGCGGTTAATGGTGATTTCCTAAGTTTAAAAGGAACCGGCCAATTAACCGCAGGAATTGATGCAAGTGGAAAAATAACTTTGGCGGGATCTTATATAATAGACCAGGGGACTTACAATTTCACTTATAATCTTTTAAAACGAAAGTTTGATATTCAAAAGGGAAGCAAAATCTCATGGACGGGAGAACCCACCAAAGGGCAAATAGATGTAACAGCCATCTACATAGCAGATGCAGCCCCAATCGATCTTGTCCAGGGGCAAATAGAGGCTGCTAATCAAGCCATTTATAAACAAAGGCTTCCGTTCCAGGTTAATCTTTTACTCCAGGGAGAACTTTTGCAACCAAAAATAAGTTTTGATATTGTTCTTCCCCAAGACCAGAATTACCAGGTTTCAAGCACGGTAACCACTACGGTGAGAACCAAACTGGAACAATTACGCCAGGAACCGAATGAAATGAATAAGCAGGTATTTGCTTTATTAATTTTGAATCGTTTTATTGGTGAAAATCCTTTTGCAAGCAATGCAGGATCAATGAATGCAGGTTTTGTGGCCATGCAAAGTGCGAGTCGTCTGTTATCAGCACAATTAAACAAGTTAACCTCTAACCTCGTTCCCGGGGTAGATGTAAATATGGATCTTGCCACTATGCAGGATTATACAACCGGAACTGCTCAAAACAGAACAGATTTAAACGTTGGACTAACTAAACGGCTTTTTAACGACCGGCTGAACGTTACAGTTGGTAGTGACTTTCAATTACAAGGGCCCACCAAAACAAACCAGCAGCAAAATAGTTTGGCAGGCAACATTTCCATCAATTATAAATTAACAAAAGACGGAAGATTTGAGATAAGAGTTTACCGTAAAAACGATTATACCGGTGAACTTGAAGGTTATGTAATTGAAACTGGTATTGGATTTATAGTTTCTGTTGATTACAATAAATTCAGTCAAATCTTTACCACGAAAAAGCAGCGCAAGAAAAAAAGACAAATTATAAAACAAAACAAAGCGATTAAGGAAGATAACCAACAGCAAATAACAGACAAATCAATTACACCTTTATCAAAAGCCAGGAATAATGACCAATAGATCAGCCATTATATTTTTTACCGTTGCGATTATTCTTTTTGCATCATGCAATTCAACTAAGCTGGTTCCCAAAGGTGACGCATTGTATACAGGTGCAACTTTGAAAATAAAAGACAGTACTTTGTCGCGAAAAGACAAGAAAAAATTGGAAGAAGCTACTGAAAACCTGCCACAACCGAAACCCAACGGCAAATTTTTTGGAATTCTTTTTAAACTGGCTTTTTATAATATGGCAGGTGATACCTCAAGACACAGCTTTATAAGAAAATTTTTAAGAAAGATAGGACAACCTCCGGTTCTGTTAAGCACCGTAAACCTTGATTACAATGTGAGGTTACTTGAAAACTATCTGCAAAACACAGGATACTTTCATTCAATTGCTTCGGCTGATACTAGTGTAAAAAGGAAAAAGGGCCATGCCTACTACACTGTAACTCCAGGGCCGGTTTATACCATAAAAAATGTAAGTTTTGAAACCGACAGTTCTGCTTTAGGGCAAGCAATCAAAGCAACTCAATCTAAAACACTGCTCCATGAAGGCGATCCTTTTAACCTAGCTGTTATCAAAGGAGAACGGGAACGCATAAACGCAGTATTAAAGGAAGAAGGATATTATTTTTTCAGCCCCGATGCCCTAATTGTGGAAGCTGATACCACGGTAGGCAAAAACCAGGTTAATTTGTATTTAAGAGTAAAAGCCGATGCCCCGGCAATGGCTGAAAAGCCGTATACCATTGATAGTGTTTATATTTTCCCGGATTACCGGTTGAACGGAACCAGCGCAGACACTTCAATACAGGCAAAATCTCTTTATGGTGGTTATTATATAATCGATCCAAAAAATAAATTTAAACCAAAGTTATTTCCGCAAATTTTACGTTTCGATTCGGGCGATGTCTACAACAGAAACGATCACAATCTTACTTTAAGCCGGTTAATCAACCTCAACGTTTTCAAATTTGTAAAAAATCGTTTTGAAGTAACAGGATCTAACAGCCTTGACACCGGAAAACTAAACACTTATTATTACCTGACACCCCAGGAAAAAAAATCATTGCGGGCCGAGCTATCAGGAAATACCAAATCGAATAATTATATAGGCTCTCAAATAACGCTTTCATTTAAAAACCGAAACACCTTCAAAGGAGCTGAAGAACTGGATGTACATGGAAATGTAGGCACAGAAGTGCAATATAACGGTAATAAATCCGGTTATAATACCTATGATGTTGGAGGTGGTGTTACCTTTACATTTCCAAAATTTGTTGTTCCTTTCTTTAATTTCAATACTACCAATGCTTTTGTTCCAAAAACAAAAATTGACCTGAGCTATGACCTGTTGAATCGAATGAAATTATATACATTAAGTTCGTTAAGAGGAGAATTAGGTTATGAATGGAAACCAAATATAAACGTAGAACAAAAACTAAATTTCTTTTCCATTAATTATGTGCATGCGATAAACGTAACAAAAGAATACACCGATAGTGTTGCGAGACTCCCGATATTAAAACACTCAATAGATACTCAATTTATAATTGGGTCCAACTACTCTTATACCATTGATCCTTTTATAAATGACGCAAAAGGAACCGGATTTTATTTCAATGGATTAGCCGATTTCTCAGGTAATCTTACGGGCTTATTAGTTCCGGCAGATCCCGTTAATGGAAAAAAGAAACTTTTTGGAGCCGCTATTTCACAATACCTGAAAGCGCAAACTGATCTTCGTTATTTTCTTCAGTTTAGTAAAAAAGCAAGGTTGGCCAACCGCCTGCTTATTGGCTTTGGATACCCTTATGGAAATTCACAGCAACTCCCCTATATCAAGCAATATTTTATCGGCGGCAACAATAGTATCCGGGCTTTCCGAAGCCGCTCAATAGGCCCGGGAACCTACCGGCCGCCAAATGCCGACAGCCTTAGCTTTTTCCCGGATGAATCGGGAGATATAAAGCTTGAAATGAATACAGAATTACGATATGCTTTCAATAATATCGTAAGAGGTGCTATCTTCGTTGATGCTGGAAACGTATGGCTCTATCGCACGGACTCATTAATGCCGGGAGGCGCCTTTAATAAAAATTTTATGAGCCAGTTAGCAGTAGGAACAGGGATTGGCTTAAGGCTCAATTTTTCAATTTTGTTATTAAGACTTGACCTGGGAATGCCGCTGAGAGAGCCATGGTTGCCGCAGGGACAAAGATGGGTGATCAATCAAATTAACTTTGGAAGCAGAGAATGGCGGAGAAAAAACCTGGTATTGAATATTGCAATCGGTTATCCTTTCTAAATTAATTTTCTTAATTTTCATATATGACTAAACTAAAAATCCTCTGTACACTTGTTGGTGTTTCTTTGTTTTTTGCCTGCAATTCCAATAACAATGAAACAGTAAAAACGCCACCTGAGCAGGAAGTGACCGATACGGTTTCTTCAGATAATTCTGTCGATTCTATGCGAACCATCATCAATCGTTCGATGATATGGACGGTACAACCTCAAAGCGGAGAAAAGCAAAAATTAAAAGCGCCTGATTCAACAATGATTAATACTTATTCTTCTGCCCGGCTAATCGATTTACTCAATCAAAATTATCCTGATATTCGTCTTGATTTTGTAAAAATTTCTCATGATACCATGTATGTAAAAATTCCGGACAGTAAAGTACTAACTAACCAGATCGGAGACACGGGTGCTGAAAATTATCTTGCTTCCGCTACGTTTACTTTGACAGAAATGAAGGATATCCACTTTGTAAACATTGATATGAAAGCCGGCGACCATGCAGAGCCCGGCGTTTACAGCAGGGATGATTTTAAAGATTTGAGATAGCAATAGTAAACAAACATTTATTAAGGATTCTTATTCTCCTATTGATTGGGGAACTCCCAGTGTTTTCTTCATACCGGCAAAAATATTTTTCCAAACAAGGTTAAAAAAAGATTTATAAATATTTCTTTTGGATTCAGGCTTTAGAGCAATTCCGGAATTACTGTTATTTACAACAGCGTTAGCGGCTAAACTAATAAGCCCTCTTTTCTTTATTTTCTTCGTGTTTTTATCGCGTTTTAAAATGTCAATTTTCATCCCATCGTAATTCATCAAAAAACTTCCCCTTGCGATGGTATTATTTCCACTAATATGAAAGTCAATTGAATTAATTTTCCCTGAATTCATTTTTACAAGGGCCATCGGTATAGACACTCGATTCAAAGTCCTAGCATCAAACCCATTAACATGGGCGTTTACAAAAAAATCGCCGTTGTTATTTCCCAGCAAAAATTTAAAATTTCCTTTTAGAGGAATTGAATTGAAAACCCGCGTATCAAAAGAAATATTTAATTCATTATTTTTCTTAACCGCTTCCGG
The DNA here is from genome assembly GCA_028876495.1 of Bacteroidota bacterium. Taxonomy (GTDB): domain Bacteria; phylum Bacteroidota; class Bacteroidia; order Chitinophagales; family Chitinophagaceae; genus Ginsengibacter. Next base: position 16,927 of record JAGWRO010000056.1, read on the forward strand.
AATATTGGTAACATTGGAAATATCCAAATTTGTATTGGCAAATTTTACCACGCCAATGCTATCGCTCACACTTTCGTTTTCACGATATTCAACGAAAGCATTCTTCACTTTAATCCGGGAAATATGTATGGGTTGATCAATCTCCATCAGCAATTGTGAAGGATAATTTCCAACCTTACTTTTAGTTTGAAGAGGTTTATGCAGGTCGCGGTAAATGCCGGCACTTACTTTATCAATAAGAAGCTCAGAAGCTTCAATGCGCTTATCAAGCAAACTATTCATCCCAATATTTTTCAAAGTAAGCCCTGATAAACTAATATCGTAACGGTCTTTTTGAAAATGAAATGCATCTGCAAATTTTTGTTCAGAAGCAAATGGAACTACCTCAAAAGAATGAATGTAAAGCTCCTTTCGCAATGAATTGATACCAATGTTATTAAAATTATAACGATACATTTTATCCTTTGATTCCAGAGAAAAATGGTCCACATCCACTTCTGCTTCTTTGGTATAATTCATCGGGTGATCTTCAAGTTGAACGATCTTATCTGCATTTACCTCATTCACTTTAATAGCGATATTTCCTATTGAATAATTACTTTTAGCAAATGGTACAAAAGTAAGTTTTGGAAATTCGAGGTGTTTGAGATAAATACTGTAAACGTTTGAAAAGCCGGTAGTATCAGTATTTTTAGGCGTTTTTCCGGAAGTGGTTTCTAAATTTTCTAAAGGCAACTCGTACAAAATAATGTCCTTGCACAAAATAGTATCAACAAAGAGGTTTTTATTTTTTACGATCTCATTCGTATTAACTCCGTTAAGAGTAAGTTCTTTGGTATCCAAAAGTCGGATCGGATCAGAACTATCACTCCTAAACCTGTTGATCTGTATTTCATTAAACATCAGTTTTTGTTGCTTACCTAAAAATTGGACCTGTTTTACAGAAAGCTCTTTACGGTTATGGTTATACGAAAAAAAAGAATCCACCGTAAACGCTGCCTGTTTACAAAATAAAATACGATTGGTGTCAAGATTGTGAGAACTGTCAATCAAAACGTCTTCGAGCACAAACTTTCCGTTTATCAGTTCAAAATTGTTACGCTTCGTAAAAAAGTCAATCCCTTTGATATGTACATTGTTTACGAAAACAAAACCCACTTTTATCAAATCAAGCTTCCCTAATATTTGCCTGTAAAGAGCACTTGCTTCATTTTGAAAAATCGTCTGCTTTTGTAATGGCTTAAGTGAATAAAGAATAATTTGAGGCGCATTAATAATAACAGAATCGCCTTCTATTTTATTTTCATGAAGCGCTTTTGCAGTTTGTACACCGGTTACCACCAAAGATTTTATAGTCACATTTAATAAAATATCGGGCATATTTTCTACATCCATATTTTTTACACGGTTGGTATCAGGAACAATACGGATATTTTTCATGGTAGCATGCCCGGTTACCTCATCAAAAGAAAGGGAATCATATTTGATAGAATATAAACTATCCGTTTGTTCTCTTACAGTTGACTTAAGGGTATTTCTGGCTATTTTATATTTATAGTGCTGCCAGGTAAAGTAACCGGCAACAACAAATAGTATTGTCGCTGTAAAAATGAATATAACCTTTTTAGATAGTCGTATCATAAAAAAGATAGTATAAGCAAATGAAGTTCCAAATTAAATAAAAATTAAAGTTTTAGATTTGACATTAATAACACAGCTATGGATATAGAGATGAATAAAAACGAGGATGTCAACAAGTTAGCCCTGGCCAAAATAAGGCAACTATTGGAGAAAATAGAGGAAGGAGGAGGCAAAAAAGCAATTCAAAAACAAAAAGAAAGAAACAAATTAACGGCAAGAGAACGACTTGCTTATCTGTTGGATAAAGACAAAATGTTTATCGAGATCGGCGCATTTGCCGGTTATGGAATGTATGAAGAATATGGCGGATGTCCGGCAGGCGGAACTGTTGCAGGAGTAGGATATGTAGGTGGAAAGCAATGCGTAGTAGTGGCGAATGATCAAACGGTAAAAGCCGGAGCCTGGTTTCCTATTACAGGAAAGAAAAATCTGCGGATGCAGGAAATTGCGATGGAAAATAACTTACCGGTAATTTATTTGGTCGATAGCGCCGGCGTTTTTCTCCCCATGCAGGATGACATTTTCCCTGATAAAGAACACTTCGGAAGAATTTTCAGGAACAATGCAAAGATGAGCGCCATGGGTATTACGCAAATAGCAGCGGTAATGGGACCATGTGTGGCAGGAGGCGCTTATCTGCCCATAATGAGCGACGAAACCATAATGGTAGAAGGCCATGGTTCGATCTTTCTCGCAGGTCCGTATTTAGTAAAAGCCGCGATTGGGGAAAACACCGATAATGAAACCCTGGGAGGCGCAGTAACTCATACAGAAATTAGCGGAATTGCTGATTATAAATTCAAAACAGAAGAAGAATGTCTCGACTGTGTAAAAGATATTATTTCTAAAATGGGAGGAACTCCAAAAGCAGGTTTTAACAGGATCGAAGCCCTTGCGCCCGCAAAAAAACCTGAAGAGGTTTACAGCATTTTCCCTGAAGGGAATCTGAAACCCTATGATATGAGAGAGATTATCGAGACAATTGTTGATGAATCCTCATTTGAAGAATTTAAAAAAGATTATGGCAAAACGCTTATCTGTGGCTATGCGCGCGTGGCTGGCTGGTCAGTGGGTATTGTTGCCAACCAAAGATTAAATATTAAAAACACGAAAGGGGAGTTACAGATCGGTGGAGTAATTTATAATGACAGTGCTGATAAAGGGGCAAGGTTTATTATGAACTGCAACCAGAAAAAAATCCCCCTGGTTTTTCTTCAGGATATTACCGGTTTTATGGTGGGAACAAGAAGCGAACATGCGGGCATTATAAAAGATGGGGCAAAAATGGTAAATGCAGTTGCCAATTCTGTAGTGCCCAAACTTACTTTTATCCTTGGCAATTCTTACGGGGCGGGTAACTATGCCATGTGTGGAAAAGCCTACGATCCAAGATTTATTTATGCGTGGCCATCTGCAAAAATTGCAGTTATGGGTGGCGAGCAAGCAGCAAAGACTTTATTACAAATTGAAGTTGCTTCCTTAAAAACGAAAGGCGAAGAAATTACTTCTGAAAAAGAAGAAAGTCTTTTGAAAGAAATGATGGATAAATATGCATCCCAAACAACGGCCGTTTATGCAGCATCCCGTTTATGGGTAGACGCAATTATTGACCCGAAGGATACCCGGAAAATTATTTCTGAAAATTTATCCGCTGCAAATCACAATCCTCACATGGAAGAATTTAAAACCGGCGTTTTACAAGTGTAGCGTATTTAAATATTCTTTTACTTTCATTTTTATCTCCCCTATTTTTACAACTGTGCAACAAAATAAAATTGAAATTTATACAGACGGGTCTTCACGGGGAAACCCCGGCCGCGGTGGTTATGGCGTCGTCTTGATCTGGGGAAAAATTCAAAAGGAATTATCGCAGGGCTACCGGCTCACCACCAATAACCGAATGGAATTAATGGCGGTAATTGCCGCCCTGGAAGCGCTAAAAAAAACAGATCTTGATCTGATAATTTATTCTGACAGCAGCTATGTAGTAAAAGCAGTAATGGAAGGCTGGCTTAATAAATGGATAAAAACTAATTTTAAAGGAGGCAAAAAAAACAGCGATCTTTGGATGAGGTATTATGAGCTTTCAAAAAAACATCATATACATTTTAAATGGGTAAAAGGACACGCTGAAAACCCGATGAATAATCGTTGCGATGAACTGGCAACTGAAGCGGCTGATGGGAAACATTTGTTGGTAGATGAGGGATATGAGAAGTTGACGGGACGATAGTTTAGAATAGTTTAGATAGTTTAGATGGTTTAGATGGTTTAGGAGTTGGGGCTAAATAAAAATCATCTTAAAAAGTTGGTTTACTGCTAAAATAAAAATGAAGAAAATTTGTTAACAACTTAATTGCCCATTTGACTGATTTGCCTTTATTTTCGCCCTAAAGGAAAAATTTAAATTGTTATTTTTGCTAAAAATCAGAAGATGAAAAACAGGAAACAACTTGCAGGAAGTTTTATTTTATTAATTATAATTGCCTCTTTATACAGGATTATGCCGGGTCGCCCGTTAGGATTTTCTCCTATGATCGCTATGGCCATCTTCGGCGGAGCGGTGATAAAAGATAAAAAGTTTGCTTTCCTTTTGCCGCTTTTAGCCATGTTTGTTTCTGATGGTTTGTACCAGCTTTTATATATCAATGGCGTGGGGAATATCCCGGGCTTTTATGAAGGGCAGGCAACCAATTATATTTTATTTGGCGGGCTCACTGTTTTCGGATTTTTAATTAAAAATTTCAATATCAAAAGAATTGCCATTGCTTCTCTCTATGCACCAACCGCCTATTTTTTAATTTCTAATTTTCTGGTTTGGGCCAGTGCATCTCCGTTATCCGGCTTGGGAAGACCCAAGACTTTTAGTGGGTTGATGATGTGCTACTCTGATGGTTTACCATTTTATCCATGGAGCGTAGCTTCAACATTTATCTTTTCAGCCATACTTTTTGGAAGTTATTATTTTATCTCTAAGCCTTCAACAGAAAACGTTTTAGTGAAATAACCCAAATGTTGAAAAACCTGATACCTCATAAATCATGGCCCATCACAATAATACCGGGGTTCTTGGAGAAAAGATGGCGGCCAAATATCTTACTGCAAAAGGTTTTACTATTCTTCATCAAAACTGGAGGCACAGCCATTGGGAAGTAGATGTAATTGCCTCTTTAAATGATATCCTGCATTTTATTGAAGTAAAAACAAGAAGAACACAAAAGTTTGGTTATCCGGAAGATGATGTGACCCAAAAAAAAATTCAAAATCTTATCAATGCTTCTGAAGAATATCTTTTTATAAACCCGGAATGGAAACTAATTCAGTTTGATATTCTCTCTATACTGCTTTTAAAAGACAAACCTGCCGAATATTTTTTTATTGAAGACGTTTATATTTCCCCCGGCAACTAACTCATCAAATCTGCTAAAACAATTGCTGTTACCGCTTCCAGTACCACCGGAACCCTCAAAGCTATACAAAGATCATGTCTTCCTTTTACAGAAAAAGGTTCTACATTTCCGGTTTCCACATTTAATGTTTCCTGTATTTGTGGTGTTGAAGAAGTAGGCTTTACCACAATACGAAAAACCAATTCATTTCCGTTGGTTATTCCTCCCAAAATTCCGCCTGCGTTATTGGTTTCAGTTTTTCCTTCCATATTGAGCAGAGAATCGTTGTGTTCACTTCCAAACATGCTTGCAGCCGCAAAGCCTGCACCAAACTCAATTCCTTTCACAGCAGGAATTGAAAAAACTGCGTGGCTGATCAAAGACTCTGCTGAATCAAAAAACGGCTCACCCAAACCAAGCGGCAAGTTGGAAACACGGCACTCCACAATTCCGCCAATAGAATCTTTGGCGTCAACCGCTTTTTGTAATCCTTTTTCAAGATCCTTCTCTCCTCCGATCTCCAGGATAGAAGCATGGATTTCAATATTATCTTCAGGCGCTAAAAAAGCAATTACTTTTTTGGCCAACACACCTGCTGCCACTAAAGCCACCGTAAGCCTGCCACTGAAATGGCCGCCACCACGGAAATCTTCAAATCCTTTGAATTTTTGATGCGCTACAAAATCAGCATGGCCCGGGCGTGGAACGGCTCTTTGTTTTTCATAATCACCGCTTCTTGTATTGCTGTTTTTAAATAAAATCGTAATGGGCGCCCCGGTGCTTTTATCATTGAAAACGCCACTGATAATTTCCGGAATATCATCTTCTTTGCGCGGCGTGGTTCCTTTAGCGCCGGGCTTTCTGCGGTCGATATCTTCTTTAAAATCTGCAGGAGCAATTGAAATCCCCGGAGGGCAACCGTCAATTACAATCCCTACATATTCGCCATGCGACTGTCCCAATATCTGCACCCTAAAATTTCTTCCAAAAGAATTCATGTATAATAATTTTTACTCTAAACTTCTGAACTATTCTAAACTCGCTAAACTAAATTTCCTCAATATCCATATTCACGCAAATGAATTTCATTATCACGCCATTTGGGTCTCACCTTCACAAACAATTCCAAAAACACCTTGCGACCAATAAATTCTTCAATGTCTTTACGTGCCAGTGTTCCCAGTTCTTTAATCATCTGTCCACCATGTCCCAAAATAATTCCTTTTTGAGTCTCTCGTTGAACAATAATATCAGCAGTGATCTTTGTAAGCGTGTTTTTTTCTTTGAATTGTTGTACGAGCACCGTTGAATGATATGGAATTTCTTCCTGGTACAAATAAAATATTTTTTCACGGATTAATTCGCTTACGAAAAATTTCATCGGAAGATCGCTTAAATTATCATCCGTATAAAAAGGAGCGCCCTCCGGCACAAAGAAAAGAATCTCATCTAATAATTCTTTAATACCGATATTTTTTAAGGCAGAAATAACCATCACCTTTTTACAATATCTTTTATCCGAAAAGAAAGCAATGGCTTTATCAACTGTCTCTTGTGAAACAAGATCAACCTTATTAACAACCACTATTGCCGGCACTTTAAGTGAAAGCGCAGAAAACATTTCATCTGCTTCAACCAAATCATCTTTGATATCTACGATCAACAGAGCCACATCAGCGTCTTCCAAACTGCTTTTTACTGCCTGCATCATTTTTTCATGCAGTTTATATTTTGGCTCGATGATGCCCGGAGTATCAGAAAAAATAATCTGGTAGTCTTTGGTGTTTAGAATTCCTTTAATACGATGACGGGTAGTTTGCACTTTTGGAGAAACAATAGCCAACTTCTCTCCCATCAAGGCATTCAGCAGCGTGCTTTTTCCCACGTTGGGTTTCCCAAAAATATTTACAAATCCAGATTTCATAATTGCTGCGAAATTAATTCTTTGAAAATAAAAAAAGTACAAACAATTTTTTGCCGATCCAGATGGATCAATAACCATCTTATATAAAAAGAATTTAATTATTTCAAAAAAAGAACATAAGATTGCAATAGGCCGAATAAAAAGCTATTATCTAATGGAAACAATTAATACTCTTTTTGGATCAGGCACCGACCTGAATTCCTTACAGATGTCTGTACGCGCGATTGCCATTTTTTTTATTACACTTTTTCTTATCCGCTTTACGGGTATGAGGGTATTTGGAATTAAAACCGCTTTCGACACGTGTATCATCATCATGCTGGGAGCAGTGCTGAGCCGCGCAGTGGTAGGCGCTTCACCTTTCATCCCTACCATTCTTGCTTCGGCCACTTTGGTAATTATTCATAAAATCATTGCAAGGTTAAGTGTGAGCAATCAACGCATTAGTCACATGGTAAAAGGAAAGCCACTTTCAATCTATAAGGATGGTATCCTGAATGAAAAAAATCTAAAAAAATGCTCTTTAAGCTTTGGTGATGTGATGGAAGAAGTACGTTTAAACGCCAATCTTAATTCTCTTGAAAATATAGAAGAAATATTTATGGAAAGAACCGGCGAAATAAGTGTGATAGAAAAAAAAGAAAATGTAAAATAAGAATCCTGGTTTTTCCTTACTGTACTGCTATTTTCCCCAGCCCCATGTTAAAAATTCAGGAAAAGTCCGCCCCCAAGTGGTTACATCATGTTTACCCTCTTTTAACTCGAGATAACAGATATCTCTGTCCCGGTTATAGCCTTTTTGTACCAGTTCATCAATCAATGCAAGCGTGTCATCAATAGAATCTATAATGCCGTTATTATTTCTATCAGCAGTTTCATCCAAAGTGCCGGTTTCAAAAAAGAATTTTAACCACGGATAATATTTCCCGTTTCTGATCTCATTTTGCATGATGCGGTGTTTGGTTTCATCAAAAACCGGACTATCCTGCGAAACAGAACGCCACCAAAAAGATCCGCTAAAAGCGCCCACTTTTGAAAATTCATTCGGATGATTCCACACAATATCCAACGCACTTAATCCGCCCAAAGAAAAACCACAAAATGATTTTGATTTAAATGAAGAAATTTTAAAATTTTTTCTGATGAGAGGAAGTAATTCCTGTAAAACAAAGCGCGAATACATTTTCGCTTTTGTGCCCTGGCCTTTATCATTTAAAATATTAGCGGTTCCATATTCATTTTTTCTGTCGGTACCACAATGAATACCCACACAAAACAAAGGTGTTATTTTACCCTCTTTATACAACTTATTAAGAATACTTTCAAAATTCATGGTAATAAGATCCTGTCCGTCATTAATCAACAGCAAATCGCAGTTGTTCAGATCATTTTTTCCGGGTGGAAAATAAAAATCAACAATAACTTTTCTTTGTAAAAATGTAGAAATCAGGATGTGACTTTCCGGCTGCTTTTCAATCTTCATACTTTTCAAAAGTAATACAATTATGCAGTAGAAGATGTACCCTTTCGTTTACAAAATTTTCACTTCTTTCCTGGCTTAATTCTCCTAATAACCAACTTTATTTTGCAACGCTTCAATCACGTTGGACAAATAAACCATTGGCGCATTCCAGTTGATGGCAATTTCGTTGGAGGCATACGCGCATGATATATCTGAATAAGCAGTTTCCGGTTCGGTAAAATCATAATGACAATGATCCTGCATTCCGGGATTAGGGCCACCGGCCATCAACCCGGGAACCGGATCGGTAACACCATCAGATACTGATTGCCGATGATGCGGATTCATCGTTGACTTACTGCCAATGCCGGTTACAAAACAGTAACCCGTCGCGTTTCTTCCCAATATATAATCCAAATTAGTTAATGCGTAATCCACATATTTTTTATCATGACTTATAAGATACGCATTGATCAATAAAATTCCCTGGTTGGCTGCATTACTGTTTCCGCCCCATGTAAAATCATATTTCGTTTGTCCCATCACCGTTTCAAATGCATTGGCAGCAACATGTTGAATGTAATCGTTGGCAATGGTCAATACTTTCTCTTTCATGAACCCGGTTGTTGCATTGGTAAAAGAGGGCAATTCATTTTTGAAACGCAGAAAGGAATAAAATCCTAACATACCCACATTGTGCCAGTTGGGAAGTGACACATTATCTTTCAAATGATTTTCAACCGTATCGTAATATTTTTTTTCCCGTGTGGTAATAAAAAGTTCAGCAGCACTCCAGAACCATTCATCGCCGAAATGGTTATCGCCATAACCGCCGGTGGTAATTTTGGGTTCAAACTTTTTATTGATCTCATTTTGATTGTAAGCAAGATCAGGATGTTGCAAACTCCACGCCCATGCTTTTTTTGAAGCAGCAAGACAACTATCTGAAAGGCCGGGCAATTCTTTTTTAAATTTACTGAGGATGCGGCTTGCCTGTGCAGTTACCGCAGCAAAATCCAAAGTTGCTGCCGTACCTTTTTGCACTACATATCGTTTCGCTTGAGTAACGCCAGGCATTACCATTCCGTCAAAAGCCGCATTGGTGCATTTGTTATAAACGCCGCCATCATTCGGATCCTGCATGCTCAGCATCCAGCGTAAATTATAAATCGCTTCATTTAAAATATCAGGAACGCCATCACCACTTTCAGGAATATTGGTTTTTAAATTTTTAAAATAACCCGGAAAATCTTCGTAAGCAGATAACAAAGTGCCCATTGTTATTCCCGAGTTGACAATGTATTTATTGTAATCACCCGCATCGTACCAACCACCGGGCGTTGAGATGACAGTTCCCGCAGGACGTTCTTTTGAAGCTGCAGATGGATGAACGTACACCTCATTATCAGGATGCCCCGCAGAGCGATGCCATTTTCCCGCATATTTTTCTTCAAGTGGCATCGAAGCCCGTTGATAAAAAAATCCTTTGAGAGTGGCTTTTCCTACATTTCTATTTACATTTTTATCGATCTCAAAAACATAAGAATTGCCAACGCCCGAAATACAAACCACAAAGCTTCCTTCCTTTGAAAGCGCAGAAAAATCCGCAATTTTTGTTTTGGTGGAAGAATAAGCTGATTGCTTTTCACTGCTTAACGTTCCGGTAAAAACCGTATCTCTCAGGTTAGTCGAAGCAATGTAAAATTTCCCTTCGGGAACATCACCCGTTACCACGGCTACTTTCGGAGCGTTGGGATAAAAGCCTTCCTGGTCCAATTTGATACGATCGGTTACCTGTGAAAAAGAAGACAACGGCAGAAGCCATAATAAACCGGCAATAGATTTGGAAATTGTTTTCAAAACATTTTAATTTTTAAAGGCAATAAAATTTAAGCAGTTCATAGATCCCTCAATCTTTTGGTCATAAAAATACATTATATGAGGCAAGTAGAAAGAGCGATGTTTTTCAACTCAAAATAAAAATCTTCTTTTTTGTTGGTTTACTATTCTTTCTATAATGATCAAAAAAATTATGCAACCTTGAATTGTTTTTTCAATTTTGTTAAGATCATTTCACATATTACCTGTTTTTAAATGTGCATAAAAATCGGTGTGAAAAGCAGAAGCAGTGGGATTATTTTGGTAATTTACCTACATGAAAAAGATCATTTTTACGATACTTTTTATTGGTCTCGTTCCAACCCTGTTTGCCCAATATCTTCACTATTGGGATAATTCAAGACGACACTATGTGCAACGTGCAGCCAAACCTGCACCTCCTCCAACACCTGAACCTATTGAAATTAAAAAGCCTGAACCTGCCCCTCTTCCATTAGCACCCCCTGTGAAAATTGAAGCAACCACTTTAATTACATCAACAACTTTGCCTTTTAATACCATCCCGGATCCACCAAAATTTGATCGACCGCCAATGATTTTTCATGACTGGCCCGATAAGTGTCCCGCATTGTCGGGTTCTTTACCTGTATTTAATAATTATGTTCCTGCAGCAATTGCGCTCATCATAACCGAAAAATTCAAAGGGCATTTGTATTCAATAAGCAGCTACCAGGGCCCGCATAACCAACTTCAATATAAATTAAAAATATGCTCCGGTGGAATGATTAAGTATGAGTATGCTGATCATAAAGGAAATATCATATCCGAAGAAGAAGAAGAGTAAAAATCATTCGATAATAACCACTACTATGTCCATAACATTTGTCATTATTGGGCCTGTAATAACATGCCCGCCTGCTTTTTGAAAGAAATGAAATGAATCGAAATTATCCAGGTACTTTTCAATATCAATATCTTTTAAAGTTGCCTCATTAAAAGTTTGCGTATCGACAACTGCTCCTGCCACCGAAGTTGGACCATCATTTCCATCAGTTCCGGCAGAAAGCAACGTGATTCCTTTTTTATCTTTCAATAATAAAGCGGCATACAAAGCCAGTTGCTGGTTTCGTCCTCCTATTCCATTGCCGGTTACTTTTATCGTTGTCTCGCCACCGAACAAGAGACAGCAAGGCTTTTTAATATCATGATCGTTTTGAAAAGAAAGTGCTGTATCAATTATTTTGTTTGAAGCTTTAATCGTATCACCTTCCAATTCAGAAGTAATTATAAATGTATTCAAACCTTCTGCCATTGCTTTTTGGCTGCAGGCTTCGAGCGCCATTTTATTACTGCCGATAATGATATTGTGTGTATTATTAAAAACCTTATCACCCGGTTTTGGTGTTTCCGGATGAATTCCTTCTCTCCCATTTTCAAGGTAACTTAAAAAAGATCCGGGCATCTCCGAAAGAAGTTTATATTTTTCAAGAACAGATAAGGCATCCCGGAAAGTGGTGGTGTCAGCTACCGTTGGCCCGGAAGCAATCATATCCAGGGGATCACCGATCACATCAGACAAAACCAGGCTCAACACTGTTGCAGGATGTGCGGCTTTAGCCAGTTGTCCGCCTTTTACTTTTGACAAATGTTTTCTTACGGTATTTATCTCTTTTATATCAGCGCCGCTTTTCAATAACAGATCATTGGTAGTAATGACATCGTTGATTAAACTACCTTCCGGCAAATCGGTCAGCAAAGCAGACCCACCTCCTGAAATAAGGCAGATGATCAAATCATTTACCACAGCCTTTTCTGCGATTTGTAAAATTTTTCGTGTCGCCCGATAACCATTTTCATCCGGTAAAGGATGCCCGGCTTCTGAAACATCAATATATTTCAACTCACATCCGTGGCCGTATTTAACTACAATATGTCCGGAAGATATCCTGTTGTCTAAAATATTTTCAATCTCTTTAGCCATGCTTGCGCTGGCTTTGCCCGCACCTATTACATAAATATTATTAAGTTTCTCCAGTTCTATTTGATGATCTACAATGAAAAGAACCTGATCCTGCACCAACACATTATTGCGGATCATTTTGTAAGGCATTACACTTTCAACTCCAGCCAAAAAAATCTGTTCTGCAACCAACTTAGCATCCATGAGAAATCTTTTTAAAAAGTCAATCGTAACCCTCGCTATTTTAATGTAGAAAAAAAAGAGACGCAATCCATACGCAAATAAAAACAGTAACGCCCATCACGGCAGTTGCTGTTGAAAAAACACGCAAGGTAATATTAGCATGGATATCAGAAAACTTAGTTACCACCCAAAAATAAGAATCATTGGCATGAGACACCATCATCGAACCTGCGCCCATGGCAAGCATCGTAAATAATTTCCCAGATTCTGATGCAAGTTCCAGCGACGGTAGCATTGGCGCTACAATTGAGGCGGCGGTAATGATGGCAACGGTTGAAGAACCTTGCGCCGTTTTCAGGATAAAAGCAATTCCAAAAGGAATAACAAGCCCTAGGCCGGTCTTACTCAAAGCCATTCCAGCCGAAGTGCCAACACCGGTTTCTTTAATGATCATTCCAAACATGCCACCGGCGGCGGTGATGATCAATATGGGGCCGGCTTTCTCAATGGCGTTTTCAAATACTTCATTGATAGTTTCCATTTTTTTGTTGTGAAGCAGTAGCAGTGCAAAAACAACACCAATCAATAACGCGATTACGGGATCGCCCGTAAATTCAAGAACCCGAATCAAAATATTTTCGGATGCCGGCTGCAGGATATTTAATAACGATCCCGTGGCAATCAATAACAGAGGAACAGCTATCGGCATAAACGACCAAAATACCGGGGGATAAATTGTTTCAACTTCCTGCAAAGGAATTTCATGCTCTTGCGCCGCAGGGTAATTTTTATTTTTGGTCATTCTCTTTATCCAGAAGTAAGAAACCAAAAACCCCGGAACGGCAAATAAAATTCCCAGTAGTATAAGATCACCAATATTCACATTTAGAATTCCGGCGGCAGCAAGTGCACCGGGATGAGTAGGAATTAAACAGTGAACAGAATACAGGGAACATGCAAGCACGCCTGCAATAAACGGCATGGCTGTTTTGGTTTTGGCACTGAACGATTTTGCCAAACCACTCAGGATGATAAAACCCGAATCGCAAAAAATAGTCATCCCTGCAATAAACCCCGTGATACCTAAAGCTGCCGCCCCCTTCTTTTCGCCTGTTTTGGAAAGTATATAACGGGCAAGGGTAATCGCAGCACCGGTTTTATCCAACATAATGGCAATAATAGCACCCTCAATTATGAGAAAGCCTGTAGAGGCCATCGTGCTCCCAAATGCGTTCTTCATGATAGTGATCACATCTTTACCCGGCAATACCGCCATTGCAAGGAAAAGAGATACCAGGAAGAGTGAAATAAAAGCGTTCAGTTTCCACTTTGAAGTAAGTAGAATAATACAGGTAATACTTATCACCACCAATGATGAAATAGCAGCAGTGCTCATAACCAGGCTTAAAAAGATTAGAAGGTTTGTAATAAACTCTTAACAGAAAAAATATCAAACATCTCCTTAGGTTAACTAAATCAATTTTCGTTTATTCATTTCTGTTACCATCAAAAAAACTATCATTTAATATTTCCTTTCTTTAACTCTTCCACTGCATAGTTACAAGCCCTTGCCGTTAGCGCCATATAAGTAAGTGAAGGATTCTGGCAGGCGGTTGAATCCATGCAGGCGCCATCCGTGATAAAAACATTTGGTGCATCGTGGCATTGATTAAACCTGTTTAATACAGAGGTTTTAGGATCGTTGCCCATCCTGGCAGTTCCCATTTCATGTATCGTCATGCCCGGCACAGAGGCGTCGGTAATTTCTGAAACAGATACAGGGCCGCCGCTTTGTAACATTTCCATTGCATCGCTGATCATTGTCGGGCGCATCGACTTTTCATTTTCGCCATATTCCATTTCAATATTAAGAATTGGCAATCCCCATTTATCTTTTTTGTCTTTATCAAGATACACAAGGTTTTTATAATCAGGTAAACATTCACCAAAAGCAAACATACTTGCGCCCCACGGCCCCGGAGTTGAAAGTGAATCTTTCCACGCTTCTCCCGTTCCGGCGCCATGGTATCCTCTTGTCCATTCTGCCCTCGAAACATAAACTTCGTAGGCGTAGCCGCGATTAAAAGGCCTGTCTTTCTTTTGCAAATTTTGAAAGCGCGGAACGTAAACAGAAGTGGACCGCTGACCGAAATAATATTTGTCTTTCAAAATATCAAATTGCGCTGCCGCACCGGGACCTGAATAATGATCCATTAGATAATGCCCCACTACCCCGCTATCGTTGGCAAAGCCGTTCGGAAATCTGTCAGAAGTAGATTGCAATAAAATTTTTGTGGTAGCCAGTGCGGAAGCATTTAAGAAAATAACCGGGGCAAAATATTCATACGTTTTCATGGTCTCTGTATCGATAATACGCACACCTGTTGCTTTATTCTTTTTATTGTCCCAGATCACACTTTCCACAGTGGAAAAAGGACGTAAAGTAAGATTGCCTGTAGCATAAGCCGCCGGGAGTGTTGATGAATTACTGCTGAAGTAAGCGCCATACGGGCATCCGCGGTGACACAAATTTCTCGACATGCATTTACCTCTTCCATTATGAGGTTGCGTTAAAACCGCCATACGGCTTTGTATTAAGTTGCGGCCTTTAAATTTTTCTTCTATCGTTTGCTTCAAATGCTTTTCCAGGCAATTCATTTCAAACGGCGGAATAAATTGTCCGTCGGGCAGTTGAGGCAGCCCCTCATTTTTTCCGCTTACGCCGATAAAGCGCTCCACGTAATCGTACCACGGCGCAATTTCTTTATAACGAATCGGCCAGTCAACGCCCACACCTTCTTTGGCATTCGCTTCAAAATCAAGATCACTCCAGCGAAAGGTATGCCTGCTCCAAAGCAAAGATTTTCCACCTACCTGGTTTCCCTGTATCCACCAAAAAGGTTTTTCCTGGGTATAAGGATGCTCTGTATCTTTTACAAAAAAATGCTTGTCGTCCTGCCCAAAATGATAAACCGTTCTTTGCACGGGGTAGTTCTTCATATCTTCCTGGCTTAGCATATTGCGGTTGGGCAATTCCCATGGATCCAGATTAGCGGTAGGATAATCTTTTACATGTTTTACATCACGGCCTCTTTCCAACAGCAGTGTTTTCAATCCTTTCTCACAAAGTTCTTTAGCAGCCCATCCGCCAGAAATGCCCGATCCTACTACAATTGCATCGTACATATTTTTACTTTTGAAGTGACAAATTCTCTGAATTACCAGTACATTAAAAATGTTTTAGCCATCGCTTTTTCGCCTTGCTTATAGGGGATACATGCTTCGTAATTGCCCGGAACCTTCACATAATTCAATGCTTTTGTCATTCCCTCTTGTGACGTGAAGTATCCGATGAGTGATAGTTTTTTTACAATCATAAACCAGGCATTATCTGCATCATTTTTATAAGCGGCTGCATCTATTTTATTAACAAGAGATTGTTTCTCATTTTTAGAAAGTGAGGAAAACTTTCCGCCAGCCTCACCATTTAACTGTTGCAGCCCTTTTTTAATAAGTTTCTGATCGTCCGGGAACAGGCAATTTTTAACAACAAGATCAAGAAAATAGGGAACCTGCGTATCAAGCGCACCTGGCGTTATAGTTTTTGGCAACATAATATCAGCCACCTGCTCCAGTATCTGAAATTCATCATCAGAAAAAAATCCTGGCCTTAAAGTTTTGGGGTTCGACTTGCAGGAAGAAACAAATTCAGCCAATACGCCGGAAAAGTTGCTGTAAAGCGCAATAGCACCCATTCCCTTAAGAAGATTGCGGCGATTCATATCAAGGTATTTTACAGAACGAAAGTTAATTATAAAAAATTAGTAAAAAATAAAATTATGAATATAAATCCGCAACTATTTACCGTTTTAAATAAAGCATTTTATTTTACTTTTATCCCTTACTGTTATGCAAAAATTAAAATTCGGAATATTTGTTCGTTTACTGTAGCAACCAAATTCAAAGGTCAGTCACAATTATTGCCCGGATAAATCTTTTACGCGGATGTTCCTGAACTGAACTACCGATCCATGCCCCAGGAAACCAATGTGCCCCTTATCGCGTTTCAAACCCGGATGCTGCTTGCCATCCATTGTTCCATTTTGACGCGCTTCGGTAATATCTGCATCAGTTATAACGGTACCATTTAATATCACCTTTATTTTTGGCCCCTTTGCAATTACTTCTTCATCATTCCATTCGCCCACGGGTTTCAAATAACCACGCTTTGCAGGAACGACACCGTAAACGGAACCATGATATTCATAAGGATGAAGATCTTTATACTCAGGCGCGGTATTATCGAGTATTTGCAGTTCCATCCCCACATAAGCAGCATCGCCTTCCAGCGGTGCCCTGATACCTAACCCGTTATTAGCGCCGGGAGTAAGTTTAAATTCAAAACGGAAATCAAAATCACTGTATTCATTTTTGGTATAGAGATTTCCTCCGCTCCCCTTTTCGGGGTGTATGGTAATTGTTCCGTTTTCCGGAATATAACTGTCAGTAGCACCCATCCATTGGTTCATCGTTTTGCCGTCAAACAATAATTGATAGCCCTGGTTCTTTTCTTTTTTTGAGAGATGATTGTTAAAAGTATTTTTAGAAGAAGAGCATGAAACGAAAGCTACTGCCAGTATAAGTAAGCAGAAAAATAAATTGGATTTCATTATTAATTATTAAGTAGTGGTTGTGATGCAATTTACTGGAAAAGTGCCAATCGACTTTGGAGGGTATCAGATTTAAAAAAATAGAAATTGAGGGAATTGGTGGGTTTAATGCCTCTGCTTCTATATTTTTTATTTGATGTTCAACATTCGATTTTATAAGGTTAAATACATTTCCAACTGATTAGCGGGGATTTGGCTTTAACGGATGCGTTTATTTTTTTAGGAAATAATTTAGGAAAAACCTGCGTGTATTACACCTGCAACTATGCCTTCTGCCTTCATCCCTCCATTTTCACCAAATCTGAAGGAACAGAAATGGTAAACACCGTTCCTTTTCCATACTCCGAAGTAACTTCGATGGTAAACCCATGGAATGAAGTAATGCTTTTCACAATTGACAAGCCCAGCCCAAAACCTTCGTCCTTTTCTTTCCCGGATTTTTTAAAGCGGTTAAAAATAGCAGGAAGTTCTTCCTTTTTAATACCGATACCGCTATCTTTTATAAATAACCGGTAGTTTTTCCCGCGCACATATTGATCACTTAAAGTAATGGTCCCGTTTTCTTTATTGTACCTGATAGCATTGTTAACCAGGTTGTAGAGCATTTGAAAAAAAAGATCGTGGTTTACCTGTTTAATTTTTACATTTTTTGAAACTGCATTGGTAAATTGAATGGATTTAGTTTCCAGCCGGTATGAAAGTTCTTCCATCATTTCGGTGATTAATTCATGAACATTTACTGTGTCACTTTTTGCAAACTGGTCATTTTCTATCCGTGAAATATAAAGCAATGAATTCACAATTTTTTTAAGACGGTTAAGCGTTCGCATCATTCCAGATATCTTATCCTGCATCTCATCACTGATATCTTCTTCCATCATCAGGTTCTCAACATTTGATTGAAGAATGCTTATGGGAGTCATCAGTTCATGCGAAGCATTCGATGTAAATTCTCTTTCCTTATCAAAAGCTTCATGAATTTTTTCCATTAAGTCAATTAGTGAACGATCAAGAATTTGAAAGTCAGTAGTAGATGTTTTTATTGGAGAAAGCGGTTCCTTAAATGGAAATTTTCGGTTCAATAATTTCGTCTTTACAATTTTGGTGAGCGGCCTTATTAATATATTGGTATAAATAAGATCGACCACAATACTTAAAGCGATCAAACTGATTAAAATATACAAAGTAAAACGCTGCAACAGGTTGTTATATTCGCCAATGGCTGAAGTGGTTTTGCCGATTTCAAGAATGTAATTTTTAGGGGTACCTGTTAATTCATGAGTTAAAATACGATAGGTAAGTGTGTCCCCTCCCACTACCCTTTTTGAAGTTTCAATAGTATCGCTAACCATTTCATTTTCTGCAGGAAGAATGGAAATATATTCTTCCTTCAACATGGTATAACTCGCATAAGCGCTATCGCCCTGCAGGTAATAATCAATTCCTTTGTGTTTTATATCCGATAGCACTTTTTGCTTTTGCTGCCGCAGGTAATAATTACTGTATTGAAAACTTACGTAGCCTACCAATGAAGGTAGCAACAACACAAACAACACCACAATCAGCAGTTTGGAAAGCGTGATAAAAAGGGTAAGTTTTGACAGCAGTTTCACTACTAAATTTTTATTTTGTAACCAATACCCCGAAGCGTTTGCAACCAATCAACCGGTGCATGGGCGCTCATCTTTTTCCTGATGTTTTTAATGTGTACATCAATAAAATTTGAATCATAATCGTCATCCGAAAAATTACCCCAAATATGTTCGCTCAATTGCAACCGTGTGAGCGGCCTGTTTTTATGGAGGATCATATAACTCAACAAATCAAATTCTTTTCTTGATAATTCTATCTCTTTCTCTTCAAAACAAACTGATCTTTTATTAAGATCAATACTGAAATCGCCCAATTCCATTACAGGATCGTTGTTGCCGGATTTTCGGCGGGAGATCGCCTGCATTCTTGACTGTAATTCGAGTAATGAAAAAGGTTTCGGAAGATAATCATCAGCACCAAGATCCAGCCCTTTTATCCGGTCTTCGAGGTCACCCCGTGCCGTAAGGATAATATAGGATGCAGAGGGGCACATTTTTTTAGTTTCATTTAATAGTTCAAGACCGTCTTTATCAGGTAAGCCAAGGTCAAGAAGAATAAAATCATATTCATTATCAATCATCAGTTTTTTTGCCTCAGTAGCATCATAAGCACTATCGCAGAGATAAAATGCTTTTTCCAAAAAAAGTTTTATTTCAAGCGTGAGCGATCTTTCATCTTCAATGATTAGTGTTTTCATTATATCAGAACTGGTAATAAAAACTGAAAGTTAAAAAAGAATTTACTTTTTCTGCTGCCGCCACATGGTTGCTTAATAAAGACAACTGGTACTCTGCCTGAAGCACATAATGAGACCTGTTATAAGCAAGTGGAATTTTAAAATTATAAGATAATACATTAAAGCTCGTTGTAGCTACCGTATCGGTATGTCTTGAAGAGGAAGGATTGCCCAAAACCGGAATCGGTGCAATTCCTAAAATACTATCATGCAATTTCTTTTGTGTAATATAGGTTTGATAAAAATGCTGGGTACCTGCAACCAAATCTGCAGAAGGACTCACCGTTACAATATCCTTTTGGCTAATGCTGAAAAGATTAATTGATTTCGAAAGTCCTCCTGTCACAAAAGCATCACTTGTTTTTCCAAAAGCATAATCACCGGTCAGACTTGGTTTTATCCAACCATCGTAAGAGAAAACAAGGCATGCATTATCAACATTGGCAGCCTGGAGTAATGGTGAGTAAGAAGGATAAAAGCTATGGCTGTAACTTAAATCCGTTGTCAACTTTTTACCCGGTTTAAAATTAACACCTGCACCAATAGCGGTTGCTGAAACTGAAGACGTATTGTCATTTAAAAGTTTATAGGATTGTGCAGTAAAATAAACCCCTGACTTTAGCTGATAATTGGCTGCTACTGCAATGTAAGGGTTTTTTTGCTGTGCTTTTTGACCGTAATAACTGGCATCATTTGCATACACTGCAGCCAAGGTTAAAGTAGATTTTGCCGGGATGCTATCAGTAGCTGCACTATCGGTTTGTCCGAAACAAAACGCACTGCTCATAGCGAGCATAAAAAATAAAATTAATGATTTCATGAGGTTATATATTTTATTAGTCTAATGAAGTATTCTAAGCACAGGTTTAACAACGGGTTTAATAATTTTTGGTTGGATAATTTTAACCGGTTTTACGTTCACTTTTACGGGAACAGGTATTGGTTGTCGCCTTGCCAGTGGAATTACTTTAACTACCTGCACCGGGGTTTGTTCATCCGATTTTCCTTCTTTCTTATCAGTAGATTTTTTTACTTTTTCGGGAAGTGTGGTATCTGCAATCATACGTGTGATCATTCCATAATCCATTTTTATACCCGGTACAGGTTTACCACCTTTAGCAAATGTCAACTGTGGGAATGTCATCATGCAAAAAATAACTATCAACCCTTTCAAAATAAATCTTCTTTTCATTGTTGTAATTTAAAAAACAGGTTTTGCAACGCGTTGCAAAACCTGTAGCGTTATTTTATTTGATCCCGATTCCGGCGACAGTTCTTACATGTACACCTATTTTTACTCTTACTGGTTTTACATGAACCTGTTGTACTGATGCAGCTCCGGCACGCACAGCTGTTTTTGCGGCAGCATTGATTTTATGGGCTGAATTAGCAGCCCTTTTATCAACTGCTATTTGCGAACGGTTAGCACCTTTTAATGTAGCATGAACGCTTTGTTTCGCATCACTTTTCACTTCGCCTGTATTAATGTTTGTTTGCCCGGTGGATGCATTTCCACTACTATTAATAGACGAATTTCCTTCCAGATTATTGCCTTTCGCAGAGGCTTTCACCCTTGCATTCGAATTTGCCGAAGCTGAAGCAGAATGACCCTGAGAAGCAGCCTCTGCAGTCTGTTGACCCTTTGTTTTAGCTTTTGCAGCTAAGGCTCGTTTTTTAGCGGCCATCGCCTGGTTTTCTTCTTTTATTTTAGCGGTGGAACCATTCTTCGCATCCTTAACAATACCGGTATGTACAGTGGTTGCAGAGGAAGCATTTTCTGAACTATTTACCCGGGTACCGGCATTGTTATGCTGAATGCCTGTTTGGCCTTTAAGGGCTTCGCTGTTGGTTACTTTTGTTTGCGCAAATGAAGCTGCTGACAAAAAGAAAGCTGTCGAAATTAATAATGTCTTTTTCATGTTTTTTGTTTTTAAGGTTAAGCGTTTAATAATTACAAAAACAAAAGTAGAAGCCGAAGATGAAGGGAAAATGAATTTTTACTTTTTTCTTCAATCATCATTTTCATTCATTTGTTTTTGTATTGGTTTAATAATTGATTACGAAAACAAATGTAGAGGCCGAACATGAAGGGAAAATGAAATTTGAAAAAAAATGAAGCGTCAAAAAAAATTATTCATTTACAATTATGCATTACCGTTACGGATATTCTAAAATTAAAATCTTCATCATTTCTTCGTTTACTGTCAAAAAATTTCTTTCCTTTTCTTAGTTACGGGTTACAGTATATTTGCTGCAATTTTATTCACCCAACCTATCATGTCTGTATCACATTGGATCAATTTATTCCTTCAACAGTTTAGAGAAACAAGCTGGATCGAATGGCTGGCAGTGGCATTTGGCGTAGCAGAAGTATTATTTGCGAAAGCCAACAAAGTGGCACTTTACCCTGCAGGCATTATCGGTACACTTCTTTCCATCTACCTGTTTGTCAATTCGGGCTTATATGCTGAATCACTTTTGAATTTGTATTATGTAATTATGAGCATGTACGGTTGGTGGTATTGGATAAAAAAGAAAAACCTGCCACCGGTTCAGATTACTTATGCCAATAAAAAGGAATGGATGACTGTGCTCTCGATTGTTGTTGGCGGTTTCATTGTTTTATATCTGGTTCTTAAAAACTTTACACCTTCCACGGTTCCTTTCTGGGATGCGTTTGTAAGTGCTACCGCCTGGGCGGGAATGTGGTTGCTTGCCAAACGCAAAATAGAGAACTGGATATTATTGAACATTTCCAATGCCGTTGCCATTCCATTATTATTTTACAAACATTTGCTTTTATATGCAGCACTTACCATTTTTCTTTTTGTTGTTGCAGTACAAGGATATTTGAAATGGAGAAAAATTTTAAAAAAAGAGAATACCTTTGTCACCAACCCTATCTGAAAAACAATGAAACCCCCAAATATACCTCATCCTTCCTTTTTTTTAGATGCACAAATCACCGATTTAATTCGTCAGTTTGCCGCTGAGGCAGAGCGGATGGGAGCTTTACATCCCGAACAGCTTTCTGTTATTTATAAAGAAAATTGGTTCAATCTATATGTTCCAACTGAATATGGAGGCCTTGGTTTATCGCTCCCTGAAGGTTTGAGAATCCAAGAATCTCTTGCATGGATTGACGGAAGCACTGGCTGGACCGTAACGCTCTGCAGTGGCGCCAATTGGTTCATTGGCTTTCTTCAGCCTGAAAGTGCCGCAACCATTTTCAATTCTGATAAAGTTTGCCTTGCAGGAAGTGGTCGCCAAACCGGCATTGCCAAAATAATAAATGATGATGAATATGAAATTTCAGGCCGTTGGCCTTATGCAACAGGTGCTGCACATGCTACCGCATTTACTGCTAATTGCCTGATAGAAAAAAATGGCGAAATTATTCAAAATGAAGACGGCAGCCCGATGACAACAACATTTATTTTTTTAAGAAATGAAGTATCTGTGCATAAAGACTGGCAAGCAATGGGAATGATCGCCACTTCAAGCAACAGCTTTGAAGTAAAAAAATTAAGGGTAAATAAAAACAGGCGGTTTGCGATTGATGAAAAACAAACAGTGCTTGCCAACAAAATTTATCAGTATCCTTTTTTACAATTTGCAGAAACCACCCTGGCAGTAAATATCTCAGGCATGGCCATCCACTACCTGGATCTTTTCGAAGCAATTATTAAAACAAGAAATACCGATAACCATTTCACCAATGAGCAGATGCTTTCGCTATCACTTCGACACGATACTGCCAAAAACCAACTGGATGAAGCAAGGCAGGTTTTTTACCAGATTATTCAAAATTCATGGAATGAAGGCAGGGGAAGCAAAAGTTTTTCCCTGGCTACATTGACAGAAGTAAGTAAAGCAAGCAGGCAATTAGCAACCACTTCAAGAAGAATGGTTGATGAAATATTTCCCTATTGCGGTCTTATTGCCGCCCACCATAAGTCGGAAATAAACCGCATTTGGCGAAACCTGCATACTGCAAGTCTGCATCCTTTGGTTATATTGTAAAAGATTACTACTTCTTTTGAGAAAATAAAAATCTCATCCCGATTACTACCTGGATTATTTGTTTCCTATTGATTCTTTTCTCCGATAAATCTGAAACAAGGTTTTACCAGGGCATAAATTCCACTTTCACTATACATCTCCCCGGTTTAAATAGAAAACGCATCGAAGAAGTTTTAAGTTTGCATGAAGAGCACATTCGTATAGAAAAAAGAAAAGTTGGCAGGCTGGCAACAATGGCACGCAATATGCTGCTATTTTTTATATAATTAAATCAAAATTAACCCAATTCATTATGGCAGAATTACACGTACAACCTAAAAGAAATAATTACTGGTGGCTTTGGCTGCTGCTGGCGATTATTGTTATCAGCGGGGCTATTTATTACTATTTGAATTATTATCAAAAAAACAAACAAGAAGCCAGCACAAAAATCACACATTCAATTTCCAATGAAAATAACGATCCTCCTGGTTCAGTAAGTATGGGATCTGGCCCATTGAATTCATGGGATGGGATAGACTTTAATTCACCCGAGACCACTTATGCTGAAGTAACCGATAAAAATGTGACCGTAAAATCAAATGATGAATTCGTTATTTATTCTTTAAATAGCCAAAATGTTTTTGTAGCTAATAAAAGTGATCTGAGCGATGAAGGTAAACAAAGTTTAAACCAGATCGGAGCTTCGATCAACCAGAGATATAAATCAGCAGATGTCAAGATTTATGATAAGACAGATAAGACACTGCCTGGCCATTTTGCCGAGGAAAGAGCAGAATCTATAGCCAATTACCTTATTAATAATTCGAAACTCGATCAAAGCCACATAACCTTTTACTATACAAGCAAACCGTCATCGATGACCGACAAAAGTAGTACGGTAAATATCGTTGTAAGACGATGAGGCTATTTTAAAAAGATTTTTCAATTTAAAAAAGAGAATTATGGCAGAAAAAGTAATCGTTAATGGTAACCTTAAGGAACTGCATTCAAGCGGTTTTGAAATGGAAAAAGGCGAGCCTGACATCCGAGGATGGAAGGTAAGAAACGACCAGAACCAGGTAATTGGTAAAGTAGATGAACTTTTATTTGATCTCGAATCTTTAAGAGTAAGGTATCTTATTCTTGACCTGGAAGGTAAACCATTGAACCTTGTCTCCCGTGATGTGATTATCCCTATCGGCCTTGCCGAAGTTGATAAAGAAAACAAGATTATTTTGCTTCCTGAAGTAACAGTTGGCCATCTTGCCTCTCTTCCCGAATATAAAAAAGGTAATGTAACGATTGACACCGAAAGACAGGTACGGCATGTTTTTGCTCCTTCACAAGGAGTTGAATACAATGATCCTGATTTTTACGATCCCAAGGAATTTTATAACAATAAATATTTTGATAATCAGCGAACTTATGAATCGCATATAAGAAAAGCAGATACCAAGAATGAAAAGCCTGAAATCCCGGAAACCTTAAAAGACCATACACGTACCGCTTCAACAGGCAATGAAAGAAAGAATTTAAATTAGGTAAAAAAGATATCTATTCACGATATTGATAATAAAAACAAGAAAAAGATGTCAGACTGAATTTCTAAATTCATTGCTTTTTCGTACATTACTTTAATAAAAATGTTTTTAATCATTTTAAAATTTAAAACTAAATTATGTTTGATCAAATTCTCGACCTGGTAAAACAGCATTTAAACGAAAACCCAGAGGTGGCAAACCAAATTCCGGATGACCAAAAAGAAGAGGTACATAATGAAATTGCCAACCATATTACTAACGGAATAAAAGACCAGTCTTTGGCACAAGGTGGCATTGGTGGTTTGTTATCCTCTTTACAAAGCAGTGTTGCTTCAGGCGGTTCAATCACCAGTGCAATTGAAGGAGGATTGGTAGGTAGTCTTACCAATAAGTTAGGATTATCTCCTGCAATATCAGGGGCAATCGCAGCAGCTATCCCGGGCATTTTACAAAAATTTGCCAGCAAGGCAGCCGATCCAAATGATTCTAGTATTACAAAAGAAGGCCTCACCAATTCTTTGTCAAATATCGGCGGTAGCCTTGGTAAAATGTTTGGCTAAAACCAACCGGTTGAACAATTTTAAAATCCGGAATAAGAATCCGGATTTTTGTTGGTTTACTGTATGTCAATCCATATCAGTAAGTATAGCATTCACGATCTCATCTGTATCTCCATCAAAATGATGACCGCCCGGAAGCACTTCATGCGTAAATCTTTTTAAAGTAATTTTATTTACTGCAAGCGTTTTATCATCGCTGGCACTGATGATCACCACCTTTTCGTCTGTTAACTTATTGATTTCAGAAACTACATCCATGCTTCTTTTAGTATTACTTCCAAAAATATCTGCCCAATGTATTTCAAAATCTGTACTTCCCGAAGAAGCCAACAGGTAAGACACAAGTACTTTATCATCTGTATTCTTCGGTAGCCTGTTTAGGACAAAGGGAAGCACATCTGCACCAAAAGAATATCCTATCATCACAATTTGCTGATTCTTTCTTCCGCTTAATTTTTTAGTCAACAGGTTATTTACATCAGCCGCAGTTTGTTCAGGCGTCTTTTTATCCCAAAAATAAGACCGCGCATTTAAGGCAATCACATCAAAGCCTTTGTTGTTAAGCTCTTCACACAAAGAGGTGGTAAATTTATTCATGCCGCCATCGCCACTAATATAAAAGATCAATGGTTTTTCATGTGTATTTGCAGGCCATTCCTTTAGCGGAAGATCCTGCGCGTACAAAGTTGAAGGCTTAAAAAAGGGTGCAATAAAAAAGCACAAAAGGATTAAAAATTTATTCATAAAAGTTTCAGGGTTGCATTACTTTATTGAGTGCCAAAGGCAATTGGAGTAAATCATAATCATTCTCATACACCAGGAATTTATCTTTCCAGTAAGATGCATATTTTTCTTTAAAATCCCTTAATCCATGATAATGTTTAAATCTTTTAAAATTTTTTCCTGCAAATTTTATAAGCTGTTCTGCAGGGCTGTTGGGTTCCGTAATTCCTGTCATAGGCACCAAACCTAAATTTATATAATTGCAATTTTTTTCTTTGGCGTATTCTACCAGTTTAATGATAAGAGCATCCATACAGCCGCCTGGCGCATCTGCTGTTTTACGAATAAGATCGTAAGTACATTCTTCCGGCGAATAATCAGGGATGATGTTTAAAAACGCAACGATGTCGCCAGCTCCATCCGAAATAGTAATTACATCCTGCTGCACCAATTCTTTTGCATCAAACATTCCTTGCGAAAAAACCTGCTCTTCCTTTTCATAAGCCAACAGCCATTCGTCAGAAACTTTTTTCAGTTTTTCTACCAATCCCTTTTCCAGCGGGGCTTTATGAATTGCTGTTTCATATCCTTTTTTTTGAAGTGCATTCATTGCATTTCTTAAAGATTTTTTATCTCTTCCTTCCATGGTAAAATTGCGCGCATCCAATATGGCTTCCTGCCCGATAAATATTTTTTGTTTTCGCAACTGGTCAAACCATACCATACTGTTGATATCCACGCGGTAAAAAGCCGTTTTTAATCCCATCTTTTTACACAGTTTATAAAATTCTGACAATACCTCTGTCTTATGTTCTTCGGCACACACCGGTTCATCAAGTACGATTGCAAAACCATTCGCAATGCGATAGGCAATAAAAGCTTCATGCACTTCGGAAAAAAACAACAATTTATCGGGGTAAATTTTAAAATGATCTACTGATGAACTTCCAAATTCGCTCAACAAAAACTTTGCCCGGTCCCGGCCGGTTTCAGTGGTATCTTCAACCTTTAAAAACGGTTTTATCAATGTAAAAAGAAGAAAACCCCAACTGAGGAAACCGAGAATTTGGATCAATAATATAAACTGCCGCCCAAAATTGGTATGGGCATGAAGCGAATCTTCTCCAAGGAAAAAACTTCTGATCGTAAATTCAATAGATTGCCGCCATGTAAAGTCAATACCAAAATGTTTTACTTCTATGAAATAAAAACCCACAAAACCAAACACCAATACTGATAAAAAAATAATGGCCACTGACATAAATCCCATTCGTATCCATTTGGCGCTGCTGCGAATTCGATACTGGCTTCGGCTAATCCATAATAACACAACGATTATCGCGGCGAAAGAGGCTTCTTCGTAGTCCAACGCTTTGGTAAGATTGCCAATCACTGATAAAACGGACAGCAAAATTGCCAGTCTCCAGGCGTTCTTCAAACCTTTAAACATGTAAGCAGAAGTAATCAACAGCGCCAGCCCGATAAAAAGCACCAAAATATTCGAAGCATTGATCGCATCTAAAGGAAGGAAAGTGCGTATCAATTTTAAACGTGGATGCAATGGAGGCGTAACTACCGAAACAATATTAATAACGCCAAGAGAAAAAATAAGCAAGGCCGGAACAATTCTTATAAACAAATACCTTCCTCTCCACAAAAATGACAAGATCCCAAAAAACATCGGTAACCAAAACTCAAATACGCGATACAAAATCGTAATAGAAAGTGCGTCTACTGTAGAATAGCCATACATCTGCAATATGTAAACCAGCGAAATCTCCACTGCTCCAAGGCCTCTCAAAAATGGAGACGTCATCATCAGTAAAACAGAAACAATATATCCGATAGCGGCAATCGTAAAAGAAGCAGGCAAGCCAAGCGCCAGCATGGCAATATAAATATGAAAAATGCCCGTAAACTCCACTCCCGTAGAGTACAAAATACTGCCGGCATATTTTTTATTATTCACATTGGCCGCAAAAAGCTCATCAATAAAAACGGCGGACTTCGGAAATTTTTTAACGATAACCCGGTATAATTTTCCCTTTTCCTTCAGCCCTTTTGCGATTTTAAAAATGGCAGCAATAATAATCATCAGCACGATTAAGGCCGCCCACGCATCCTGAGTTTGATGCTTGGCTGATAAAGCAAAAAGAATGATCACAGGAAATCCTACCAGGAAAACAGTAAACAATCCGGCAAAGGCATAGAGGCCGCTTGCCTGGTGCACCTGGGGTTTATTAAATCCTCTTTTTCTTAGTTGAATAGGCGTATACGCCAAAGAACTGACACCCCCTGCGGGTAAAAAAATACTGAGAAAATTCCGTTTCAAAAAAAGCTCAACTGCATCTACCCATTTTAAGGAGAGGCCAATTGCAGAAAAACTATTGACATACATGCCGCTTTGCAGAAAAACATAAAGAAAAGTAACTCCAAGCCCTGTCATCAGCCAGCGAACGTCAGCCTGTTCAATGTTGGGAATGATCTCCTGTAATTCTTTTCGCTCGCCGCCAAAAAAAATAAAAGCCAGCAGGATCATTAATACAGCCAATATTTCGCGCCAATATAGTTTGGGCGAGAAGGCCTCCAGCTTTTTATAAAAGGGTTTGAGGTTCAGTTTTTTATTTGCAAAGATAATTGAAACAAGAAGTTTACTTCTTTGGAAAAAGTAATTATGACTTAGAAGCTTGTTAAATCCGGCTTAATGATTTTACAGAATGGATAAACCACTTTTTTATACATTCACTGATACTACTCCTGCTATAATTCTATTTGCCGACTAATACCAATGGTTTACCGACTTTTTATTTATACAAACCTAAATAGCTTTCCCCTGCTGCCAAACCAATTATAATTTTGGGGTATTAATTAAAAAAATAATTTATGGAACAGAATGAACGGGATATGGAAACCAGGGTAAATGGATCAAGGGTAGGTGGCGGGCTTTTTTTGTTATTGGCAGGCCTTTTATTATTGGCTTATAAAATGGGCGCTCCAATCCCCGGCTGGGTATTTACATGGCCGGTATTACTAATCGCAATTGGATTATTGACAGGAATCAAAAGCCGGTTTCATAATCCGGGTTCTTATATTTTAATTTTAATTGGCAGTGTTTTCCTGGTCGACCAATCCATTCCGGGTATCGATTTACACAATTATATAGCACCCATCATACTGATCGGTTTAGGATTACTATTTATTCTTCGCCCAAGAGGTCACTCGTTTGGCAGGTATAGAAGAGCGCGCCTGGAAAGACGTGGATTTCCAGGATTTGATCCCGAAGCAGTTTCTTCTGACAAAAACAACGAAGAATATGTGGATATTCATGCAGTATTTGGAGGTGTAAAAAAAAACATTCAATCTAAAAATTTCAAAGGTGGAGAAATAACATGCTTCATGGGTGGTGCAGAGATCAGTTTCATGCAGGCAGATATTCAGCACCCGGTAGTGTTGGAAGTTAATAATGTTTTCGGAGGAACAAAACTCATCATCCCGGGAAATTGGGAAGTGCAAACAGAAATTTCTGCCATGTTTGGTGGGGTAGAAGATAAGCGCAATTTTCAAAATAACATTCCTGATCCCGACAAAAAAATCATCCTGAGAGGTTCCTGCGTTTTTGGAGGCATCGAGATCAATAATTACTGATAAAATAAAATGATTCATCTTTAAAAAACATTTGTATGAAATGGTATCTTGCAAAACTGGTATTCAGAATTATTTGCGGTGAAGGAAATCATACTGCTCAGTTTGATGAGCAACTCAGGCTTCTTTATGCAGAAAATGAAATGCATGCCTTTCAGAAAGCCAGAATACTTGGCGATTCGGAAGAAGATAGCTTTCTAAATAACGATAAAAAACCAGTGCATTGGAAGTTTATTGACGTTTCAGAAATTCACCACCTGAGCGAATTGATTGATGGTACTGAAATTTATTCATGCATCAGGGAAGAAGATAATGCCGATGAATATGTAAAGATTACTAACAAGCGCGCCAATTATTTACATGAAAGATGTTTAGAGAACACATTTGAAATGAGTTAAAACCATTTGTCGTTGAAGTCAATTTTGTCTGATAACCGTTTACGGATTTTTTTTGCTACCTGGTGGTTGTTGTGCATGCTGCTTCAATTCTTTATTCTTAAACAATTAAATATTGACGATAAAAATGCATTGCTGGATAGCCTGACCAGTATCATTTTGCTTGCCGCCGGCAGTTTTTTTATCAGCAATAATATGAAATACTACCTGCCGCGAAAAGAAAAATACTGGTATATTATTATCATAAGCATCACGGTTTGCTTTTTGTGGTTTCTTGCCCTGAGGGGTACCATGTGGATGATGCTTAAGGATGGCGATCCTTATATTGATTTCATCCGCTCTAC
Source organism: Bacteroidota bacterium (assembly GCA_028876495.1). Classification (GTDB taxonomy): domain Bacteria; phylum Bacteroidota; class Bacteroidia; order Chitinophagales; family Chitinophagaceae; genus Ginsengibacter. Next base: position 47,534 of record JAGWRO010000056.1, read on the forward strand.
GGGAGCTACCAGGTTTGGTGCAGGTTTCATGCTGCTCACAAGCATGAGCATGTTTAGTTTAATGTGGTATGGACAGAAGGAATACAAAGAATTGGCAGACCGGAAATCAGAAACGGAACAACTCTCAAAAGAAGCGGAATTGTTCAAATTACGCCGTCAATTTCAACCGCATTTTTTATTCAACAGTCTTAACTCCATCAGCGCATTAATCGGCTCTGATCCTGAAAAGGCAAGACACATGATTTATCAATTGAGCGATTTTTTACGCGGAACGTTGAAAAAAGACGAACAACAATGGATCTCTCTGGAAGAAGAAATTCAATACCTGCAGTTGTATCTTGATATAGAAAAAGTGAGATTTGGTCATCGCCTGCAGACAGAAATAATTATTCCTGAAGAGGCGCTACCCTTTAAACTTCCTGCTTTAATTTTACAACCTGTTGTAGAAAATGCGATTAAGTTTGGCCTGTACGACACCACCGGTGAAGTGTTAATAAAACTACAGGCGGAAGTTCAACAGGGAAATCTGAAAATATGGGTGCAAAATCCGTTTGATCCTGAAACTGCACATCCTTCAAAAGGAACCGGCTTCGGACTGCGCTCTATTCAAAGAAGATTGTTTTTATTGTTTGCCAGGAACGACCTTTTAAAAACAGCAATAGAGAATAACCAATTTATAACTACCATAATTATTCCTCAAATATTACAACCTGTTCAGCAAGTTGACACAGAAACAACAAAAAAATGAAATGGAGCATAAAAATTTTCGAGCAAACTTATACAAGCCGGGATGAAAATTTTTATGCGGAATTCCATGTGGCAAATAAAAAACAATAAAAAAATACACATGAATGTGATAATTATTGATGATGAACCATTAGCCAGGAGTATTGTAAAAGAATACCTCCAAAGCTGCAAGGATGCAGTTTTGGTTGCTGAATGTAATGACGGTTTTGAAGGACTAAAAGCAATTCAACAAAATCAACCTGATCTTATTTTTCTTGACATACAAATGCCAAAGATTAATGGATTTGAAATGCTCGAATTAATTGAAAATCCTCCACCTGTCATCTTTACAACTGCGTTTGATGAATATGCGATAAAAGCTTTTGAATTAAATGCAGTAGATTATTTATTGAAACCTTTCAGCAAAGAACGATTTGAAAAAGCAATTGAAAAATTCCGCCATCAACAAATTAATCCTTCAATTGAGAATGTAGTTGAAACTGCCGCTGAGTCTCCCTTACAGCAAAATCGTATCGTAGTAAAAGATGGAAATAAAATCAAAATCATTCCTGTACACCAGGTGCATTACCTGGAAGCCGCGGATGATTATGTAAAAATTGTGAGCAACGATGGCTGTTTTTTAAAAAATCGTACCATGAGTTTTTTTGAAAAATCCCTTGCTCAATTTCAGTTTGTTAGGGTACACCGTTCTTATATAGTAAATACGCAATTAATTACGCGTATTGATGCTTATGAAAAAGACAGCCATTTATTATTGCTCACTACCGGTGAAAAAATTCCGGTAAGCAAAGCCGGTTATACAAAATTGAAGGAAGTGCTCGGTATCTGAATTTAAGCTTAAAATAAAAATCTGCATTTTTTATTGGTTTACTATTGATTCCAAAAGCACTTCCCTGAATTGATTTTAAAATTTAGCAGTAAACCCGGCATAAAAACTTCTACCGACAGCAGGAATGATTCCCGGGCCTGGATATTCATCCGTTCTTCTTGTGAAATACGATTGATCAGCCAAATTGTTTACACCACATTTGATTGAAAAATTATTGATCTTATAAGTAGCGCTCAGGTCAAGCACGGTATACGCGGGAATATAACCGGCGACAGGGTTATCTCTAATTTTTACGTTGGTTGCATCACCAAAAGAATCGCCGGTATAATTGAATTGAAAAGTAGATGAAAAATTTCGATTCGAATAGACAACACCTGCTCTTTCTATTATATTCGGCGCCGCTTCAACGCGGTTTCCTTTAAACTCACCACTTGTATATTTTGCATCAATAAAGGATAAAGAATTAAAAACACTTAATCCCTGTTTTGAATGCTTATTTAAATATTTCAGGATATTAAATTCAATATAAGCTTCCAATCCTTTGTGAACACTATTAGCAATATTGGTGCGATAAGCATACTCTTCTCCTGTTGAAGGATCTGTTTTCAACACTACACCTATCCTGTTATTGTAGGCGAGGTAAAACCAACTCGCATCCACATTTAAATAATTACTAACAATCGTTCTGAAACCCAAATCAGAATTAAAACCAAATGCGTCTTTTAAATTAGGATCAATTTTGGCGTCAACACCAAACGGCTGTTGCTGGTTGTAATCAATCGGGCGATATGCCTGGCTTATATTTCCATAAAAAGCAGTGTTCGGTTTGGTTTTGTACTCCACACCAATGCCCGTGAGAACGAATTTCCTGGTTTTGCTTTTGTCGGTTATGATTTTATAATCCTCATCAAAGGAATAGCCGATCGCGGTGCTTTTCAGAAATTCTAACCTCATTCCGGGAGTTACTATAAATCTTTTTCCAATGCGAAAAATATTTTCAACAAAAGGAGCCACATTCGTTGTACTAAAATTCATATTGGTTTCCCAAACTCCTGTAATGGATAAATCAAAATCGCTTCCTGTAGTTCCCTCACCACCTTCCAATCTTTTAAACGAAGCATATGAAAGTCTTATGCCTGCAGCTAAAGTGGCTTCATTTTTTCCCAGCTTATAATTAGTTGAAAACCGCGCCTCTGTAGCGATGCTACGCATATCTTCACTTTCAACTTCGCGAGGAACAAACTGATTGGTTGCAGGATCAATTGTGTCAAGTGCAGATGCACCACCGTCTTCATTTCGCCAAACCAGCGAACGATTACTGAACAAATAAGTCGTTTTGAAACCAATCGTTGTGTTATCATTTGGAGTAAGATTAATGGTGTTAGCAAGAATATTCCACGGACTTTTAAGCCAGTTTCTTGCACGGATAGATGCTTTTGGATTTATTTTAAAAAGGCTGTCAGACAATCCTCCCGGCATTTGAATTTTGTTGCGAAGCAAGGAATATTCAAGGTCTATATTCATTTTATCGGAAGGAGTATATTTCACTTTACCAAATCCTGAAAGTTGCCACTGCTGGCTGTTTGGCCGGTAGCCATCCATATTTCTATACTGCAAAAAACCATAGTAACTCCATTTTTTATAATTTCCACCAATTGAATTAAAAGAATTGAACATTCCAAAACTTCCGCTTGTTTGAGAAGTGGTAAATTGAAAAGGTTTGTTTTTGGGAGCCTCTTCCAAAATATAATTTACCAATCCTCCAAACTGTGCACCGAATTGCAACGAAGCCGCGCCTCTTATCAACTCTATCCTTTTTACCGCTTCCATCGGCGGAATGTAATACGCTTCATTATATCCATACACTTCCGCGCTTATGTTATAACCATTTTGTCTTGTATTCATTTCAATACTTTGTGTTGGATTCAATCCGCGTGTTGCAATTCCATTGGCAGTAAAGCCACTACTTTCCGTTTCAACAATATTTAACCCCGGAATTCTTCCCAAAATTTGGCGGGTATTATTAATTGCTTTGTTCGCATCAAGACTGTCAACAACGATAACCTCTGTCTTTTTGCCGGCGTAAATAATTCCATCTTCTGATTCAAGCAAATGCCCTACCCCATTTACCGTTTTATACCCCTTTACAATTATTTCCTTCAAAGTCTTTACAGAATCTTTATGCTGCGCCATACCTTTTGAGAAGAGAAGCAAAGAAATTGCGGCCACAACTATTATTTTTATTTTCATTTTTTACAGATTTTTATTTCTGCAAAAAAAGTGTGAAGCCTAACGAATCATTTGCGAAATCGGGAAAAGCGGTTTTCGAAATCGGGAAAATTTATTTGGTATTACTGGAGAGTTGCGATATAAAAATTTTCACTTTTTCCTTGTTTACTATAAATAAAAAAACCTCCGTCGGGAGGTTTCAAAAAAAAATATAATTGAAGAAAATTACTTTCTTCCCCCGCCAATTACCACTCCAATCTTGAGACCAAGGTATCCCATTTTATCACCTACAAAATTATATTCTACGCCTAAACGCAAATGTCCGTATTCAAAACCACCGCGGGCCATAAAACCAAATTTAGAACTAACAGGAATAGAATTTATGCCTGAAATACTGCTATCCAGATTTACGCTGGCAAAAGTGTAAATACCTGCGCCCGCTCCAAGGAAAGGTCTGAATCTTTTATCAGAAAAATAATAATCGCCTGTAGCGAGATAGGAAAAGTTGGCCTTTGCATTTCCTGATGAACCATTTTGGGAAACATTTGCCATAACAGCCGCTTCCATACGAATACCTACAGAAAGATCATTCATCACCGCATATTTTGGTTCTATCGCAAAAAGAGCCCCGGCTTTTGTTCCCGGCCCTGATACCTGTGGAGATGCATAACCAAGACTTACATCCACTTTAAACTTTTTGAATATAGCACCTGTATTGGCGTCTTGCGCATGAAGGCTTACTGAAGCCAGAAAAAATAAGACAGTCAGAATTAATAATTGCTTTTTCATTTTCTTTGTTTTGTTAGTTTTTTATCTAAAAAAAATTTTCCTTACAGAAAATAATCAGAAGATAAAACGTTGCTTTTGGGGTTTTGTTGTGAAATACGCTTTTCAAAACTTTCACTAATTTGAAGTTGAAGTATTGCTTATTCGCAGTCTATTAAACAATGAACAGATTGCTGAAGCAAATTTCTATAAATCAAACGTTTACTCATAACGATTCAATACATCGTTAAGATTGCTTCAACCTTTAAAGCACTTATGGTTTTAAAATAAATTTCGCGTTGATATTGCTCGAAACCTTTATTTTTTCAAAATCTATTTTTGGCAAATCCTGTGCTGAATTTTGTTTTTCATAAAGTACAATACCAGCCTGTCTTTCCATCGGATGTACCATATAGACTTCATTATCTGAAATATAAATTGCCGGACCTACTTCCTGACGCAAAGGTTTTGTCAATGCGAGGGCACGCTCTTTTGCATTTTCCATTGCTTTGGTCCGCATTAAATTTTTCATGCCTTCCACGTCTGAATAATCAACATGATCAATAGAACTGTTTGAAATTCCAAGGTCTTCCAATTTCATAAATACTTTGCTGGCAGTAACCGCATCACTAACCTTTAGCATATACTCTTTTGATTTCAAAACTTGTTTTCCTCTCAGAAAATAATTCTTGAAATTGCTGGTCAAATCGCTGGTGGTAAGATTTTTTTCTACATCAATTCCCATAGCTTTTAAAGCATCGTACATTTTTCTTTCCAGATCTTCAAGAGAAGTTTTGTTTTTGGTGTCTGCTTCAGAAATTTCTATTTTAATATAAATTTCGTTTGGTGTAACAGAAGTATCTGCATTTCCTGCCACCTCTATGTAAGGTTGGTCGATAAAGGTTTTCGTCTGTGCCTGTCCTGCAAAAAAAAGGAAAATAAAAAAGGATGTTAGTGTAATCTTTTGCATAAAAATAATTTTTGTGTAATTAAAATAACTGCTATTCAATTAGCGGATCAATACTATGACGCAAACACTTTTGAAATTCAGTTAAGAATCTGTTATTAAAAAATCTTAGGAATTTGTTTGTTTACTGTTTCTTCTTAAAAATTAAGCAATCCTCACATCAAAAACTTTTTCAAAATTCCTTTTTACTTTTTCCTTTACGTCATCAAAATCCACTTTATATCCCAACTCTTTTTCAATTGAGGTCACTTGTTTGTTTACAATGCCGCAGGGAATGATGTTATTGAAATAACTGAGGTCAGTATTTACATTTAACGCAAACCCGTGCATCGTAATCCAGCGGCTGCAACGGATACCCATGGCGCAAATCTTTCTTTCTCTTCCTGAAATTCCCGGCTCAATCCACACACCCGTTTCACCTTTGCTTCTGTCGCCTTTTATTCCGTATTCAGCAATGCTTAGAATAATCACTTCTTCAAGACTGCGCATGTATTTGCCGATATCAGTATAAAATTTTTCAAGATCAAGAATCGGGTAACCAACTATTTGCTGCAAACCATGAAATGTAATATCGCCACCGCGGTTGGTTCTGAAGAATTCAATTTCCTTTTCCTCCATTTCATCTTCACTTAGCAACACATTTTCCATATGTCCACTTTTTCCTAACGTATAAACCGGTGGGTGTTCGCAAAAGAGAAGGTAATTTTTGGTAGCTAATTCCTTCGGGCTTAATGGCCGCTCTCCCGTTTTCATCGCATTTCTTGCGTCTGACTTTACCTGCAGGTTCTTTTTTACCAATTCTTCCTGGTAATCCCAGGCAGCTTTATAATTGATCACACCAAGGTCTTCAAAAATGATTTGCTGTTTTTCCAATGCAAAGAATTTAATTTGCAAAGATAAGAAGGTTGCGAATGGGGAATAGTGAATAGAATTTAAAAAACAATGAACGAAGAAGAATTACAAGAGGAAGAATCGGAAGAACTTTTTGAAAGGGAAACGATTATTTGTGCCAAAGGACAAGAGCCATTAAGAATCGATAAATTTTTGATGGGCAGAATTGAAGGCGCTACAAGAAACAAAATCCAGCAGGCAATAGCAGCAGAAAGAGTTTTATTAAATGACCGCCCGGTAAAATCAAATTATAAAGTCCGGCCGCTGGATAAAATCGTTATCTACCAGGACTATTCGCCTGAAAGCAACGAGATTGTTCCTGAAAACATTCCTTTTAAGATTGTGTATGAAGATGATGATTTGATGGTAGTTGACAAGGATCCGGGAATGGTAGTTCATCCCGGGAGCGGCAATCCCGGCGGCACTTTGGTAAATGCAGTTGCATTTTATTTAAAGCAAAAATATCCTGAAATAGACGAAAGTGAATTAGCCCGTTTTGGGTTGGTTCATCGAATCGACAAAAATACTTCAGGGCTTTTGGTGATGGCCAAAACTCCCAAAGCAATGACGCATCTTGCCAAACAGTTTTTTGATCATACCGTTCACAGAAGATATGTAGCGCTGGTTTGGGGCGATTTTGAAGAAGAGGAAGGAACGATCGTTGCTCATGTGGGAAGGCATCAAAGATTCAGAAAATTATTTACTGCTTACCCGGAAGGCGAGCATGGAAAAGAAGCCATCACTCATTATAAAGTATTGGAAAGATTTAATTATGTAACGCTTGTTGAGTGCAGGTTGGAAACAGGCCGCACCCACCAGATACGCGTTCACATGCAACACATCGGCCACCCGCTTTTTAATGACGACACTTATGGTGGCGATAAGATTGTAAAAGGAACTGTCTTTACAAAATACAAGCAATTTGTAGATAATTGTTTTGCGCTTTGTCCCAGGCATGCATTGCACGCGCAACAATTAGGTTTTATTCATCCAATCACAAAAGAGCAAATGAATTTTGAAAGCCCTTTGCCGGAAGATATGAGCGCCGTAATTGATAAATGGAGGAATTATAGTGCTTCGCGAAATTTGTAAAATTCACTTCAATTCGTGGTCAACAAAATGAGAAAGCGTAGCTAGCTTTGGTCTGCCCTCCCCATTTCCGCCTACTAAAAGGAAGCGACAAATTGGGATGCCTCCAAAAGGTACAGTGCGAACCGGAATTGAAAAAATTAGATTAATTTTAATCTACAAAACTTATTATGAACACAAAAGATAAAAAAGAAGAAATACTTCAGAAGTTGAGGTCAACAACTGATGAACAATTGATTGAAGAAGTATATGAATTATTGAATCCTAGTGCAGTAATTGAAGACATTCCGGTAAATAAACTTCCGCAAGAATTGCAAAATAAAATAAGCCGTGCGCTGGACGATTTTAAAAATGGCCGCTATATTACTCATGATCAGATGAAACAAAAAGTAGAGCAATGGCTTATCAGATAGTCTGGTCCGCGGAAGCTGAAAATGATTTTAAAAATATAATCTTATATCTTAAAGAAAATTGGTCTGTTCTATCTGCAGAAAAATTTGTTTTACAAACTTATAAAAGGCTGGAAAATATTGCAGCAATGCCAACTGCTGCAAGACCTACAACTCAGGAATTAATTTACATGCATAAATTGGATCGTAAAAATGTATTGTTCTTTTCTTTGGAAGAAAATTATTTAATTCTGCTTAGTATTTATCCTTACAAAAAAGATATAACTAAAAGCAAGTATTATTGATCATTTATCTAACAAAATCAGAAAGCGTTGCAGTAAAAACACCTCTTTCCCTCTTATTAAAAATCACTTTCCAGTTTCCATTATACGTTATCAGATTTGGAACAAGTAAGTCGCCAACTTTAGTCATTTGAACTTCCATTTTGACATTAAAGTCGTAAACACCGGCATCATAACTTAACACATAATTCCTTGCCACAATCTCAAATGTTTTTGCATTAAACCAGGTAGTCATTTCATCGATCACAACATTGCTTTTCCTGTTGTCTTTTACGTTAATCGTAAATACATAACACGGCACCGAATTAAAATTGCGGTAATCAATATACATATCATAATTCTCCGCCATCGACGGATTAAAAATTTCTGTTTTATTGCTGATAAAAGGAAGTCCGCTAATCTTTTTTCCGGGATCGAAAAACAACATTTTTAATTGTTGCTTATGTTTTTCAATTCCACTTAATCCGCTGGTCGAAAACTCATACCCTTTCACAATATTATTTTCACCGCAAACAGAATCTTTGGTGAAAAACAAGCCTGCATACATTTGTGCAGTGTAGTAATTGAAATTTCCTTGTCTGTCAAAAATATTACCTGTGGTTTTTTGATCCAATACCTTCATGGTTCTGCAATTTCCCTTCCGCATTTGTTGGGTAGTACTGTGCAAGGATGCTCTTATTGTTTCGTTCTTGTCAAGCATCCTGATATCATTTATAGCAGTATAACCAATCATCCTCAGGTTGCGAAAGGCTTTATAAAAAGTAGTATCATTTTTAACTCTATCAATAAAAGAGGCAACATCTAATTTCTTATTGACAACAATTTCAGAAAGCGTAATATAATTTTCATTCACTTTTACGGTGCTGTCATTTTCTTTTTGAGCAAAAAGAACTAAAGAGGCCAACAGCAGAACCGAAAGCGTGAAAAACTTTTGAATCATAATCAGCTGATTAGCTAATTAGCTGATCAGCTAATTATTTATTAAATGTCATCTTGTAATCTACTGAAATCTTCCCTTTGGATATATCGTTCAGTTTACGTTTAAGCAAGCTTTTTTTAAGCGGTTTTAAATAATCAATAAAAAGCTTGCCTTCAATATGGTCATACTCGTGAAGGATTACCCGTGCCGTAACTCCGGTAAAGGTTTTAGTGTGCTGCACAAAATTTTCATCCAGGAAATTAATAGTGACATTTTCATTTCGCAGAATATCTTCTCTTATTTTCGGTATACTAAGGCAGCCTTCATTATAAAGCCATTCTTTCCCCGTAATATCCTCTATCCGGGCATTAATAAAAATACCTTTATATCCTTCATCCCCCGGAAATTCATCCTTTTCATCCACGTCAAGGTTTTCAATTATCTGCACGCTATCCATTATAAACAAACGGATATCCCGGTTTACCTGTGGCGCTGCCAGGCCAACGCCTTTACTGTTATACATGGTTTCCCACATATCTTCTATCAGCTTTTGCAGTCCAGGGTAAGCCGGAGCAATATCAACACCAACTTTTCTTAAAACCGGGTTTCCATATGCCACTATTGGTAAAACCATAAATATTGTATTTTTTTGATAATTGAAATGCAAATTTACAGGATTTCGCTTACTTAAATAAGCTAAAGGCTTTGCATATATTCCTGCAACATAATGGTAGCCGCTATTTCATCAACTGTTCTTTTATTTCTGCGGTCCTTTTTTTTCATGCCCATATCGAGCATTGCCTGTTTGGCCATTTTTGAAGTAAACCTTTCATCTACCTTTTTTATGGGTGTTTGTGGAAATTCTTTTTCCAGCTTTTTAATTATTTCTTTTACCAATGGTGTGGCATGTGTATCTGAATCGTCCAAATTTTTGGGTTCACCAATCACAATCAATTCCACACTTTCCTGCAGAAAATATTTTTTGAGAAAAGGAATTAACTCATGAGAATCAACAGTAGTGAGGCCGGTAGCAATAATTTGCAACGGATCTGTAACGGCAATACCTGTGCGTTTTTTACCATAATCTATGCAAATGATCCTGGACATTTTTTGGCTTAGAAGTGTTTAGATAGTTTAGTTAGAAACAATTAAAATAAAAACCATTATTATTTATTGGTTTACTGGTAAAACATTTACAGTTTGGTAAAAATATCCAACAAAACAAATACACAGAAAACTACAGATGCAATCCCGTTTGAACTGAAAAATGCTTTGTTCACTTTTGAAAGATCTTTTGGTTTTACCAACGTATGCTGATAAAAAAGAAAGAAAGAAAACACCAAAACTCCTGCCCAGTACAACCATGAAAAATACCCGATCATTCCGGCAGCGATAACTGCGGCTGCCGAAAGAAAATGCAAATATTCACTTACTCTCAAAGCCCTTGTTGTTCCCAGCCATGACGGGATTGAATACAAATTATTTTCCTTATCAAACTCTTCATCCTGCAAGGCATAAATAATATCGAAGCCACTTACCCAAAACAAAACCGAGAAAGAAAACAAAACCGGAACCAAAGCAAATTGACCGGTAACTGCAATATAAGCGCCAATGGGTGCAAGGCTTAAGCCAAGGCCAAGTACCAGGTGGCAAAGAGGGGTAAACCTTTTGGTATAACTATAAAACAGGATCACAAAAAGCGCTACCGGCGACAAGGCCAAACACATCACATTGATGAAATAAGTGGTAACAATAAAAGCGAGGCAATTAATGACCACAAAAATCATCGCATTTCTTTTGGAAATAATACCACCCGGAATTTCACGAATTAATGTCCGGGGATTTATTGCATCGTAATCCGCATCCAGCCAGCGATTAAAGGCCATAGCGGCACTTCTTGCAAATACCATACATAAAATTACCAGGATGAAAAGCATCCACCATGGCCTGGGTAATTGAAAATTAATGGTTTTCAACCCATAAAAAAAACCAATTAATGCGAAAGGCATTGCAAAAATCGTATGTGCGAATTTTACAAGAGAAAAATAATTTTTTATTTCGCTTAATGTTGATTTGGATTCCAAGGTTTTTATATTGCTTTCCATTTAATAAATTTATTTTTTTTCAGCAAGCTGAAAATTTTTAACCGCTTCCCACAAAACAATTCCTGCTGCTACAGAAATATTTAAAGAATGTTTCATGCCAAACTGCGGAATTTCTACACAGCCATCACATAACGAAATGATTTCCTGGTCTACTCCCGTAACTTCGTTACCAAAAATAAAAGCGATTTTATCCGCTGATAATTCAGAAATATTTTCGAGCGAAATACTGTTGGTTACCTGTTCCACAGCAAAGACTTTATATTGATCTTTTTTAAGATGTTCAATGGCTTCTGTGGTTGTCTTAAAATATTTCCAATCTACCGAATCCTGTGCCCCAAGAGCGGTTTTTGTAATTTCCTTGTGTGGCGGTGTGGCGGTATAGCCTGTTATAATTATCGATTCAATCAAAAATGCATCAGCCGTACGAAAAACGCTTCCTACATTATAAGCGCTCCTGATATTTTCCAAAACCGCAATTACCGGGTTCTTATCAGATTCTTTAACTTCGTCCACCGATTTACGATTCAGTTCATCCATTCTTAGTTTTCTCATCAAAAGAATATTAATTTGCAAAAATAACTTAATTGGTTAATTGGTTAATTGGTTAATTGGTTAATTGGTTAATTATGTAATTAGTGGAGGATTGCGTGTGAGATTATTATTAAACATATCAAATTCCTAAGAAATATTTCTAATATTTTTAGAAAAATTTCCTAACTTCGTAAAAAGTGTAAGTATGAATGCAATCGGATCAAAGGAGTCCTCCGTTATTTTGACGAAATATCAGAAATCTTTTAATGATAATATAACCCTGGTTACTGTTTCAAAAAAAGGACTGCTGCCCCAGGCTGTGTTTGACTTCATTTTACTATCTGATTTTTCTTTTCCCTACGTTGAAAAAGTGCTCAACAAAACCATTAAAACTTTCACCTCTTATAAAAAAAATAAAACACTTTTAGATCCGGTTCTAAGTGAAAAATTATTAAAATTTTTTTCACTATATGATAAAGGGCAAAGTGTTTTCGGAAGTATTAAAGAATTTAATAAGTGGCTGGCAGAGCCATCATTCGGTTTGGGAAATATGGTTCCACAAGAATTATTGGATACGATTACCGGCATTCAACTGGTGGCTGAAGAACTTACGAGGATAGAATACGGAGATCTTGCTTAAATATGATAGTTTACAGAATTTCTATAGCCAAATATTCAACGAAACTGATTGCTTCGGGAAATCCGGCAAGATGGAACTCAAAAGACATTAAAGTTATTTACACTGCTCAATCAAACGCGCTTGCTTGTTTGGAAAATGTGGTACACAGAAATTCAAGAGGGTTACAAAAAGATTTCAGGCAAATGAATATTGCAATCCCTGATGCAATTGAGATGGAAGAAATAAAAGAAACTGATTTAAAACCCGAATGGAAAGATTTTCTGCAAATGCCCTATACACAATCAATCGGGGATGCATGGATAAACGCAGCTAAAACCTCTGTATTAAAAGTTCCTTCAGCAATAATTCCGGGAGACTCAAATTATTTATTAAATCCCTCACATAAAGATTTTGTAAAAATAAAACTTATAAAAACAATACCATTTAAATTCGATAGCCGGATTAAAATGTGATAATGTACTAATTTGGCTATGTGAAAATAGAAATTCTGATAAAATGTTGGCTCACTGATTCTAAATCTTATTTATAAAATGGCATCCTCAGACACTCCTTTAATGAAACAGCACAACGCGATCAAGGCCAAATATCCTGACGCCATCCTGCTTTTTCGTGTAGGAGATTTTTATGAAACTTTCGGTCAGGATGCCATTACCGCTTCACGCATTTTAGGAATTACGCTAACCAAAAGAAACAACGCTTCGGCTACAGCCCCGGAACTTGCCGGATTTCCGCATCATGCATTGGATACTTATTTGCACAAGCTGGTGAAAGCCGGTTACCGTGTGGCCATCTGCGATCAGTTGGAAGATCCCAAACAAGCCAAAGGAATTGTAAAACGTGGCGTTACCGAATTAATTACGCCGGGTGTTGCTACCAATGATAAATTGCTTGAACATAATCAAAATAATTTTTTGTGTGGGATTCATTTTGTTGATGAAAAAGCTGGAATTTCTTTTTTGGATATTTCTACCGGTGAATTTTTTATTGCTGAAGGTGATAAGGAATACGCAGATAAATTATTGCAAAGCCTTAATCCGGCAGAAGTTATTTTTCAACGAAACCAACAAAAGGACTTTAAGAATTATTTTGGAAGTAAGTTCTATACTTATACCCTTGATGAATGGATCTTCACAGAGCAATATGCTAAAGACACTTTATTAAAACATTTTGGAACGCAAAGCCTGAAAGGTTTTGGTGTAGAAAATCTGCCAACAGGAATCATTGCTGCGGGAGCGATTCTCCATTATTTAAAAGATACCGAGCATCCCAATCTTCAGCACATCACTTCCTTACAAAGAATTGATAAAGGAGATTATTTATGGATGGACCGGTTTACCATTCGTAACCTGGAGTTGTTAAGCAGTAATGACAATACCAACTCTTTATTAAAAGTGCTGGACAATACGGTTTCGCCAATGGGCGCTCGTTTGCTGAAACGCTGGATGCTGCTACCTCTTACAGAAATTAATAAAATACAGGAAAGGCAAAACTTAATTGAATACTTTATTAAAACGCCTGAAGAAAAAACGAAGATTGCCCACAACATCAAACAGGCTGGTGATATAGAAAGATTGGTAAGTAAAATTCCATCAAAAAAAATAAATCCGCGGGAGGTTTTACAAATCGGGAAAGGATTAAAACTAACTGCTGAAATAAAAAACTGGTGCGATGAATCAGCCAATGAATATTTAAAAAGATTGGGAGATTCTTTGAATCCTTGTAAATACATTGCTGATAAAATTTTCAAAGAGATCATTGACAACCCTCCAGTTTCAGCTTCCAAAGGAAACATCATTGGAAAAGGGGTAAATGCAGAACTTGATGATTTAAAAAATATAGTTACTAACGGAAAGGCGCACCTGCTAAATCTTCAGCAAAAAGAAATTGACCTGACAGGAATTTCATCTTTAAAAATTGGATTCAATAATGTATTTGGCTATTACCTTGAAGCAACCAACACACATAAAGATAAAGTTCCGGAAAACTGGATACGCAAGCAAACCCTCACCAATGCAGAAAGATACATAACGCCGGAGTTGAAAGAATACGAAGAAAAGATCACCGGTGCTGAAGATAAAATTTTGCAACTGGAACAAAATATTTTTGAACAGTTGTTGAATGAACTCCAGGATTATATCGCCCCCATGCAATTGAACGGTCACGTTCTCGCCGTACTGGATTGTATTATTTGTTTTGCCAATAACGCGGTACAGTTTAAATACAAAAAACCGGAAATCCATACCGGTCTTGAACTTGAGCTTAAAGCAAGCCGGCACCCGGTGATAGAAAGAAATTTACCCCCCGGAGAAAGTTACATCGCTAACGATATTTTTTTAGATCCACAATCGCAACAGGTGATCATTTTAACCGGTCCGAATATGAGCGGTAAAAGTGCCATATTGCGACAATCCGCCTTGATTACCTTAATGGCGCACATGGGAAGTTTTGTTCCTGCTGAAGAAGCAAGGATTCCGCAGACAGACAAGATTTTTACGCGCGTTGGTGCGAGTGATAATTTAAGCAGCGGCGAAAGTACTTTCATGGTAGAGATGAATGAAACAGCAAGTATCATTAATAATATCAGTCCGCGAAGTTTGATTTTGCTTGACGAAATCGGGCGCGGAACTTCGACCTACGACGGCATATCCATCGCATGGAGTATTGTTGAATATTTGCACCAGTCGCCTCATGCGCCAAAGACTTTATTTGCCACGCATTACCATGAATTGAATGAATTGGAAAACAAACTGGAACGCGTAAAAAACTTTCATATCACCAATAAGGAATCGGGAAATAAAATTATTTTTTTAAGAAAATTAGTTCCCGGTGGAAGTGTTCACAGCTTTGGAATTCATGTAGCAAAAATGGCCGGCATGCCACCTTCTTTGATCGACAGGGCAAATGGAATTTTAAAGCAAATGGAAGCAAAGCATGTGGATGCATCTGAAGAAAATGATACCGGTGAAGCTTTTACCAAAAACAAAAAGAGTATTAAAGAAAACCTGAAACAGTTAAATGCGCCTCAAATGCAATTAAGCATTTTTGATGCGCATTCGCAGGCTTTTGAAGACATTCGAAAAATACTGGAAGCAGTTGATATCAACCGCTTAACTCCTGTAGAAGCGCTGTTGAAATTGCAAGAGATTAAAGCGATGGTGAAGTAGCCGCAGTAAACGAAGTAAAAAAGGAAATTCTTATTTTCAATATTCATACACCAAATATCCCCAGGGCTTCATCGTGTACACATGATTTTTAAATAAATTTTCTTTCTTGTTGGTAAACACATTTATAGGGTATCCATAAATCTCTTTTTCTTTTATGGTAAAGTGCTGCGGCTGGTCAGAAAGGTTCAATACTACGAATATTTTATGTGTCCCTTTTGTGCGAGTATAAGCAAAAATCGCTTCATCATTAGCTGTGGTTATTTTTTTGTAAGCAGCATCGGCTGCAAGCGCCGGATCTTTGCTACGCAGATGAAGTAAGGTGCTGTAAAAGGGCGCCATTGCATATTTCCCCCAGGTGATCGGGTCTCTCGTAAAAAATTTCAACCTCTTTTTGTTTGGCTCTTCCTGTCCGCTGTAAACGAGGGGAACACTTTCATACATGGTTTGACTGAAAACCGCGAAAGCTTTATACGCATCTCCATACTTTTCAAACTCAGTTCCGTTCCAACTGTTTTCATCATGGTTGGTGGTAAAATACATGCGTTCCGCATTTTTCGGAAAAGTGGTAAAATTATTGTTCAGCACAGAATCCAAATATTGAAGAGGAATTTTTCCCTGTGCCAGGTCAACAGTTGTCCACATCATATTCCATGCATAAGTGGCGTCAAAACCGGCATAATGAAATTCGGGCTTTTCACTTTCAGCAAGCATAAAAACATTTTTTATTTTTCGCAATTGCGTAATGCAATCCTTCCAGAAATCAACAGGAGTCGGATCAACATGATCACAACGAAAACCATCAATGCCGGTGGTGGTAATCCAAAATTTCATGGCACTTATCATGCTGTCGCGCAATTCCATATTGTCGTAGTTAAGATTGCGTGTGTCAGAATAATCGTTATCATAAACCGTATTTCCGTTTTTATCGTGTTTATAAAAATCAGGATGAGTTTTCATCCAGGGATTATCGGGTGACGTATGATTAGGCACCCAGTCAATAATTACTTTAAAACCCAGTGCGTGTGCACGTTTTACCAGTTGTTTCCAATCGGCCATCGTTCCGAATTCAGGATTAACTTCCTTATAATTTTTTACTGAATAATAACTTCCCAAATCAGATTCTGTCATTTTTCTTCCTTCTATCCCGATTGGATTAATCGGCATAAACCATAAAATCTGCACGCCCATTTTCTTCAACCTTGGAAGGCTTTTTTCAAACGCTTTAAAAGTTCCTTCCTTTGAATATTGCCTCACATTCACTTCATAAATATTACTTTGCTCACTCCATGAAGGATGCGAAAAAGAAGTTGCTTCGGCACCGATATTTCCGGACTGTGAAACTTTTTGACTGAAAGAAAAACTATAGCAGAAAATTAAAATGATAAAAGAAAGTGAGAGGAATTTTATTTTCATAAATGAGATTTAAGCAACGTAAAATAAAAAGTAAAAATAAAGATAAACAAGATGACCATTAGGTTTTTTGAAAAAAAATTAAGCAGCATTAAAAAAAGCGAAATAAAAATCACGATTATTTGTCGGTTTACTGTATAACGGAAAGGAATAAACGAATAAGGTGATTTTAAAGAAAAATAAAGATTTTACCTGATAAGAGTAACCGTTCCTCTTTGCATTATAGGTTCGTTTTGCAGTAACGTATAATTAACCACATACAGGTAAACTCCCTCATCAGCTTCCTGGTTTTTGTACATCCCATTCCAGGCGTGGTTTATATCGTTAGTTCTGAATACAAGCTGCCCCCAGCGGTTGTAGATACGAAGATAAAAGCTTCGTAACCCAATGTATTTGCATTGCGGAGTGGTTTTAAATACATCATTTAATCCATCGTCGTTGGGCGTAAAGGCAGTGGGAATGAACAAGCGACAATTCTCACATCCGCGTACCGTTATGTTTATCGAATCTTTTTTGGTACAACCATAATCATCTGTAAGCTGCACCCAATATAAGCCTGATGTGTCAACCTGCTGCGTGTCAGCCGTACTTCCATTTTGCCAGAGGTAACTGGTGGCGTCAGTAGTCTTTGCATTAAGCGTAATTGACGCGGGCGAACAAAGCAAGGTATCGTTACCCAAACTAAAGTTGTTGAGTTTTGAAAAGTTTACTGCAAACGGCAAACTGTTTAAGCAGGTATTGTAAGGCCTTCCGATGTTCACTACATAATTACCTGCCGCTTCCGGCTTATCGGGTACGGTATAGGTTTCTGAAGTAGCGCCCGGTATCGGTACCTGGTCTTTATACCATTGGTAAGTAGAATTAACGTAAGGCGGTGCTTTTAATACATAATGGCCATTACATACATTACCAGAAACAGCCGTAATAGTTCTGAAAGAAAAATCGGCTATGGGCGCCAGGATCAATTTATCCATAAAATGCATAGATCCCGCGTAATAGAAGTCGGCATTTATACTATGGTTACTACAATCAGGGCCAATGCCAATGCAGGAAATATTGGTTTGGGGCGTA
>JAGWRO010000057.1 GCA_028876495.1 Bacteroidota bacterium
GTGCCTGTTGCACAACTAACATTATGTGGATAAAGATAGTTGCAAATGGGCATTGCAGAATCGTATCTTAAAGCATGCAAGGAAAAAAACTGTATTCAGAACAATTATTCAAATCATTCCAGCTCTCACAGCGGGTGCCGGAAGATAACTTTTATCGTAGGCTTAAAGATTTATTTAATCTTCAATGGCTGTATAAGGAAACAAAAAAATACTATGGTTCCGAAGGCCAGCAATCTATTGATCCTGTAGTATTTTTTAAATTGATGCTTATTGGTTATTTAGAAAACCTGGGCAGTGATCGTCGCATAATCTCAACCGTTAGTATGCGCCTTGATATGTTGTTCTTTATCGGATATGACATTGATGAACCACTGCCATGGCATAGTACACTTAGCCGCACAAGACAGTTATATGGAGAAGATATTTTCAAAGAATTATTTAGAAAAGTATTAAGCCTGTGCATTGATAAAGGAATGGTTGCAGGAAAAAAACAAGCCATGGATAGTGTATTTGTACAGGCAAATGCCTCAATGGAAAGTTTGCAAAGAAAGGAAGTTTTAAAAGATGTAGATAATTATACTGATGAACTTAACGATGAAGAAAAAATTCTTCCTGATACAGATTTACAAAACGATGAAGCCACTAAGCAAGATTTATTATCTGTTGTTTCATTAGGTAAAGAACCAGTTTGTAACGACAATAAATGGAGTAAATCTTTGAGTAATCATACACTGCAAAGCACCACAGATAAGGATGCAAGGGTATCAGTAAAACCAGGTAAAACAAGGCGGTTGAATTATTTGGCGCAGGTAAGTGTGGATACAGCTAATCATGTTATTACTCAGATACAAAGTGATTTTGCAGATAAAAAAGATAGCCAATGCCTTCCTTCACTGGTGCTTAATACAATTGACAATTTAAGTGAACACGGGCTTCAGATAGAAGAAGTTTTAGCAGATGGCAACTATAGCAGCAGTGAGGCATTACATACACTAGAAGAGAATAATATTGTAGGATACATTCCTAATTTTGGTCAATATAAATCTTTGCGAAAGGGGTTTTCATATGATAAAAGAAATGATCGCTATGTATGTTCAGAAGGAAAAATTCTTGAATATAAATCCATAAAAGCCAGTCATAGGAACGGAAAAATGAAGCAGTACAGAAGTAGCAGTAAAGACTGTGCAACATGCCCATTAAAAAGTCAATGCATTGGAAAAAGTTCTTTCAAGACAATAGCAGTTACAATAGATAAAGAACTATTTGAAAAAATGCATAACCGCTTGCAAACGCCAATGGCTAAGAAGATGAAAAAGCTAAGGAGCAGTACCGTAGAACCCGTACTTGGGACACTGGTTAATTTTTTAGGTATGCGAAGGGTAAATACAAAAGGTGTTAACCTGGCCGGTAAATGTATGATGATGGCTGCCATTGCCTATAACTTGAAAAAAATAATGAAATGGCAATCCAAAAAAGTACATACAGAAATAAAAGAGCTGCGGTATAGTTTACAATCTCTTATTTTTTTCCTAACGGGTATCATTAAACGCTATTATCTAATAACTGACTGATCTTTAAAAATATAGGATAATGATGAATATACTGAATAGAAAAACATTAAGAGCCATAGATAATCATTGAAACTTTTTATGAGTTAGTTGTGCAACGGGCACGTCTCGCTTGTGCCATCAAAGGGCCTTATTTCTGCCTTTAACCAGATTTTAATTTACAAAAGATAATTCGCACAGGTTGGGAGAATGCGCCGGTTAATGTTAAGTGACGTGCAGGCACAGGCCGGGAGGACTGCGCCAGTTGAGGAACCAAGGTTATTGTCTTGATATCTGCGCCAAACCAAGAAGGTTTATTTGAAACTTCATTTCAGTATAAGCTCTGAAAAAAACCTTCTTGGTTTTTCAACATAATTCGAACACCAACCCGGGTTAAGTAACGAACAGTAAAGTGATGAATAACTTTATAGGCCAATAAACATATATCTTTAAGAATTGGTTCGTGCGGAAAGGAACCAAGCTTGAGGTCTTGATATGTGCGCCAAACCAAGAAGATTAGAAACTTCATTCCCGTATAAACTCTGAAAAAAATCTTGTTGTTTTTTCAACAGCCAGTTCGGCAGCCATTGTTTGAAAATCGTAATGATTTCTTTGGAATTCGTTAGAATAAAGTAGGAGTATAAAGTTCTTTTGCATCTTAAATCATTACACAATAAAAACGATGCAAAAGAATACAGTTTTATTAGTTTTTGTTTTTTTATTGCTTGCGCATTTCTCCTTTTCGCAAGAGACTGACAGTGCAAAAAATATCAGTCATTTATCCGGTTCTGTTAGTGTTACCAATAACGGCATTTCCATCATTCCTACTTTTTCATTAAATAAGGCCGCAGCAGTTTTTAATATATCGGCAGGAAAAGGCAGGCTTAGTTTTGAACCCTATTTAGGATTTTCTCTCGAAGGAAAACCCTGGAGTTTTTTATTTTGGTGGAGATACAAATTGAAACAGGAGGGAAAATTTAAAATAAATACCGGAGCACATTACGGTCTTGCTTTTAGTTCAGTTCCTGTTTTAAACAATGGAATTTCAACTAAAACAATTACGGCTCAGCGTTATCTCGCCGAAGAATTTTCTCCTAATTATTTCCTTTCAAAAAACTTAAGAGTTGGTGTGTATTATTTATATTCACACGGGTTAGACAGTTATGCGATACAAAACACTCACTTCCTCACGCTCAACAGCAGTTTTACAAACATTAAGCTTACCAATGATTTCTTTTTAAATTTTACCCCGCAAGTCTATTATTTGAATATAGATGGATTGGATGGTTTTTATTTTACTTCAGTACTTAACCTGGTAAAGAAAAATTTTCCGCTTTCCATTTCTTATCAAATGAATAAAATTATCAAAACTAATATTACAGCAAGTCCGGATTTTGTTTGGAATGTTAGCGTTGCTTATTCCTTCAATAAAAAATATGTCAAACTATAGGATATGTTATGAAATCAGTAAGTTTGTTGCAAATGAGCAACGTTGAATCAATAGAAGAATTTTATAAAAGAAAATTCGATTGGATGCCGGATAATATCCGCAATGAGATAGGGCATTTCAATGTGTTTAAGTTAGATCCTTTTGTGGGAGACAAGGCTCAACCCGTACCTTATAAACGGCGTGACTTTTATAAGATTATGCTGGTGATTGGTAACAGCAAAGTGCACTATGCAGATAAAGTTGTTGAAGTACAAAAACAGGCATTATCATTTTCCAATCCGCAGATACCTTATAAGTGGGAACATTTGGATAATATCCGTAGCGGAGTGTTTTGCATTTTTAATCAGCATTTTTTTCACCAGTATGGAAACTTAAATCAGTATACCGTGTTTCAGCCCGGGGGAACACACCTGTTTGAATTAACTGATGAACAGGTGAACCAGGTAAACAGTTTGTTTCAGCGTATGTTTGAAGAAATTAATTCTGATTATATACATAAATACGATGTATTGCGCACGCTTGTTTTTGAACTGTTGCATTTCGCCATGAAGATGGAGCCGTCAGCAACATTTGATAAGCAGCCCATCAATGCCTCCCAAAGAATTTCAACATTGTTTTTAGAATTATTGGAACGTCAGTTCCCCATCGATGATAATCACCAAACAGTAAACCTGCGTTCTGCGTCTGATTTTGCAAAACAATTGAATG
Organism: Bacteroidota bacterium; assembly: GCA_028876495.1. Classification (GTDB taxonomy): domain Bacteria; phylum Bacteroidota; class Bacteroidia; order Chitinophagales; family Chitinophagaceae; genus Ginsengibacter. The sequence continues at coordinate 3,706 of JAGWRO010000057.1, forward strand.
TGCACGTAAATCATTTAAACAGGGCTTTAAAAGACACGACAGAAAAAACAACCTCACAGATCATAGCCGAACGTATTTTACAGGAAGCAAAAATTCTGCTGAAGCATAGTGCATGGACTGTTTCTGAAATTGCCTATGCATTGGGTTTTACTGAGGTTACTCATTTCAAGAACTTCTTCAAAAAACATGTGCAGCTAAGCCCACTGAAATTCAGGAATGCCCGCTCTGATGGCCCGGTCAGATTGGTTTGAATTTAGCAGAGTAATTGTTCATGGTTTTAGTTATTGAAATTATCGGTTAATGTGATAATATTTGTTGTACATTTAAATAAAAAATAAAACTTCAAAACAAATTGCTGATACTTGCTTTAAAAGAAAGCATCAATACGATTTATCCATTCAAAATAACCATTTCATGAAAAGAAGAGCCTTCATTCAATCAGGAACATTTGCAGCAACAAGTTTGTTACTTGCACGTTCATCTATGGCAGAAATATTAAAAGGTAAAAAAGCGGTTGCACCCATTGGGCTTCAGTTATACACACTGGGCGATTTAATGGTAAAAGATCCAAAAGGCACTTTAGAAAAACTGGCTGCCATCGGTTTTAAAGAACTGGAAAGTGCAGGTTCGCAAAAAGGAAATTTTTATGGTTACCAACCAAAAGAATTAGCGGCTATGATAAAAGATTTAGGAATGACCTGGCGTTCAGCACACGTAGGCGGGGCGCCTTTTACGATAGAACAAGTGATGAAGATGGCAAAATCGGCTGAAGATTCGGCAAGGATAAAGCAAATGTTTGAAAAATTTAAAGACAGGCCAAAACCGCAAAACCTGAAAGATAATTACCAGCAACTCGCTGATGATGCGGCCGAAGGCGGCCTTAGCTATTTGGTCTGCTCTAGTATACCTGTAAGTACTTTGGATGAAATTAAAACAGCCGTAGAGGTATTCAGCAAATCGGGAGAAGCCTGCAAAAAGGTAGGGGTGCAATTTGCTTATCACAATCACACCACAGAGTTTGATGTAGTAGAAGGACATCGCCCGTTTGATTATATACTTGCCCACACCGATAAAAACCTGGTGAAGATGGAATTAGATCTTGCCTGGGCAACCAAAGCTAAACAAGATCCGGTAGCTTTATTCAAAATGCACCCGGGCCGTTTTCCGCTTTGGCATGTAAAGGATTTGGACAAGACCACTCATAACCCAACAGAAGTAGGAGCCGGCACAATAGACTTCAAGCGAATTTTTGATAATTCAAAAGAATCGGGCATGAAATATTTCTTTGTGGAGCAGGATGGAGCCCCTCAACCGATACAAAATGTGACCGATAGTTATAACTACCTGGAGAAAATGCTGCATTAATAAGGCTGTATAACTTTTTTGAATTGTTCCACATTGCTGTGGTATCTTTTTTGCAATGTTTGAATTTCGTAAGCCATGGTTTGGTTTTTGTTATTTTAGCAGCATTTGTTAATTGAACTTTGCTCTATAATTTTAAAGAATGAAAATTCAAACGATTCTTATCATAAGCATCATTACATTTTTTTTCTGCAATAGTTCTTTTGCCCAACAGAAAGTCCAAATGGTAAGGCTGGCAAAAATCGTAATCGATTCTTCTCAATTGGAAAATTATAAAACCATGTTGAAAGAAGAGATCGAAACTTCTGTGCGTGTAGAGCCTGGCGTGATCACATTATATGCTGTGTCTGAAAAAGAGCATCCCACGCATATCACAATTTTAGAAATTTATGCAGATACTGCAGCATACAAGTCGCATTTGCAAACCCCTCATTTTATAAAATATAAAACTGGTACGAAAGATATGGTTAAGTCACTCGACCTTGTTCCGGCGGATCCAATCGTGCCGGGTATGAAAATAAAATGATGCTGAATTTTATATTCGTAAAACGAATTATTTTAAATAAAAAAATTAAATATAAAAAATATGCAAAAACGTAAATTAGGAAACAGCGGTCTTGAGGTTTCAGCAATTGGTCTTGGATGTATGGGAATGACCTTTTCTTATGTACCATTTCCGGAGAAAAAAGACATGATTGTTTTGATGCGTCAAGCAGTAGAGCAAGGTGTTACTTTTTTTGATACAGCAGAAGTATACGGACCTCATAACAATGAAGAACTGGTGGGTGAAGCTTTGGCTCCTTTCAGGAATAAGGTAGTGATCGCTACAAAATTTGGATTTGATATACAGGATGGAAAAATGGTGGGTGTAAACAGCCGGCCTGAACATATTAAAAAAGCGGTGGAAGGTTCGCTTAAAAGATTACAGGTTGACGTAATAGATTTGCTTTACCAGCACCGTGTTGATCCGAATGTTCCCATTGAAGAGGTGGCGGGCGCAGTAAAAGATTTAATTAAAGAAGGTAAAGTAAAATACTTTGGACTTTCCGAAGCAGGTGCCAATACCATTCGCCGGGCACACACAGTACAGCCGGTTTCGGCGCTTCAAAGCGAATACTCCATGTGGACAAGGCAGCACGAAAAAGAGATCATTCCAACCATAGAAGAACTTGGCATTGGACTGGTGGCTTTTAGTCCTCTTGGAAAAGGATTCTTAGCAGGCAAAATGGATGAAACCACAAAATTCGGAGAAGGCGATATTCGTAATATTCTGCCAAGGTACTCCGAAGAAGCGCGCATTGCCAATAAAGCACTGCTCGATCTGATCACCAAATTTGCAGAAAGAAAAAATGCCACTCCTGCACAGATTGCATTAGCGTGGGTATTGGCACAAAAGCCCTGGATCGTTCCGATACCCGGTACTACAAAATTGCATCGCCTTACTGAAAATAATGGAGCCGCCTCTATTGAATTAACGGTTGAAGAATTGCTGGAAATTGAAGAGGCTTCCGCTCATATAAAAATAATGGGTACACGCTATACTGACGCAATGGAAAAATCAACCGGATTATAAAAAGAGCTTAAATAAAGCATGACACTGCTCAGTAAAGTACTATAAATAGTAAACCAACAAATAAGGAAGATTTTTATTTTCTGATTAATTGAGCATCCTGTATTCATTCGGTGATTGTCCCACTCTTTGTTTAAACAAACGGCTAAAATGCTGCGGATATTTAAAGCCAAGCTCATAAGCAATTTCACTAACCGATTTACTTTGGTCAAATATTTTTTCTTTCGCTACATCAATCACTTTTGATTGAATATATTCCTGTGCTGTTTTACCAGTTTCTTTTTTTATGAGATCACCAAAATAGCCCGCTGATAAATGCAATTCGTCCGCACACCAGGCTACTGAAGGCAGCCCAATCGTATGTGGCTTTTCCGTTTCATAATATCCATTCAATAAATTCTCAAACTTTTCTAACATGCCCTTGTGTGCATTATCACGCGTAATGAACTGGCGATCGTAAAAGCGGGTGCAATAGTTCAAAAACAATTCGATATTAGATACGATAAGCTTTTTGCTGTGCGTATCAATAGCATGTTCCAACTCATACTCAATTTTTGAAAAACAATCCAGCACAATTTTTCTTTCGCGCTCTGAAAGATGAAGCGCTTCATGAAAAGCGTAGCTGAAGAACGAATACTCCTTAATATGCTTTCCAAGCGCTGTACCATGGATCAAATCAGGATGGAATACCAGGGCATACCCTTTAGGCTGATAGGTTTCTCCGTTACTGTTAACACCAGCAACTTGACCCGGTGCAAGGAAAACAAGTGTACCTTCCTGGTAGTCATATGTATGACGGCCGTACACTAAATCGCCACATTTTACATCCTTTAAAAAAATGGTGTAGAAGCCAAAATACATCCGCTCACCCTGTCGCGGATTTGCTTTCGACAAATCAACCACGCTCACCATCGGATGCAGGGTTTCGTTGTTGTTGAAAGTATTGTAATCGTTGATTGTTTCGAACCTGATTATATTATCCATAACGATATTATTTTCTGATTCAAAATTAATACTTTATTCCACCTTGTCATATTTAGTACTTCCCCATCAGCAATATTGGTAGGTAAATCCGTAATATGTATACCAATGCAGGTAGACAATTACCTGATCTTTGTGCAACAAAAAAACAGACTATGCAGGACGTAAAATTAAATAACGGAGTTGAAATGCCCATCCTCGGGTTTGGGGTCTTCCAGGTAAGAGATTTGGAAGAATGTGAAAGAAGCGTAGTTGACGCAATCAACACTGGCTATCGTTTGATTGATACTGCTGCTTCTTATATGAATGAAGAGGCTGTAGGAAAAGCGATCAAAATATGTGGTGTGCCAAGGGAAGAGCTGTTTATTACGACAAAACTTTGGATACAATCTGACGGTTATAATGGAACGAAGAAGGCTTTTGAAAATTCACTAAAAAGATTGCAATTAGATTACTTGGACTTATACCTGATCCATCAACCGTTTGGCGATGTGTATGGGGAGTGGAGAGCCATGCAGGATTTGTACAAAGAAGGAAGGATTAGAGCCATTGGTGTGAGCAATTTCAAGCCTGACCGATTGATTGACTTAATTATTCACAACGAAATTGTTCCGGCAGTGAACCAAATTGAAACACATCCGTTTCACCAGCAAATCGAAACGCAAAAATTCTTACAGGAAAATAAGGTGCAGATAGAATCATGGGGGCCATTTGCCGAAGGCAAAAATGATATTTTTAAGAACGAATTACTTGCTTCCATTGGTAATAAATACAATAAGACCATTGCACAGGTTATTCTTCGTTGGCTTACACAAAGAGGTATTGTTGCTATTCCAAAATCTGTTCGCAAAGAAAGAATGGAAGAGAACTTCAATAGCCTTGATTTCAAGCTAAGCGACGAAGATATGGAAGCTATTAAAACATTGGATTCCAATAAAAGCGCCTTTTTCGATCATCGGGATCCGGCTATGGTAAAATGGCTGGGCGAAAGGAAACTAGATGTTTAACTTACAGTAAAACAACAAAAAAGACTAATTATGAATATTACAAGAATAGGAACTCAACCTTCGGCAAAAGGTACGGAAGATTGGTTTACCGGCGCCGTGCGTGTTGATCCATTATTTCAACCAAATGATGCAAGGCGTGCGGCAGCCGCCAGCGTAACATTTGAACCCGGAGCGAGAACTGCATGGCACACGCATCCGTTAGGACAAACATTAATTATTACAGCAGGTTGTGGCTGGGTACAACGGGAAGGCGGATCTGTTGAAGAAGTGCGTCCGGGTGATATTGTTTGGTTTGAGCCCAACGAAAAACATTGGCATGGCGCTACATCAACCACCGGAATGACGCACATCGCAACACAGGAAAATTTAAATGGCAAAGTGGTTGAATGGATGGAAAAAGTGTCGGATGAAGAATACAATAACTCAAAATAAAACTTAAAAAAATAAGAGATTATGCAAAAAAGAATATTAGGAAAAAGTGGCCTGGAAGTATCTGCACTCGGCCTTGGTTGTATGGGATTAAGTTTTGGTTACGGCCCCGCAACAGATAAGCAACATGCAATCAAACTTATACGTGCTGCCTACGATAAAGGTGTCACTTTTTTTGATACCGCTGAAGCATATGGGCCTTTTGCCAATGAAGAATTATTGGGAGAAGCATTGGAACCATTTCGCAACGATGTAGTGATTGCCACCAAATTTGGTTTCAAAGAAGGTAAAACAGCCTTGGGCACGGATAGTCGTCCTGAAAACATAAGAGCCGTTGCAGAAGCAGCACTTAAACGCCTGAGAACAGATGTTATCGACCTGTTTTATCAGCATCGTGTTGACCCAAATGTTCCTATTGAAGAGGTAGCGGGAACAGTGAAAGAATTAATTAAAGAAGGAAAAGTGAAATACTTTGGCCTTTCGGAAGCAGGCGTTCAAACTATTCGTAAAGCACATGCAGTTCAACCGGTAACTGCATTGCAAAGTGAATACTCACTTTGGTGGAGAGATCCGGAGAAAGAAATAATTCCAACATTGGAAGAGTTGGGCATTGGTTTTGTGCCCTTTAGTCCTTTGGGTAAAGGTTTTCTTACAGGCAAAATTGATGAGAGTACAACATTTGATAAGAATGATTTTAGAAATATTGTTCCCCGTTTTTCTGAAGAAAACCGGAAAGCAAACCAGGCTTTGGTTGATTTGCTTGGCAAGATTGCAAAAGAAAGAAATGCAACCGCTGCACAAATAGCGCTTGCATGGCTATTAGCACAAAAGCCGTGGATTGTTCCAATTCCTGGCACCACAAAATTGCATCGCCTGGAAGAAAATGTTGGTTCAGCGGAAATAACGCTGAGTGATGATGACCTTAAAGAAATCAATGAGGCAGTGTCAAAGATTGAAGTGCAGGGCGCCCGTTATCCCGAACAGTTGCAAAAGATGGTTGGTCGTTAAATGATATCAATTATATGTCAATATGCTTCGCATGAAACAAATAAAAATTTTACTGGTGCTGGCTCTTTTTGTATGCTGTTTAACCAGGGACTTAAATGCACAACAACCGATGAATACAAATCAGTCTTTAGATATTAAACAACAAAGTATTGTTACCATTTCAGCTTTTACAGCTAAAGGAGATTTATTACAGTTGCAACAAGCATTAAACAATGGTTTGGATGCAGGATTAACGGTGAATGAAATCAAAGAAGTGCTGGTGCAGTTATATGCTTATACCGGGTTTCCACGAAGCCTCAATGCCCTTCAAACCTTTATGGAGGTTCTAAAGAAAAGAAAGCAAAAGGGAATAAAAGATGAATTGGGTAAAGCTCCTGATCCTTTGCCTGCAAATAAAACAAAGCTGCAATTGGGAACAGAGATACAAACCCGTCTTATTGGCCAGCCCGTAAAAGGTGAAGTATTTGAGTTTGCCCCTGCCATTGACCAATTCCTGAAAGAGCACTTGTTTGGCGACATCTTTGGGCGTGATAACCTGGACTGGAAAACCCGTGAGTTGGCTACCATTTCTGCACTTGCCAGTCTTGGCGGTGTCGAAAACCAATTACGTTCTCATTTTGGTGTCGGCATGTACAACGGACTTACAGGAGCACAACTTAATCACCTCGTATCCATTATTAAATCCAAGGTAGGCGCAAAGGAAGGTAATGCTGCAAGCGAGGTATTGCAAGCGGTTTTAAAGCAAAGACAAGATTATAAAGCAACTGATCGAAAATCAGTAGAATCTAATCTTTCTACAACAGAAAACAATTGCACCATATTTCCAAAAGGAGAAAAGATCACGAATAACAATTTTATTGGCAATGCGTGGCTTCAGCAAATGATAATACCAGGCAGCTTAAATTCCACGCAGGTAGGAAGTGTAACCTTTGAGCCAGGAGCAAGAACCAATTGGCATTTACATCCCGCCGGACAGATTTTACTCATTATCGGCGGAACTGGTTATTACCAGGAGAAAGGCAGTCCAAAAAGAATAATAAAAAAAGGAGATGTAATTAACTGCCCTCCTAATATTCCGCACTGGCATGGTGCAAGTAAAGACGATGAATTAATTCAAATTGCCATTACAAACACACAAAAAGGCGCACCAGTTTGGTTGGAAGCAGTAACGGACGAAGAGTATAATAAATAAGTCAGGAATTCTCTCAAATCTTAAAAATGGATAGTAAAAATAATATCAAAGAAAAGTAATTGTGATAACAAAATAACCAATAAAGAAAATTATGAAACAAGTTGGGTTAAAAATTTGTTTCACCTCAAACATAATTTCTCAATTTAAAACATATAAATTAACAACACATGAAAGCAAAAATTCTCGGACTGTTTCTAATAATAATGAGTGCGCAATCATCCTATGCACAGCAACCGCCAACGGAAACCATTAAAACCTCCGCAAACAACACTCCGGAACAACAGGAAGTCATCAACCTTTCAAAAAAGAAATGGGACTGGATGGCCAACAAAAATGTAGATTCGTTAAACGTGCTTTTTGATGATAAAGCCATGTTTGTTCACATGGGAGGAAGCTGGGGGAAAACGCAGGAACTGGCTACCATCAAAAGCGGTGGTATCTGGTATAAGCAAGCCGAGGTTTATTCAGTTATAGTGAACATCATTGGCAATACAGCTATCCTGCTAAATGACATTGATTTGGTGGCAGTTGTTGGCGGACGCGAAGTTACCAATCCTTTTATGGTGACTGAAGTATATGTAAAAGAAAATGGCAAATGGAAGATGGGCTCACTCACTTTTTCGCATCTGCTTAGGCCAGTGAAAATGAAGAACAGTAATGACAACCAGTAGCGATGATAGCAATTATCAGAGGAATGAACCGAAGGAAAAACCAGGGAATGAGCAACCTCCCTTGAGTAGCCAATCGAAATGTTTGAATATTGCAAGTAATTTGTTTGATGTTAGTATGGATTTGAATTTAAAAATGATTTCTTTTAATGCATAAAAATCTGAAATATGGCAGTCATCAATCTAAATGTAAACGGTAAAAAGCATGCGGTAGATGTTGATCCGCAAACACCGGTGCTTTGGGTACTTCGCGACCACCTGCACCTTACGGGCACTAAATATGGGTGTGGCATTGCGCAATGCGGCGCCTGTACTATTCTCTTAAATGGTACGGCAATTCGTTCCTGCCAGTTTCCGGTTTCGGCGGCGGCAGATAAGCCTATTACCACCATTGAGGGATTATCCGAAAAGGGCGACCATCCATTGCAGAAAGCATGGCTTGAACATGATGTACCTCAATGTGGTTATTGCCAGGCTGGCCAGATCATGAACGCTGTTGCATTACTCAAACGGAATCCGCATCCCACCGATGAGGAAATTGAGGCGTCGATGAATGGTAATCTTTGCAGATGTGGCACCTACCTGAGAATAAGAGATGCGATCAAAACAGCAGCAAAGCAGGGGTAAAGAGTCTGTTGGAAACAATTTTTAAATAAAAAACATTGAAAAATGGAAAAGATCAAAACGAATTATAGCAGGCGTTCATTTTTAAAATCAACCCTGCTTGCCGGCGGTGGCCTTATGATCAGTTTTAATTTATTATCTGAGTTTCGGCTTAGCGGTAAGACAAATGACATTAATCTTCCTGACCAATGGAATGAGTTAACTGGCTATGTCAAAATCACCCCTGATAATGTCGTAAAAATCATCTGCCCTAACCCTGAATTTGGGCAAAATGTGATGACCTCACTCCCTATGATTGTAGCAGAAGAATTGGATGTGGACTGGCAAAAAGTAGTGGTAGAAATGGGGCCATTCGACAATGTGAAATACGGGCCGCAATTTGTTGGAGGAAGCAATTCAACGAGAATGTATTGGAAGCCACTTCGCGAAGCAGGCGCGGCAGCCCGCAATATGTTGATGCAGGCCGCAGCCCAAACCTGGAATGTAACTGTGGAAGAAATAACAACAAAAGGAGGAATGCTTTATCATCAAAAAACAGGCAAGTCAGCCCAATATGGTGATTTCGCTTCAAAAGCTGCCGGCATTCCGATACCAAAAGGAGTAAAGCTAAAAAAGGTCAAAGATTTTGATGTAGTTCGGCATTCACAGAAAAATGTGGAGGGCTTAAATATCGTTACTGGCAAGCCACTTTTTGGATTGGATTATACTCAAAATGGAATGCTGATTGCGATGATTCAGCATCCACCTGCATTTGGTATGAAATTAAAATCTTATGATGCTTTCCAAACATTGAAAATGCCGGGCATCAAAGATGTTTTCAGCCTGACATTGTACCCTGAAGGTTTTGAACAAGGTGGTTTCGATACACGCACTTTCAATGAATTTGTGGTAGTAGTGGGCAACAGCACCTGGGAAGTAATGAATGCAAGAAAGAAACTGGAAGTCCAATGGGAGCCTGTTACAGAAACTAAGGAAACATTGAGCTTTTTTGGCCGTAAACGGGAAGTTGTCATTCCGGCTGGTCTTGAAAGTTCAGCATCTCAATATGCGAAAATGAAGGAAAGGGCAAAAGAACCCGCCACTTTGTTAAGAAAAGATGGAGACCCTGAAACGGCATTCAAAAATGCGGCCCAAATAATAGAACGCACGTACACTGCCCCATTTTTGGCACACAATTGCATGGAGCCTATGAACTTTTTCGCTCACGTAACAAACGAAAAAGCTTTATTAGTCGGGCCTTTACAAGCACCGGGCTGGATAGCCCCTACGCTTTCAAAAATTTTAAAAATGCCGGTCGAAAAGATTGAAATCCAAATGACGCGGATGGGTGGAGGTTTTGGCCTCAGGGCCTATGGCCATTATCTTACCGAAGCGGCTCTTATTTCTAAAAAAGCAAAAGCGCCTGTAAAACTTATTTACACCCGCGAAGATGATATGACCTACGGTATCTATCGCCCTACCTACACGATGACTTATCGTGCGGCATTGGATGCCAATAAAAATTTAACCGCTTTTCATGTAAAAGGCGGCGGCATTCCCGAACATTGCGTTCATGAAAACAGGTTTCCGGCCGGTGCAGTCGATAATTATCTTGCGGAAAGTTGGGAAATACTCTCCAATATGACGGTTGGCGCATTCAGGGCTCCGGGATCAAATTTCAATGCCGCAGCCGAGCAATCTTTTATGGATGAATTGGCAGAAGCAATGGGAAAGGATCCCATCGATTTTCGGCTCGAACTCTTAAAACGAGCGAAAGAAAATCCTGTGGGTAAGTTCCATGACTATGATGCAGACCGATACGCAGGCATATTGAAATTGGTGAAAGAAAAATCTGGTTGGAATGATCCGGTAAATAAAAAATACAGTCGCGGCGTTTCTGCCTATTTCTGTCACAATTCCTATGTGGCACATGTGGTTGATATGGTGAAAAAAAATAACCAGCCGCATGTTGAAAAGGTTACCAGTGCTGTAGATTGTGGAATCGTAGTTAATCCTGACGCGGCTGTCAATATGGTTCAGGGTGCCGTGGTGGATGGAATCGGAAATGCAATGTATGGTGAGTTAACAGTGAAAGATGGCGTTCCCGAACAAAATAATTTTAACCGGTACCGTATCATTCGTTTGAGTGAAGCACCCAAAAAGATCGACGTTCATTTTGTAGAAAATGATATTGATCCCACGGGTTTGGGCGAACCACCTTTTGCCCCTGTTTTTGGAGCAGTCGCCAATGCATTATATAAAAACACAGGTAAACGTTTTTACGATCAGCCGTTTGCAAAACAATTGTAAACAGCTCTTCTTTTACAAGGTTCGCTATCAACAAGGGATTCTTCTTCAGACTTCCTGTTGCGCTGGCGTGAACGGTAAATAACGGGAAATTATTAAACGAATGAGTAAAATGAAAAACGCAATATTTCTCCTAATTGTAATTGTCTCCTGTATCAGTACCGGTTACTCCAATGCTCAATCTATGTCGGCGAAAAAAATATTGATTGTCTATTTATCACGAACCAACAACACAAAAGCAATTGCAGAAATCATTCATAAAGATGTAGGCGGCAGGTTAGTAGCGCTTGAATTACAAAAACCTTACCCTGAAAATTACAGAGCTATCGTACAACAGGTTGTGGATGAAAATGCGAGTGGATACTTACCGACGCTAAAAACAAAAATAGACAGTATCCAAAAATATGATGTCATATTTATTGGCTTTCCCACATGGGATATGCAATTACCGCCACCGATAAAAAGTTTTTTACATCAATATAATTTAAACGGAAAGACAGTCATTCCTTTCAACACCAATGCCGGGTATGGGGTGGGAAGCGGATTTCAAACAGTAAAAGAGCTTTGCCCGGATAGTAAAGTATTAAAAGGATTTTCTATCAAAGGCGGAATAGAAAGAGAGGGTGTGCTCTTTGTTATGAAAGGTGATAAAGAAAAAGAAGCACAAAAGGAAGTAAGAAAGTGGTTACAACAAATAAAAGTGATTGAATAACCATCTGAAAATTACACAACAGTAAAGCAACTTTAATTAAGTATTTTTATTTTGAACCGAATAGTAGTTGAGGTTTTATCAGTTTACGTAATTTCAGGAAGCTGCTGCAAATGATTTTTTGTATAGTTAATGGCAATAGAGGAGAAGATGGCGAAAGCCATAGGTAATAAGGCCACAAGGTCGGGCACTATCAAAAATTAAACTGCTACTAACGTTTGCGCCACGCAGCGAAAGACCAGAACGTTCCAAAGGAACGCTTCGTGTGTAGGAATTAGGTAATGGTTGAAGGTATCCGTTCCAATAGGAACGATTTGTGCTACCCGGCTGGCAAAAGATAATATTATGGATTACCAAACGTTCCTACGGAACGAACGCTCACCGGTTTCCCTTTTCTTTACCCATTAAATGTTCCTAAGGAACAAATCGGCGCTAACCCCTAGGAAAGAAATTATTGAGGCATCCCTTTTTCATCGTTGATAAACTTTACTAAACTCGCTGTTACATGCTCTGTACAACCCGCTTTGCAATCTTCGTAACATTCAAAAGAACGAATTAAACCCAAATGGGTGAAGTCTATTTGGGTAGCATTTTTCTTTTCAGAAATATCAAATATCACATCTTTGTCATCCCATTCTTTTTTATTTTTTATCCATTCAAGATTAAAGTCGGTTACTTTCCAAACTACTTTTTTGTTTGGCACTAACTCAGTGATTTAAAAAATAACCCAGGTTGTTCCAAAGTCAACAGTAAATTTGTCGTTTAACTTTTCTGTTTTGCCTTTCACTTTTTTTTGCCCACCACTTGTTTACCTTATTGATTTTTTTGAATACTTCTTCTGAGGAAGCATTTACCTTAATCATTGTATGAAAACTTTTGTTTGCCATAATTATCGTTTTGTGGAATTATCATTAAGAACCTGATTTCTAATTTCGGATGCTTTACTCATTTCGGGTGATGATGTGCCATACGTAATGAAGTGAAATAACCAGTTTTTGATAATCATGCTCCAACCTTTTTCACATATCGTGTAACATTCTTTTTCAGGAATCAGCCCTTCGTGAGTAAAATGAAGTGTAGTTTTATCACCTGCTGTGGTTATTTCAAAAATCATTTTTGTGTTTGTCCATTCGTGCTTGTCTTTTTGCAGCCAGTGGAGTGTGCTTTCAGTAACCAGCCAAACCATTTTCTTGTCGGGAATTACTTCTACTAACTTTTGTTTTGAATAATGTTGATTGGTATGATGAATAACAAATTCGTCATTTAATTGACTGCTGTTACCTCCAAAATCTTTACTCCACCATTTAGAAACTTCCTTTAAGCAATCAAAAATTTCTTGTGGTGATTTTGAAACCTCAATTATTGCAGTGAAACTTTCAAGATATTTGTATAGCAAATCTTTAATGCAGTAATCACAAATTTCTTTCAATCTGCCTTGTTCACTTTCAAAAACAACTCCGTCATAAGTGAAAGTTATTAGTGTGCCATTATTTTTCGGAGACAATTCAAAAATCATTTTTGTTCCTGTCCAGTCAAAGTTATCGGAGCTGCGTTTGCTCCCGGTTGTAACCCAAACAAATTTTTTATCCGGAACAAATTCAATCACTTTGTTTTTTGAAAAGTGGGTGTCCCCCATCTTTAAAATGAACTCTGAATTGAGTTTCAACTCTTCGCCAATAAATTCTTCAACCCACCATTTTGAAAGTTCAATGAGATGATTGAAAACAACATTTGAAAGTTTGGCTACTTCAATGGCTACAGTATATGTGACGGTTTTATAATTATTCTCGTTTGCCATTATTTAAGTTTTGGAAATTATAACATAGTGTCGTTCCATTCACGAATAGTATATGATTTCACAATTCCTTCCAATATAAACGGATCTTCTTTTACAAAATCTTCGGCCGCTGCAAGGGTTCTGAAAATTGCCATATTTCCCATATCCGCAAATGGACCAATCCCTATTACTTCACCTTTAGCAACGTATTTATCAACTATTATTTTGTGTCTTGGATAAACACTCATTATCGTTTCCATTGTTACTCCTGATGCTTCTCCTATAACTATCGTTTTCATTTTTTTGATTTGTTGTTTAAGATGTCTTGTAATTTTTGAAGTTTCTTATTCCAGAATTTATCAAAATAATTAATGAAGTCCTGCAATTCGTTAAAGCCGTCTTGCTTTAATACACAGTGCCGTTCTCTGCCAATATCAGTAATAGAAATGAACCCTGCGTTGTAAAGAATTTTTATGTGTTTTGAAACAGCAGGCCGGCTCATGTCAAAATTTTCTGCCAATGAATTTATCGTCATGCTGTCTTTTGAAAGCATCATCAGCATTTGTCTGCGGCTAGGGTCGGCAATTACCTGGAATGCGTCAAGTGTTTGCGTACTCATTTTTTAGGTACTTTTAAAAGTTCGCCTAATTTGTTGCACAGGAACATCCAGCCATTGTTGTGTGCCATTAAATCTTTGAACAATTCAAATCCGCTGTGCACCAATAATAATTCAGTTCCGCCGTCAATCGGGGTCAGTGTCCAGCTTACTTTTGAAGTGTAAGGCGTTTTGGTTACTGCCCAATCATTTTTCCAAACGTAAGCCAAATTCGTGAAGGGTTTTACGTCTAACACTTCGCAAACCACAAATGTGTTGTTTGGATTGATAAACCGAAAATGATGACCAACGATAGGTTGAAAATCACTTGGCATCAGCCATTGCTCCATTAATTCGGGCTTGGTTAAATATTCCCAAATTTCCTGCGGAGTTTGAGTAAAATAAAAGGTGTGTTTGATTTCTTTTTTCATATTAAGTAACTTTTAGGTTACGCAAATGTATAGGTAACTTTTGAGTTACGCAAATATTTTTCATTCGTAAAACACTGTCAAAAAAAGGGGGGGGAAAGTTCATTTCCCTATTGTTAGCACTGTCGCCAAAGCATGATGCACATTAAAAGAATTTGAATTTAATAATCAATTACTTATTCCATTCTTGGTGTTCCCGGTTCGTTGGCTTACCTCAGTTGGTATTGAGCGTGGGCTTTGAAGTAACGGTTTCACCAACGGCTGAAGTTTTTGTTCTCTGCAACGTCTCACGTGTAGATGATTTTTATCTAACCACTTTGCTCCTGTGGCGTTTCGTCGTTGAACAATAATTAAGAACCAAATAAGCAAATTGGCTTTGTGCCTGGCGCAACGTCCCGGGAGGCACTATGACAGGTTTGAAAAATATCTACGCAGACGTTGCATGTAAATAAAGACACCTGCCTCAATCATGGTCTCCCACTCTATGCATCTGTATCCTTCCCCTATACTAAAAGTATGGATGCTTCGTTGATAATGTAACCCGGCTGCATTACCACTACGTTAAATAACGCAGTGGAAACGATGCTCTATAGAAGAACGTATGAAGTATCTATATAGTAATCATAAAGTAAACTACCATGGCAAGAATAGATGATGTATTTGTAACAGGCACGATCGGAAATATTGTATTATACAGGAGAATGGGCAAACCGTGCGCGCGCGTCAAAAGAGATCAAAAAAATTTGATAACTTTAATTACAAAAATTATTGAATCACAGGTAAAATATACAGTGCAGAGCCATGGTGTAAACAACCAGAGTTGGTAATGAGCACTCTATTGGAGGTTCGAAAAAGCAGGGACAGCCATCTTATTTGCTGGTAAACAAGCAAATTTCCTGTATTTTTATTTCACTGTTTTATATAACTGTTACGCCCAAACAGAAATTATTTATAATACGAGCCTTAAGACGCACTCTTTTACTGGTTTTATTCTTGTGATAATATTGTTGTTCAACCTTTTTATACAGGTAGTTGATTTCATTTAAATAACTTCTAAAACAAAAAAATTATGGAAATTAAAAGAATTGGTACAGAGCCTTCAGGTAAAGGGACTGAAGAGTGGTTTACAGGAACGGTGCGCATCGACCCGTTATTTCAAAGAGAAGCACCTGCACGTGTTGGTGCTGCTAATGTAACCTTCGAGCCCGGCGCACGCACCGTATGGCACACGCATCCACTCGGTCAAACATTGATTGTCACCTTTGGCAGGGGTTGGGTACAGCGCGAAGGGGGCCCGGTTGAAGAAATTCATCCAGGCGATGTGATTTTATTTGAGCCGGGTGAAAAGCACTGGCACGGAGCAACCTCCACCACAGCTATGACACATATTGCCATCCATGAATACCTCGACGGCAAAGCAGTGGATTGGTTAGAAAAAGTAACCGACGATCAATATCAAAAGTAAAACTCAACTTCACGCCGGCAGCAATTACCAGTAAAAGTAAAATAGTAAATAAATGTTGGATTACTGTTAAGGGAGCCGGCATGTCATCCCGAAAGCAAAATTTTCGAGATACCAATCTTAGCAATCTTTGACTTATTTTTACTACAGGAATTGCCAATACTGATACTTAACTTTTGGCTGCCTTTAATATTCAAGTACCCCCAAAATATAGAAGATGCTGAGTGTGGTGGCTTATAAAAGCCTGGTTAATATATTTTGAAATTAGGTTTTAAAAAACAGCAAATAATTTGAAATTAACCGAAATAGTCAAATTGAGACTTTGCGTATTGACAGGGTTCTTATGCCTGCATTCCATTTTTGCCACCGCACAACTTTGCACGGGAACCAAGGGTGATCCGATAGTGAACGTTACTTTTGGAGTGGGCCATGCGCCTTTGCCGCCAAATACTACTACCTATGAATATGCGAGAGGATGCCCTGCCAAGGGACAATATACCATTAGTAATTTTTTGTTTGGTTGCGGCGGAAACTGGGTGCAAATGACAGGCGATCATACCCTCAATTATAACGGCAATTATATGATGGTAAATGCTGAAAATACACCTGGAATTGTTCATTTAGATACGGCCTCTGGTTTATGCCCGAATATTACTTATGAATATGCCGCTTTTATTACCAATGTAATGCAGTCGCCCCTTACATGCGGTGGCCACGCGGTTTTACCCAATCTTACTTTTCGTATTGAAAAGTTAGACGGCACTTTATTGGCAAGTTATAATACAGGGGATATTCCTATTACCAATGTCAAGTCGTGGAAACAATACGGCACCACTTTTAACAACCCTGCCGGTAACGATGCTGTAGTACTTAAGTTAGTTGCCAACGCGGCGCCGGGTTGTGGCAATGGCTTTGCTTTAGATGATATTACTTTCAGGCAGTGTAGCCCCGTAGCAGTAAACCTGACCATTGATGGAAGTACTGATGCGGCAAATGTCTGTGCTGATTATACCAATCCTTTTATAATGAAGGGAACTTTTTCAGCGGGGTTAACCGATCCGGTAATCGTTTGGCAAAATAGCCTGGACTCAGGATTAACATGGAATGATATACCGGGAGAAAATACAAACACCTACCAGGTGCCTCACAGATACTCGGGAACAATCTTATACCGGATGGAGGTTGCTGATCGTGGAAATATCAATTCTCTTACCTGCAGAGTTCCATCAAATGTTATTTACACCGAAATACATCCGGTGCCGCAACATATAGCGCCTCAAAATATTCTTGGTTGCCTGAGCCAGGATTTTGTACTGCCTCCCTCCGATCCAAAAGCCCTTTCAATCAGATGGACGTTATCAAACGGTGACACCTCAAATGATCCTGCCTTGGTTATTCAAAATTTGAAACCGCGTGATACAGGCCTGTATACACTGCAGGAAAACTTTTATTTTGGTTGTGTAAGGCTGGATACTTTCTATTTATCGGCATTTCCCGGCATCAGAATTTCGGTGGATACCGCTCATTCTCTTTGCCAGGGTAACAGCGAAATACTTTCCGCTACGTCATCCGTTCCCGGAACTTTTAAGTGGATTCCTGCTGCCGGATTGTCCAATGATGCTATAGGCAATCCGGTAGCTACGCCGCAGCAATTTACTAACTACCAGGTAATAGTTACTAATTCATACGGTTGTAAAGATTCAGCCTACGTCCCGATAAGTGTTTACAAAAATCCTGTCGCACAAGCGGGACCTGATAAAATAATCCTTTCAGGAGATACCGCAACACTTAATGCTTCTGTAAGAGGTACTAACGTAAATTATTATTGGTCGCCTTCTTTATTTATGAATGACAGTCATTCCTTAAATCCTTATGTTTATCCGCCACAGGAAATGAATTACACGTTAAATGTGGTTTCAACCGTTGGTTGTGGCACCGCAACGGATGACGTTAAAATAAGTGTTTATAAAGATATTTTTATTCCAAATGCATTCACTCCAAATGGTGATGGAATTAATGATGTGTTTCGCATCATACCTTATGAAAATTACAAGGTAAACAGGTTTTGTATTTATGATCGTTGGGGCAAATTGATGTTTGAAACTACCGATGCACACAATGGCTGGGATGGAACAATTAATGGAATTCCTGCGGCTGCCGGTGTATATATATACTATGTAGAAATGCAAAACCGCCAAAAGAAAATAAGTAAAAAAGGAACTATCATATTGCTGCGCTAGCAGAAAATAAAATCCCGGTGATTATTTAATAAAAATACCTGGTAAAAGTTCCTGCCCGAATTCCAGCATGAAAGATCCACGCCGGCGGTAACTTGGCCAGGCGGGCGTTTACTATGCCTCTGTATAAACCTGTGTCTATTGCAGGAGAAAAACAAGTAATTCCAAAAGCATAGTAAACAAACAAATAACACTGATTTTTATTTTCATGTTAGCCTCTCTCCGTTCTCAAACTCTTCACAGGGTTTGCCGTTGCAGCTTTTAATGCCTGGCTGGCCCGATAAGAAGCTACTACTAATAAAAAAAATTTTGATCAGCTTACCAAGCCAATTTTTAGAACTGTCTTTACCGAAACGCAGCCATGTTGATTACAGAACGATTTTAGCACCCTACCCTTCCTGCACTTTCCTTATCACTAAATTTATTTTTTTGTCAATTTGGATTTTTTTATTTTCCTTTGTTAACCATTTGGTTAAACTGTATGGATAAAATAAAAATAGAAAAATCTACCGAAGAAAAAATCCTTGCGGCTGCAAAAAAGGTTTTTATTTCAAAAGGTATGGCGGGTGCACGCATGCAGGATATTGCCGATGAAGCAGGCATCAATAAAGCACTGTTACATTATTACTTCAGGAACAAGGAAAAGCTATTTGAAATGATTTTCATGGAAGCTTCGCAAAAATTGTTTCCTAAGATCAATTCTATTTTTGAGTCGGATATGCCTTTATTTGAAAAGATTGAAAACTTTTGTGAAGAATACATAACAATAATGAGTGAGAACCCCTAC
The DNA here is from genome assembly GCA_028876495.1 of Bacteroidota bacterium. Classification (GTDB taxonomy): domain Bacteria; phylum Bacteroidota; class Bacteroidia; order Chitinophagales; family Chitinophagaceae; genus Ginsengibacter. The sequence goes on from JAGWRO010000057.1 coordinate 22,828, forward strand.
TTACCATTGTTTGTATTGAATGAGATCAACCAGGATCCTGAAAATTTTATGAGCAAAATATGGGATAAACAAAAATTTCCAAGACCACAAAAATTTTTAGAGCAGGTTGAAAAAGAGGTAAAAAAAGGGACTATTAAAAAGATAAGCCCTTTGCACTTACTGATTAACCTGATCTCTATGTGTATTTTTCCTTTTGTGGGCAAGGCAATGATCCAATTTACAAATGACCTGGATGAATTGCAGTTCCGGAATATTATGATTCAAAGAAAAAAGGAAATCCCAAAATTTATTATTGATTCAATAAAAAAGTAATTTTCTATGATAAAGTTAACTATTTGGTTAAGCAGAATTACTACCCTTGTTTTGGTTATTGTTTTAACAATTTTTGCAAAATTCAGATTGTATGCACAACAACCCGGAACACTTTCCATTGAAGAAGTTTATCAACTGGCAAGAAAAAATTACCCGCTGATTCAACAGCGGGACCTGATTGCAAAAACAAAAGAGTATTCGGTATCAAATGCGGCTAAAGGTTATTTACCTGTTTTCTCTGTTAACGGGCAGGCAACTTATCAATCAACCGTTACGAGCTTCCCGTTCCAGGCTCCGGGCCTTACTATTCCTGAGTTCAGTAAAGACCAGTACAAATTTTATGCAGAAGGAAACCAGGTAATTTATGATGGCGGTATCATAAAAAATCAGCAACAAACTGCCGAAACGAATGAAGTGGTTCAGCAACAAAATCTTGAAGTGCAATTATACGCCTTGTATGACCGGGTGAACCAGCTTTTTTTCGGAGCGCTGCTAATGGATGAACAATTAAAAGAAAATGAGTTATTACAAAAAGATATACAAAACGGAATTGACAAAGCAAAAGCGCTGGTTGCCAATGGCGTTGCTTACAAAAGCAGTGTTGATGAATTGTCGGCCCAACTTTTACAGGCTGAACAATCACGAATTGATCTTATAACAACAAAGAAAGCGTACTTAGATATGCTTGGCGTTTTCATCCATGCTAAGCTTAATGACAGTACTATTCTTGAAAAGCCCGCTGCACCGGTGCTGACAGACAATATTAGCAGGCCCGAATTATTGGCATTCGATTATCAGAAACAAATTTATAACCTGCAGGGAAAGTTGCTGAATGATCAGTTGAAGCCTAAGGTCAGCTTTTTTGCCCAGGGTGGATATGGCCGGCCAGGACTGAATTTTTTGAATAACAATTTTGCATGGTACTATATAGGCGGATTAAGATTAAACTGGAATTTCGGAAGTCTTTATACTTTAAAGAATCATGAGCATTTGCTGGATATCAATAAAAAATCATTAGACCTTCAAAAAGAAACTTTCCTTTTCAATACAAAAATTGCCCAGCAACAGCAAGATGCAAGTCTTGAAAAATACAAGGGGCTTATTAAAAAGGATGATGCGATCATTGCTCTCAGAGCTTCTGTAAAAAAGGCTGCTAATGCGCAACTTGAAAACGGTGTGCTTAGTGCGCATGATTACATTAATGAAGTAAATGCTGAAGACCAGGCAAGGCAAAACAAAATACTTCATGAAATGCAGTTGCTGCAGGCGCAATACAGTTATCAGAATACCATGGGAAATATTAATAATAAATAATGCAAATTTTAAAATAAATACAAAATGAAAATTCGGTTACTCCTGTACGTTAGCCTGATGAGTGCATGGCTTTTCGGATGTAATAACAACAACAAAAACTTTGATGCTTCCGGAACTTTTGAGGTAGATGAAGTAGTGGTTTCTTCTGAGGTTTCCGGACAAATCAAAGCACTTAATATAAGGGAAGGTTCTGTTTTATCAAAAGACAGCATAGTGGGCTATATTGATTCCGTTCCTTTAGAATTACAGAAGGCACAAGTGGAAGCAACCATTACTGCACTGCGTGAAAAAACGGTTAATGTAAAACCGCAGGTAAAACTTTTGCAGGATCAGATAAGTGTATTAAAAGTACAGCTCAACGATGCCATACACGAAAAAGAAAGGACTGAACGTCTCATTAAAGCTGATGCTGCCACGCAAAAACAATTGGATGGCCTGAACACACAGATTAATGTGATTCAAAAACAAATAGCGGTAAATGAACAACAGATAAAGGTTCAGGAATCCAACACCAGTACCCAAAACAGTTCGATCCTGAGTGAGTCGAAGCCATTACAAAAATCAATAGCACAAATAGAAAATCAGTTAAAGCACACCAGTATTAAAAATCCTATCAACGGAACCGTACTTACCAAATATGCGATGGCAGGTGAATTTACTACTCCCGGCAAGGCATTGTATTCCATAGGCGATCTTTCTGTAATTACACTGAGGGCTTATGTAACGGGAACCCAGTTTGCGCATATAAAGTTAGGCCAGCAGGTAAAAGTTTTTGTTGACAGCACCGCCGAAACTTATAAAGAATATCCGGGTATAATAACCTGGATTTCAGATAAAGCAGAATTTACTCCTAAAACCATTCAAACAAAAGATGAAAGGGCCAACCTCGTATATGCGATAAAGATTCAAATAAAAAACGACGGCCTGCTAAAGATTGGAATGTATGGTGAGGTAAAGTTTTAATTAAAGATTATGCAGTCTGTAATTGTTGAAAATATTGTAAAAACGTATGGTGCTAAAAAGACGGTTGTTGAAGCGTTAAAGGGCGTTTCATTTTCAGTAAACCATGGTGAAATTTTTGGGATCATTGGCCCCGATGGAGCAGGAAAAACTTCTTTGTTCAGAATTCTTACTACGTTATTGCTTGCCGATAGTGGCAAAGCTTCTGTAGATGGCTTTGATGTAGTGAAAGATTATAAACAGATACGCAATCGTGTGGGATACATGCCCGGAAAATTTTCATTGTACCAGGATTTGTCGGTACAGGAAAATCTTGAATTCTTCGCAACCATTTTCGGAACAACCATTCAGAAAAATTATGATCTTATAAAAGATATTTACCAGCAGATAGAACCCTTTAAAAACAGGAAAGCAGGCCAGCTTTCCGGCGGAATGAAACAGAAGCTGGCATTGAGTTGCGCGCTGATACACAAGCCATCTGTATTATTTCTTGATGAACCAACCACAGGCGTAGATGCCGTTTCAAGAAAAGAATTTTGGGAGATGTTGCATCGCCTGAAAGAACAGGGAATAACGATTTTGGTGTCCACTGCTTACATGGATGAAGCAAGTCTTTGCGAAAGAGTGGCACTGATTCAGAAAGGAAAAATTCTTTCTATAAATACACCTGAAGGAGTTACCAAAGAATTTGAAAAACCTTTATGGGCGATAAAGGCAAACGAAATGTTTGGGTTGATGAATGCGATTAAGGATGATCCGCGGGTTGAGAGTTGCTATCCCTTTGGCCAATACCACCATGTGGTTTTTAAATCGGATAACCATAATAAGCAGGAGTTGGAAGAAATTTCAAATAAAGGACATTTTTCTGATGTGGAAATACATGCGATAAAGCCAAACATAGAAGATTGTTTTATGGCATTAATGAAAGAATAAATGCAATGAACAAATTAGGGATTAGAGTAATAAGGTTTGGTTGCGTTATATGGTTAGGTGGTTAATTAACTCAAGTTGCCAGTTAAAAAGAGCATCGGAATAAAGAATAATTTTGAGTTACCCACTTAAAATTATTTTACCGATGCTCAATGAAGATAAAATTATATCA
>JAGWRO010000058.1 GCA_028876495.1 Bacteroidota bacterium
GGGCTGTCACCCTGAGCCTGTCGAAGGGCTGTCATCCTGAGCCTGTCGAAGGGCTGTCATCCTGAGCCTGTCGAAGGGCTGTCATCCTGAGCCTGTCGAAGGGCTGTCATCCTGAGCCTGTCGAAGGGCTGTCGAAGGGCTTTTAATCCGTGCTTGAAAAACCACTAATTTACCCTGGAGTAAAAATAGCCTTGAATAGCCTTCCTTCACCTTTGCTTCAATACGCTACGGAATATAAACGCTTCCTGCATTGCCGGTAACCGGGCCACTGAAGCTGCAATTATCAAAAGTGGCAATTCCCTTAAAATGCAACGTATCCGAATACCTTCCATAATACCTGAACAGGCAATTACTAAATTTGATAAATGGGCTGTTTGAGGTAAATAAAACCTGTCTGCCGGCTATGGAAGTATAGGCAAAATCAAAAACACAATTGCTGATAGAAGTCGGCAATTTGTTTTTACTGTCGCCCGCAGTTATGGTTCCTATACTACCTAAAGATTCACAATATAAATTGGAAATATGGGTGGGGAACCAGCCTGATTCGGGATTATAGATCAACCGGATGGGCATTCCGGCAATATTACCGCCATCAATTGTATAATTGCCCGCCTGGTGTTTACCATACATATTGGTAGCAAAAATAGTATGAATGCGCCCCCAGCTATAAAGTCCGCGAATCACATTTCCTTTTTCCTGTGCCTGCCCTGAAGATATTCCCAGCCTCGCATCGCCACAACGGATGTTTTCCATTAAAATAATATCAGCATTGGAAGTAACCCCGTTAGGCGAAATCTCATAATCAATCGCAAAATTTCCCACATTCAGATCATGTAACTGTACCGCCGTAGAACCTCCTTTGTTTTTCGATCCATCATAATCTATTACGATCCCCGCCAGGTTTTGTCCGGTTGTGGGATCATTATAATCTGAAAAAGGAATGGAATAATAAGCCGACCCGTTCACAGAAGGAGAATGAAAATTTCCTGTCAATGTCAGGTGATCTATTTCAGCGCCTTTCAGGTACTGGCCTCCCAAAGCAAAATCGTTACCGGTATAATGCAATACGGTACCATCATTCCATATACCTCCCTCCCCGTAAATATGGATTGACGCGCCAACATAACGATTATGATCTAATACATATATCTTCAATGATTGCGAGAATTTATAAACACCCTTGGGTATAAACAAAGGCATCGAATTGATACAAGTGTGGATCGATTGAAGCAACGCTGCTGAATTATCCGGGTTTTGCGGGGAAGCACCATACCACATGGCCGAAAATTCCCTTGCGCGGCAACCTTCTAATTTTATAGAAGGCTCAAATATCTGAATAAAAGGATTGGCCTCTATCAATGCATTCTTAATGGTGCCTTTCCCCTTGATTTTGGCCGATATATGTAAAACCTTTCCCTGCAAATCCCACGTCCCGGAAATCGTGGTATCCCTTGTAACTGACGTAGCGGAAGTTTTAAAAAAAACCAAAACCAGTAAAAACAGAATGGAGATTTTCACAGAATAGAAATTTGAATTATTTATTTACTGTCATCCTGAGCCTGTCGAAGGGCTGTCACCCTGAGCTTGTCGAAGGGCGATTCAAAAAGTTAATCACCCCGGTAAGTTAATGTCACCCTGAGCTTGTCGAAGGGCGATTCAAAAAGTTGATCATCCCGGTAAATTAATGTCACCCTGAGCCTGTCGAAGGGCGTTTCAAAAAGTTAATATCAACCTGAGTTTGACGAAGAAGCAGAAGGCGGATGTTCTGTATAATTCTTAGCCAGTTTTTTTATTTCTTCCCAATCCTCTTTAAAAAGTGCCTCTTTCTTTTTCCTTGACCATCCTTTGATTTGTTTTTCCCATAAGATAGCCTGTTTTATATCTGTCGCATGAATAGAATATTTCAAAGACACCGGCCTTCTCTTAAAAGTATAACATTTGGCATTAAAACCAGTTTCATGTTCCCACAACCTCCTTTCCAGGTTATTGGTTACACCGGTATAATAGCTTTTATCACTGCACTCCAGGATATAAACATAATAATGATGACCTTGTTTCATTATTTATTCTTTCTTAAAAACCCCTTCATTATAACCCGCCTTCGACAAGCTCAGGCTGACACTGCAATTAATTGCTTTAGAAGTTACTGTCACCCTGAGCCTGTCGAAGGGCTGAGCCTGTCGAAGGGCTGAGCCTGTCGAAGGGCTGAGCCTGTCGAAGGGCTGAGCCTGTCGAAGGGCTGAGCCTGTCGAAGGGCTGAGCCTGTCGAAGGGCTGAGCCTGTCGAAGGGCGATTCAAAAAGTTAATCACCCCGGTAAGTTAATGTCACCCTGAGCCTGTCGAAGGGCTTCATTCAACCCGTTCATAAACAAAAAAATCACAAAAAGGTTGATTGCTGATTTGTTCGGACAACCTGAAATTCAAAACATGCTGCTCAATCCATTTGGAAAACCGTCGATGCCGCACATGATATTTCTTTTCCTCATCCACATCCCATGCATAAATGATCACATATTTTGTGGCAGCATTAAACAACCCGCTCATGTAACTTTCAAACACTTCATCTTCCACCAGGTGATAAATCACATCAAGCGATAATGCCAGTTCCCCAAAAAAAAGTTGCCCGTCTTCCGGTAATGTTTTTTGATCACAAACAAAAAAACGCTTAGACAAATCCTCTTTAAAAAGGCCCCTGCATTTCTTAATAGCTGTTGGTGAAACATCCAGTCCTGTGTAAGATGGGAATCGAAAATAACTGAGTTGATTTCCATCTCCACAGCCAAATTCTATAATGTTTTGTATCTTTTTTTTAGCAACAAACCGGTTCAATACAGACGCTTTATACAAAGCCTTTTCACCATATGAGCCTGCGCCTGAATTACCGTTTGTAAGATATCTTTTCTCCCAGTAACCGGCAGATCCCGGAAAAGCCCTGTTAAAGGTTTTTGTGAATAAATACCTGCTTAACCGGTTGCCCATCAATAACCGGTACCCGGTTTGTTTCATTGATTTCATGTAGATTCCACTTACTTTTTCATCTCTATTGGCGTACAAAAACAATATAAAGTTTCCGCATAAGCAGGAATAGTATGAATCAACCGGCCGGCGTTTTACTGGTCTTGATCTTTTGTGGATTAAGCCTGAATTTTACTTTCCATGCTTCCACCATTACATAAATTAAAAAACAGGATTTTACCAAATGCCCCATGATAGTTTGCAGCTCGCAATCCGGGCGGATCGGATAATAAAAAACAAGGGGTATAAATAAAATGAGCACAGGATATTTAAATGAGTGTTTATAAAAAGCGTTCAATACTTCACTGAACAACAACCCATAAAAAAACATGAAGATTACACCGCCTAAGGTGCCGAAATTCACATACGCATCTCCCAGGGAACTTAAAGCCATCGAGGTCCCCGGTAACAATACCATGCCGGAATACTTCATAAAGATGGTTCTGTCTCCAGCCCTTAATTTATTGGGCGCCAATATTCGGGGCAAAACGGCTGATCTAACAATTTCCATCATTTCAGCTCCATCCTCATAAGGTACCTTATAAGGCACAGTCTGCATAATGTTCGTAACAATATATCCCTGGTTGATCCGGATATTACTTTGCGCAATACTGGCTAGACTGAAACTGCCCTGGGATTGGGACTCGTCATACGAATTGGCAAACGATTCGATATTCCCCTGTTCACCTTCTTTCCAGGTAGCTTGCCTGTAATTCGCTTTCAATTGTTGAATCACCAATGCGAGCAACATAAAACCACCTACAAAAATGGCCTTCACTTTAATGCTCGGTTTATATTTAATGGCAAATATAGTCCCAAGAAATATCACCCAGATCAGGAGATCGTGAAACATCGCTGCGCGTAAGGAAGATATAAGGATAGCCCCATATACCAATACCAGGAAGCCGGGTTTTAAATGTTTATTACCCAGGATAATTAAGAAAACACCAATAAATTTTAACCCGGATATAAGTACGAAAACAAATCCGAGTTCAGCACCAAAAAAAGGAGCCACAAAGCTGGATAAAAATCCCATTCCTACAAAATAATAAGGTAAGGTTTCGTTTTCGCTCACGTACCGTTTTATTTTTTCCTCATTCACAAACTCGCCCTTCAGGTTACCTGCTGTAACATGCAAACCAGCTATAAAGCATAGCATGGCCGGAATGGCATAAGAAAGGTATTCAAATTCAGGGATCTGCATCTGCGACTCAGGCCGTTGGTAATGGTCCAATCCGTTGTAAGCTAATGTGGGTCCCAGTAACATTTGCAGGCACATTAGTGAGCCTGCCAGGTATCGTACCGGGATTATATATCCTATCGAGTAAAATAATAAAAAAAACTGGTGCAGGGTAATTAAAATGGCTAAGTACGACATCCATGAAATATGGAAAAATGCCACCCTGATGAGGATAGCCATAAGAGTATACACTCCCCAATCTATCTTGCCCTTAAATAGTGAATTCAATTTTTAAAATTAATGTCCTTTAAAAACCTTTTCCAATGCAGGTTTGAAGTGCATTTCAAAATTAAGTGAATTTTCAAACTCCTTCCTGCCCGATTTACAGTCAGAAGGAATATTTTTTATGATGGCTTCAAGCATTTTCCTGGTTACAATTTCAGAACCGTCGGTAAAATAAACCCAGCCATAACTGCCAAGGTATTTGTTAAACTGTTCGTTATTATTTACAAGTACAGGAAGGCCGCTTGCCGCATATTCATAGATCTTATTGGAAGAAGTACCTTGTGTAAGGCTTACCGCATCAGAATTCGCATTAATACCAATGCCAATATCGCAACCACGGGTCAGAGAGGGTAAATCCCTGTATCCGCCTATTCCTATCCAGTTCACCTGGCCGGTAACATTGTATTCTTTGGCAAGTTGGTCGATAGAGGATCTATAATCGTCGCTCACAGAACCTTTTAAAACTAATTGTAATTCATAACCGTTTATTTTTTCGCCCAGCAATTTCGTGATCACTTCAAGGCCGTGCCCCGGCCCGATAAATCCCTGGTAAATAATACGAACCCTGTCGTTTTCAAAATGAGTTTTGTGTTCTCTTTTATAAACCTGTAAGGATGGATAGTTGGGTATAATGAAGACAGGTATTTCCGGCTTCAACATGGGGTAGAAGGCTAACCTTTCGCGGGAAGGCAGTGAAAAAAAGTCAATATGCTTCATCGCTTTCAATTCATACTTTGCCGCCCAATAACCTAACGAATATTTTCTTAGCTTTCCCAAATCCGGAAGGTCATGATTGTGATACCATACCTTTTTCTTATGCCAGAAACGTCTTAAAACGAAAAAGGCAAAAAGCGCGAATGGGTCATAAAGTAATACCAGGTCTGTAGCCTTATTTTTTGCCTCACGATAAAGTGAAAAAGAAAATTGCAGGAAAGAGGAAATTTTTGTCAGCAAAGGTTGTTTCTCCATATCCCTTACCGATACCTGCTTCCCTATTTTCCTTAACCTCACATTGGGTGGATAAGGGTAATCGTCAACACTGTTATTTCTGCTGATCACCACCACTTCATCCATTTGCCCCGCAAGGTTCAATATGGCATTGATCGTTGGAGGAAAAAAATCGGGATCAACATAAACAGCAACTACCGCTCTCTTCAATTATCTAAGTATTTTATCAGTAAAAATGAGATTGCCACGTCGCTATTTAAACTCTGTAAAGTGATTGGCATCCGTTCAGTTCCCCCACAATGACGTTCCAAATGACAATCTGTTCATTAAGGAACATGAAGCCCGTCGTTTACGTCATTGCGCATAATAAAAGTTGTAATTTATAAAATCTTTTGCGCCGTGGCAATCTGTTCATTAGAAAAGCAACAAACACCCTTTTAAAGATTGCCACGTCGCTATTAAAACTCTGTTAAACAATTAACATCCGTTCCGCTCCTTACAATGACATTCATTGTAATAATTGATTTCCAAATTCTATTGGAGAACGTCATTTCAGATTTTTTCCTTTAAATCGCAAAAGGTAGCAACTCGCAAGGACGCAACCGGAAGAATGCCACAATCAATGAAAATAACTTAAACTACAGGCTTTTGCCGCGCGCCAGCAGGGAAAAACGCGCGGAGCGATCGGGTTTTCCTTGATTTTTTGTTTCTTTTGTATCAAGACAAAAGAAAGGGTAAAGGCTTAGAAGCCGATCAAATATAGTAAACCAACAAATTTTTTCATTTCTTCTTTTACCTCATAGCAAAATATTGCCAAAGCGCCATTAAACTAAAAACAGGCGATAATGATTAATGAAGGCTTCTTACAATAACGTTCCAAATGACAGTACCTCTCCTCACCCAAATATCTTCTCCAACACCTCCTTTAACCTCGCTTCATGCGAATAACCACTGGCGAGGCACCTTGCACGCCCTGCCTCCGCAATCAACTTTCGTTCTGCCGGATGTTCCAGGTAGTACTTTACTTTTTCCAGTAATTCTTTTTTGCTTTCAAAAAAAACAGCTTCCTTCCCTTCTTCAAAAAGCCACTGATGTACACCACTCTTTTCTGCCAGCATAAATGCGCCGCAAGCAGGAAGCTCAAAGGTCCTGCTATCCTGCTCATCCCTGTTGGCGTGACGCAAAAAATGCAACGCAATGTCAAACCCGTTAATCGTTTTTACATAAGCCTCTCCATAAACAGACGGCCCTTGATAATAGGGTTGAATCATTTTCCAATGCCTGCCCTTTTCCCAATCATTACCGGTAATACTGACCCGGATGTTATTTTTTAGAAGGTGCACAATAGATTCTTCACGCGCGCTTTCATAGGTTCCGATAAAACCTATGGGTGTTTTATATTGTTGTAGGTCTGGACCGGTTAAAGTAAGAGGGCGGTGCAATCCGGGATCATAGGACCGGTAGCATATTTCCACGCGATTCGCACCATATTTTTTCAATTCTGCTATATTGATATTGCGTTGCACAAAATGAATATCATAAAATGGAGCGGTATGTAAACCAAGCCTCCACGCATTTTTATACTTTCCCGTTGGATCATCCGTTATAAGATTAATGATCTTTACAGAAGGCACTGCTTTCCTTATTTTCTTTAATGTCACTGATCTAAGAAAAGGTTTATTATCAACCCATATAATTTCCGGGGCAGTTTCTTCAATGGCTTTCAATATCTTCTTATTTAAAGCAAGTATCCCGGGCCCCACATTCAGGTGGTGATGAAATTTTTCAAACAAACCGCCAAAAATATAGGGATCCGTATCAATGGGTATCATTTTATTTCCCATTGATTTCAGCGTCTTATACCTGCCATAAGAATTGCTGTATTCATTTAAACTGCCAATGTATAGTATTGATTTTTCCAAATACTTTTCAGGTTTAGCGGCAAAATTCAGTCCCGATTCCCATTTAAAATTTAAGACAAGGAAGCCTCTTATTTATGTCAGTAATGACGTTCCAAATGGCAATCTCTTAATTAAGGAACTCGAAGCCCGTCATTTACGTCATTGCGAGGCGCATGACAGAAGTTGTAGTTTGACAAATCTTCCGCTCCATGGCAATCTGTTCATTCAGAAGGCAAAACTGTACAAATAATAAGATTGCCGCGTCGCCATTAAATTTTCTTACACGATTAACATCTGTTAGGGCTCCTTACAATGACGGTCAGGTCGCGTCGCCAAAAAAATTCCGGAAGCGATTGAAATTCATTTAGCTACCTTCCAAATGGCAATCTTTTACCCAATCGCCTCTTTCATATTTTGAACAATATGCTTTACGGAAAAATCCTTAATGATTTGTAAGGAAGCAGCGCCATATGCCTCCCTCAAATGCTCATTGTCCAATAACCGCTTCACCGCATCGCTTAATGCTCCTATATCACCTTCCTCAAATAAAAATCCATTTTCATCCTCATGTACCAGGTCATCAGCACATCCGCAAGTCTTAGATACCACCACTGGTAAACCAAAATTCATCGCCTCATTTACTGAAAGTCCCCATGTCTCTCCCGGCCCGGAACACATCACAAATACATCCGCCGCTGCATAGTATTTCGTGATGGCCGACTGGTTGATAAACCCTGTTAAAACCACATTTTTCAAAGCATGTTCATCAATGTAGGTTTCCATTTCTTCACGAAGCATACCCTCTCCCACCATTACCAGCGTCGTATCCCCCGGTTCCATTAAATTGAAAGCTTTTAAAAGATCCAATGGCTTTTTCTTTTCAATATATTTGCCAGTGAAAAGGATGACTTTTTTATTCACCGGCAAACCGAGTTCTTGTTTTATGGCGTACTTATCTTTTAAAACAGCAGCCTCCTTTTGAAACCAATCATTATCTACCGCGTAAGGCGTATAGATCAATCGAGACGGCTTTACTCCATAATATTCAAAAAAAAGCCTGCTCTGCTTGCCTATATAAAGAAATTTACTAACGAAAGGGAAAAGAAAAAACTTCAAAATAAGTTTCTTTACTGTACGTAATTTCCGGTTTTTGAGCAACTCCTGGTTCAAAGGGTTTTCTGCCCTTAACCATACTTTTTTGCCTGATAATTTCGCAGTTATTATTACCAGTAAATTAGAAAAGTAACTCCAGCCGTTGACAATAACTATGGAAGAATTACTTTGAAACAGGGTTTTTATTACAGAAGGATTTACCACATCCCACATCCTGTTGGATAAGGATTTTCTTTTGGAAAGATTTTTAAGAAAAGTATAGTAATACCCCTCAAGCAATGGGGTGTCCCATTGTACGTTCCTGCCAAAGCCAACGTCCACATTACCTTTAACACTGGCATCAGAAAAATAATAAACCTGCAGGTCAAATTCCTTATTCATCTCTTTTAACAGCGGGGAAAAATATTGAATGGGATGGCTTAAATAATAAGATATTTTAAGTTTCAATTTTAGTAATTAACCTGCCTATTTTTTAAAGAATATAAGCCAAACTCTTCACGCAATTTTTGAGTGATCAATTTCCCGAAAAGTATTTTCTTTAGCAATAGTTTTATTGAATTTGCTGAGATGATATTCTTCACTTCGGAGTAATTGTTGCTATGGATCAAATAAATTACAGCGTAAAACGGGACTTCTTCTAATTTTTCTTTTTCAAAATCAATTAACCGCTGATACGTATAAACATGACTTTGAAATAAACTGTAATCAAATAAATTGAAATTGCTGGTAAAATCAGGAATCTTAACGAGGTCTGCTCTTATAATATGCGTACTGCCATTCATTTGCCAGATATTTTTATTTTTAATGGCTAAAACTTCATTTTCTTCGTATACAAATCCTTTGACTATCCTCCAGCCTGGCACATTTTTTTCGGGATAATTACTGATAAAAGAAGCAAGTTTAGATGAAACAAGATCATCACTATCTACTCCCATCAAATAGGTACATCCTAACGATTTTGCCATTTGGCATCCCAAAATAATTTTCCGCGATTTGTCCATCATTCTTTCCGCAAATACTGGTGAATACCATTGCTTACGATCCTCCCAATCAGTAATCTGAGCGACTGTCACTTCTTCATAGGGGAAATGCAAATAATTAAGGTTTTCATGTTCATAATTAATTTCAGGCTTATCGGTATAAACAATTATTAATTTAAATCCATTGGAATCCTGGTTACAAACAGACCTGGCCGTCCTTTCCAGAACAAGATTATCCAATGGCCAGTTCTTAGAGTATTTTTTTGGTTTAACAGGAACTATAAAACCTATCAAAAGCTAAAATTAATTACAGTAATAAGAAAGTGTTTTTATATACTGGTGTACAATTTATACAAACCAAACTCCTTCTTCATTTTTCGACCAACAAGCTTTCCTTTCAAAAGCTTTTTTGCCAGCAGCCTGATCGGTTTTCCCGTAACGAACTTTTTTATGGATGAGTAATTATTTTTGTGCACGAGGTAAATAACTCCATAAAAGGGAAGGGTTTGCAATGTTTGATTATTTACATGAATTAATCGTTGATACGTGTACGCATGATTCTCAAATAAACTATAGCTCCAGAATTTAAAATCAGTTTCAAAATCAGGCACATCTACCAGGTCAGCCCTGATGATATGTGTACTTCCGTTAATAAACCATATCTTATGATTTTTGATCGCTATCATACTGTTGTCCTCATATAGATATCCGTCATTTATCCTCCATCCGGCAATATTCTCACCAGCATTTTCTGCTACGAAAGCCGCCAGTTTACACGAAACAAGGTCATCGCTATCCACTCCCATTAAATAGGTGCACTTCAATTCCTTTGCTTTTTGGCAACCCAAAGCGATCTTCCTGCCCTTGTCCATCATCCTTTCTGCAACTATCGGGCTGTGCCATTTTTTCCTTTCTTCCCAATCGATTAATTTATGGTGACTGACCATGATATATGAGAAATGGATGTAATGAATATTTTTATGCGAAAAATTAATTTCGGGTTTATCGGTATAAACAATGATCAATTTAAAATCATCAATTTCCTGGTTGCAAATCGAGCGCGCCGTTCTTTCCAAAAGCAGGTTGTCTAACTCCCAGTTTTTTGAAAACTGTTTAGGTTTAACAGGTACTATAAATCCAATCATTAGAAACTTTTGTCTTAAAAGTTAACAGTAATATGAAATGATTTCTTCAACATCCTTTTCAGGATTTTCAGGGTAAGTAAAAGCCGGTTGCCATCCTTTCTTTTTCAAATCATAAGCTTTATCGATGGTTGCAGCAAGGTCCCTGGCATTGTCATACTCAAAAAGAAAGCCGTTGATACCATCTGTAACCATGTCCATGTTTCCTTTTGAGTTTGATGCAATTACCGGTACGTGCTCAAAAAATGCTTCCTGCAAAATCATTGAATACATTTCGGTACAAACACTTGGTAGAATTAAAAAGTCGTAATTCGTTAATAATATTAAGAGCTTTTCTCTTGGCATTACCCCTTTATAGTTAAAAGCATATTCTTTGTTACATGCATTGAAATATTCTTTATCTACTTTGTTTCCAAAAACATCCAATTCGATATTTTTGGAAGCAATTCGATTCATTGCCTTGCAAAGGAGATGCAAACCTTTTTGTTTTTCAACGCGCCCTGCAAATACCATTTTCTTAGAAATATCAACGCTGCTTTCGGGCAACGGGGTATTTGTTGTTTTCGCTATCGGTGGAAACTTCTTAATCTTTGCTGAATTTATCCCGTTATCTTCTAAAATTTTCCTGAACCAATCTGCAACTACAAAAACAATGTCGCAGGTATCTATCAATTCGTTTAATCCCTTTCTGCTTAATTGGATATTTGCTTTGATCTTTTTTATTGGCGGTAACATCTTAATAGCCGGTATCGACAGATCTATTAGTGAATTCTTAATATCCCAACCCGCATTTTTAGTATAATTCATTTTTTCAGCAAGCAGGCAATTCAAACATCTTTCAGTGGACGAAAAATTATTACAATCTTCTATTCCGCGATAACGAAAATCAGCTTTATAACAGGTGAAATAAGGTAAGTGAAATGTGAAATATACTTTATTACAATATTCCCTTGCTTTTGTAAACCAGGGAATTTCAATACCCCCGAATGCAGAATATTCATGAAAATGACAAATGTCGAAATCTCCTTTATGCAAAAGGTTTTCAAAGTTAAACAGGCTCCCGTTCATGTAGTTTACGTTCACACCATCATAGAAATAATCAGCATTTTCTATTACGTTTAATGCGGCAACTTCTACTATTATTTGGTGCTGCAATAAAACGGTTGCAACCCAATGAACATAATTTTCAATGCCTCCATTTTTGCCTGGAAGATAATTACCTGTTACAAATAAAATCTTCAAAATAAATCACTGCTTTTAATGTGGAAATTGACTACTGAGCTTACATTTATCAAAGCAGGTCTTTCAGTTTTATTCCTGATATCCTAAAAGCCCGGAATGTCTTTTTGATCTCACCTGTATTCTTAATATTTCTTAAAAAGGAGAGCATATTGGCACGGGCGCTTTTCTTTAAAATATTATTTTTCTCTTCCTTTGTCAAAGGCAGATCAGTTCTCTGCATCAGGTCTGCAAGGTACCTGTGGCCATCACACAGGTAACTGAAGGTATTGTTGATTTCCTGCTGCTCATGTCTCCGGTAATTCAAATAATCATAAGGAAGTAATAAAATGTTAGTATTGGCAGCAGCTTTCACATTATAATATTTATCTCCTATCGGACCATATTTTTCAGGAAACCCACCTATTGATTTAAAATAGGAGGATTCTATAACAGTTCCTCCGGGTCCTATATTTAAAAAACCTTCTTTAAAATAATTGTTGCGAATGCTATCTTCGGGCTTCATAACTGTAGGCGTATGCAGGTCGCCTTTTTGGTATATGGTACTAAATTTCACTTCCGGGTGCGCCATAAATTGGGTAACCACATATTCAATAGCATCCGGTTTTATGGTATCGTCAGAATCTACCCAAAATATCAACCACCCGTTTGCTAGCGAAGCTGCCTTATTCCTGTTAGGAAACTGACCAAGGTTATTTTCATTAACATACACTTTTATGCGATCGTCTTTTTTGCCATAGCTCTTTGCTATGGTTACTGTATCATCTACAGAGGCATCATCCACAACAATCAACTCGAAATTTTTATAAGTAGAATTCAGTACACTTTCTATTGCTTCTGCTATATATTTTTTACGATTATAGGCAGTCATCAAAACACTTACTAACGGCTGATCGCCTGGCATATTCAAATCTTTATTCTTACAGTAAAAAGCAAGCATTTCAAATACGCGCCTGCCTGCTTAAAATTAAAATGCCTAATCCCTGACAATATAAAACGGGTATATCTTTGTATCCGCTGATTACGAATCTGCTTTATTTGTTCGTTTACTAACGGGCATTTTGCTACCAACAAATATTTCCATTTTATTTTTTCTCTTTCTACAATATAGACCTGCGATTCTGCAAGTTC
Source organism: Bacteroidota bacterium (assembly GCA_028876495.1). Taxonomy (GTDB): domain Bacteria; phylum Bacteroidota; class Bacteroidia; order Chitinophagales; family Chitinophagaceae; genus Ginsengibacter. The sequence goes on from JAGWRO010000058.1 coordinate 12,935, forward strand.
CTGTTCCGCATGGATCCTTTGCCATACAAGCCCGCTTTGCATCAGTACTACCTGGTATTGTAAACCCATCCTGTACCACATATCAGTATCGCTGGTCATCCGGGAAGGTTTAAACCCTTTCATTTTATCAAAAGCTGATTTTACAAAAATGGAAGTGAGCGGGCCCTTATGAAATAATCCCGGCCCGAAAAAATGATATTCATACGCTTCTTTCGGATTAAGCAAAAAAGGGAATGGCTTTTCAGCATCCGGTTTTAAGGAACACAACCCAAACCCGGCACCAGGGAAACGTTCCATACTATTCACCATTATTTCCAAACCATATGGATAAATATAATCGTCACTGTCTACATACTTTAAATATTTTCCTTTCGCAAGTGAGGCTGCTTTGTTCCTGTTTGGATAATCTCCAAGGTTTTCTTCGTTGATGAATAATTGAATCCTGGAATCTTTTGCAGCATATTTTTTTACGATGTTCACTGTTTCATCAGTTGAGGCGTCATCCAAAATTATTAATTCAAAATTGGAATAGGTGGAAGCAAGTACACTTTTAATGGCAAAGCCAATGTATTTTTCACGGTTATGGGCAGTCATTAACACGCTTACCAAAGGTGAATTATTCATTATTTATAAATGCAGATAGATCATTGCCAATAATATTCCAGTCATATTTCCTTTCCACCAGTTGCCTGGCATTTTTTTGTATCAGCAATCGTTGTTCTTTATCTTTTAACAAGTGAATAATTTGTTGTGCAAATAATTTTTCCTCATCGGCGATTATAATATCAACGCCATCTGTATAACCGATCCCTTCGGCACCCTGCGAAGTAGACACAACAGGTACTCCATAGCTCATCGCTTCCAGTATTTTTAGCCTCGTTCCGCTCCCCGTTTTTAAAGGAACTATTGAAATAGCAGACTGATTATAAAAAGGTTTTACATCCTCCACTAGTCCTGTAAAAAGCAAGTCTTCATCATTTAATATTTCACCCATTCCTGCAGGTAATGTTCCGCTGCCCAAGACCACTAATTTCAAACCGGGGAACTCCGTCTTAACCATTGGCCAGATAAAAGGGTAAAACCAAAAAAGACCTTCACTATTGGGTTTGGCGCTTAGGTAGCCGCAAAATAAAAGGTAGCCGGGTTTATCGCAGCGTACTCCTTTGTCGTACAATTTCTCACCTACACTTACTCCGTTAGGAATGACACAGATGTCCAGCCTTTCATTGTTCAAGCGGTTAAAATCATCTCTGTCCTTGTCGCTGCACGCAAGTACCGCATCCACCGTTTTATATAATTGGCTTTCAGTTTTCCTGGTATGTAAATACCGGCTTTTACTAATTTCCTTTCTATCGAGAAATGCTGCATCCAAATTCGTATTTACGTTATGCGCATCAAAAATGATCTTTACTTTTTTATCGTACCTCCTTATGAGGCTTACCGCATTGAGTGTGGCAGGGCTTTCTAAAATAACGGTATCAAATTTTTCTTTTTGAAGCAATGTTTTTACAATGGGGTAATACGCAAGATAGTTTCCATCTGCAGGCCCCTTTAAATTCCTTTTATACCATCGATATCTCAACGCTTTCTGCATTTTCTGCGGCAAAATACTGAAAATATCTTTTGGCTTTGGGTTTTCGTTTGCACTTAAAACAGTTATATTTTCAATAGCCGGGTATTCACTTTTTACCGGTAGAAATTCATTGGTCTTCTGCCTGGAAATCACTGTCAATTCAGTATACTTTGCCAGTTGGTGGATAATATTGAAAAACCTTTGCATGCCGCCGTTAATGGGTGGGTAGAGGTTTTCAAAGGGAACAATTATAAGTACTCTCTTCTTCAAATGATTTGCTTATACTTTTATGGCGGTCACAATGCCAAAGGAAGCCGAAAGCGGGTTATGGATGAGGATCTTAAAATTCAACTTTTCCAATATCCTTTTAATATCATCAAACGAACTTCCTTCCCTTGCCCAAAGATGATATTCCATTGTCAGCGACCTGATTTTTTTCCAACTGTCTTCATCTTCCAGTAATTCCCATTCTGCTCCTTCACAATCAAGTTTCAACAGATCAATATTTCCGCCGGCTCTTTCAATCACCTTTTTAAAAGCAGTACCTGCTATTTCACCATTTAAAGAAACTTTGGTCGTATTCTGCAAGTCAGTCTCGCCAAAGGCTAATTCAACCTTGCAATCTTTTTTTGTAACAGCTTCGTACCAGGCGTTCGCATTTAATTGCATTGAATTATGATCCAACACATTTTTTAGTTGCTTATTGGGCTCATAACAGAAAATTTTAGCCTTAGGAAATTGTTGCCGGGCTGCAATAGTAAACAACCCCTGGTTGGCACCAATATCAAGAATTGTAGTTACGCCTTGCAAATGCTTCTTTAGTTCTTTAAGATGGTAACCATCATTGATACAAATCTCCCGGAATTCGTATGTGAAGTATCGGTGCCTACTATCTAAAAATTTAAATTCTTTATAAGTTCCGTTTATCTTAAGCCGGGTTGGAATTTTAATATCAGAACTTTTAAGGTAAAATATTCCTATCGAAGAATACCTCAACCGAAGCCGCAATCCGTTGTATTTTGTTTCTAAAAACCCCATTGTCATTTTCTCAATTTCAGAAATTGTAAGGGGCGCAGAATAAACTTGCCTAATTTATAACTTATACTTTGCTGGTAAACCCTATGCGTTTCATTGAGCGCTTTTATTGTTTCAGCAAGTGCCTCTTCACAGGCGTCCAGTTCCAACGACTTAAGCGCATAGGGATCTCCGTTATTTAAAATATCAATTCCCTCATGAACATCTTTATAGATAATTTTTGATAACAATTGCACAGAATAATTGTATTTGGGATTTTCCCCGGTAGACGAGATTTCAGTTAATGAACCTTCTCTCACGGTATAATTGTATAATGGCTTATCAACAGTAATTCCTTTAAAATCTTTCAATATCCTGTATATCCATTGGATATCTTCTGCTACCCTGCCCGCAAAAAAAGGATGATAGCCCCCGGTTTTTTCCAATGCCGCTTTTGAAATCATCATGGTTGGGCAATTGGTAGGGGAAGTACCTGCTTCCCTTTTGTAGGAATAGTTCAAAAATTCATTCTTCAATTCTTTATCTGTCAAAGATATTTTTTCCGGTAAACCATTCTTTTCTCCTGTATACCTGTAATTGGTAAAACAAATTCCAAGATCAGGATCATGTAAGAATTGTTCCACTTGTTCTTTTATGCGGGTAGGCTCCGACCAATCATCTGCATCCTGGAAGGCGATATAATCACCTTGAACTTTTTGTAACACCTCATTTACTGCCCCTACCTTTTTTGTGTTTTTGGTAAATGAAATTACCCTGATGCGGTCATCCTCAAACGAGTTTATTTTTTCCACTGTATCATCAGTTGAAGCATCATCAATCAACCAGAGTTCAAGGTTAGTATAATCCTGTTTCAAAATAGAATTAACCGCCCTTTCAACCAATGCCGAAACATTGTAGCAGGGAATTAAGACAGAAACAAGAGGTTCGTTTTTCAATTCAGGTTGTTCTTATAGTTTTCCAGGTTGGTTAAAAGCCGCTGCAATTGGTTACGGTTTCCATAATAAAACGACGGGTAATTGCTGAGCAGCGATTGAAAAACTTTCTCAGCCGAAATTCCGGGCCGGTAATTGCTTTTAAATTGGATAAGCTGATCAACCAATTGTGCCTCATTTTTATAAACAGTAAAACATTCAGGCAAAATGCCGTCTCCATGTACAGTCGGCTCTTTATCTAATCGCCACGACATCGGCCACCACGAAAAAGGAGTAAATACCTGGCAACCGCAACAAAGGCATTCTAATACCGGTAAGCCAAAAGCTTCTGAAGACTGCATGAAATAAATACTTCCCTGCCGGTAAATATTTCTTATTTCCTCAATGGTGTAAGATCCTTCCAGCGAGATGTATTTTATTCCTACCTTCTTTAATGCCTCTGTTTGGAGCTTTCTGTGTTCTTCATAACCGGGTTGTACAAAATCAAGAATCGCGATTATTTCTTCGTTTACTGCCGGCATTAAGTTCCAGCTTTTAGCATAAAGGCCAATTGGAAAATAAATATCAGAAGACGGTTGTTTTATTTCGGTTACATCAGAAACCGAAAGATGAAAGTCATATCTGTCCACCAAAGTATCTCCGTTGCTGCTTAATATATCGATCTGGGTAGGTGCATTACCGAGATAATATACTTCATAAAGAAGGACCGGTTTTCTTAGTAACTTCCTGAATTTTTCCACATTATACAATCTTTTCCAAAATCCATTTGGGCTGCATTCAGAAATAAACACTGCATCAAATCTTTTCAGTTTTTTTACCAATTCCCTGTCTTTCAAGAAATGATTGATCTTTTTCTTTAGCCAAAAATAAAAACTTAGTTTACTTTCTTTCTGCGCCACTAACCTGGTTAAAATATCAATTTTGTAAAATACTTCTACATACACTTTCTCATCTTCCAATTGGAGTTTTAAAGAATCAGCCAACACTCTCGGGCTCCTGTTGTCCGGTCTTGTTAAAATGGCAATTTTCATTCAGAAAGAATAACTGTTTTTTTATATCCTGCAAGACATTTAATCACAAAAAAGAAAGTAAGTTTTTTACCGAGGTATTTGTAAGGCCTGTATTTTTCATGTAAAAATGAATTCAATAACGTGAGATTATATTTCTTTTGATTATAGTATTTCTGAAAGAAGTATTTATAGAAATTATTCTTCACTTTTAATTCAAATAATTCATTGGTTGCTCTTGTAAGTATGTGGTGAGGATATACCACTTTCTTTTTATTCCCTTCAATTATTTTTATTTTATATTCATTTACTTCCTTAAGCCAATCGGCGTTGGGAATACCTTTTTCAGAAAAAAAAGTGTACAACCATTGTGAGTCATTTTTTGTTGGAGAATCAAATGTTCTTAGGAATAACTTAGTTTGAATATTGCATTTATGCCCGAATTGTTGTCTCCATTTTTGGTTTGAAACTTGCGTATTGTGGATTCTATATTTAAGCAAAACGTTTGGAAGGTTTTCAATTTTAAAATGCACACAAGCATCTGCTAACAAATTATAATCCTCGGTATAATAGTAATTGTTATCGTAACGTAAATTAAATTTCTTCAACAAATCATTTCGCATCATAATAGTAGGATGTGCGGTAGGCGAGCCAAAAAAGATTGCGTGCATTACCTGGTCAGATGATACGGGCAGTTTTGCAATACCTTCCTTGTCCCCAATAAACTCCGTCCAACATCCGCATATGCCTACCTCAGTATTTTTTTCCAAATGATCAACTTGCTTTTTAAAACGATTTGGCAATGCAATATCATCTGCATCCATCCTGGCAATATATTTTCCTTTTGCCACTTCCAGGCCCTTATTTAATAAATTAAGATAACCGGCATTTTTCTCTATTCTACTATAGACAATTCTTGTATCAATAAAAGAAGAAATTATAGACTGTGTATTATCGGTAGAACCATCGTCAAAGATCAGTAATTCAAAATCAGTAAAGGTTTGATTTAAAATACTATCTATTGCATCTTTAATATATAATTCTGCATTATATACAGGAAGGATAACCGAGATTTGAGGCATAGAATTATTTAAAAACCCATTCGGATTTTTTATATGAACGGGGTTAATCGGTAATAGTCATCAAATACTAATCCAGTTGGAAGGAATTAATGAGCTGGCATTAAAATTTTTGTCTTCTATTTTAAACCATTGCCTCGGGGCAATTATCATTTTTTCGGGATTATTATTTAGCCATGCTGCCCACCAACTGAAACTACTATTGGCAATAATATTATGTTTACAAGAACTCATTAAGAACATATCTTTCCAGCTATCTTTTGCATGATTGCCTGAAATCAGGGTGCTATTTGGAAAATACTTTAGCAAATTATTTTGTATCCATTCTGCATCATCAGAAAAAAAGTATAATGAAGCGTTTGGATATTTTTTTTTGATTCGTTCAATTGCATTTACATAATATGATTTTTCGCAAATACCATGTACTTTAAATATTTCAGGGATCAAATAATCTCCCCGCCGTACATGAATAGATACGCTTTCAGTTTTTTGTATTGCCTGAAGTAAATCGTTGTTGCTATCTCCCAAATCCTCAAGTGGAAACCTGAAAGACTGCCTGATAATTTTCTCAAATCTTATAAAATAATTTTCAGATTGAAAATATCCTTTGAGTAAAACAGGTGGTTTTAAATTAAAGTAATGGTCTGAATAAACAAATTCATTTTCCTGGTAAACTTTATAATTTGGGAGGCCTAACTTTCTTTTTATTTTATTCAGTTGAGAGCCATGGAGGAATTTTAATAAATCTTTATTTTTTACAATTTCAATCTCCAAATTTTGAAAAATATTCAATTCATAAGAACGGGTATGCAAATAATTATTTGAGAAAGTATCATTTTTAGATTCAAGTATATTTAAGTCAACTTTTAATGAGCAATTGAGTTGAAGAGATAAGGCCTTACCTGCTGCATATTGAAACATTTGATTTCCAAGGCCCCCTTGTAATTGTACTACTATCATTTTTTCTGAGCAACAATATGATAACCGAAACACAAAAGCTCGGAGGAACCGTGGTCATTCTTTGACAGTTGATTTAAGCTTCGTAAGATGTTGTTTGTTAATACCTTTTCTTTTTTTGAAAAATCATGAGACGCATATTTTTGTCCAACAAAAGACAGTCTTCTTAATTCCTGAGCCAAATATTCAAAATAGTTTCCGTTTGGTATTATTTCCTGTATAATAAAATTATTAGCTGCCAGTTCTTTTTCATAAAAAAATTTACTAAACCCGGAATAGTAATGATATGGTGCAAAATGAGTAAGGGAGCAAAAGGGTGCCGACAGCAATAATGTCCCATTGTTTTTTAATAATCTTCCAAACTCTTTGATTGCTTCTCTTGGATTTATAATATGTTCTAAAACTTCAGTACAAATTATTGCATCAAACGATTTATCCGGTTCCGGAATTAAAGCGATATCTGAAATAATATCTAGTTGTCCATAATTCCAACTATTCATTTGTAACCCTAAATTCATTTTCTTAGGATCATACTTAGCAAAATCCTGAGAAACGTAATTTAAATGATTGCAAAACATTTTAAATGGCTGTTCTCCTGCTCCTGCATCGAGAATTCTTGCACCCGCAGGAATTTCTTTTAATGATTTCTCAATCCAATTTACCCGGGTTTTTTCGTTTAAAGTCCCTGCAGGAATTTGAACAGGTGTTCTATAACGAATTATTTTTTTTAATTAGAGTTTTTAAATCCATTTTCTCAGTTCTAAAATATTTTCTTTACCAATTCTAAATCTATCTATGCTAATCATCCTAAAAAAACACTGCCACTTGCTTTACTTTTTCACATACCAAAAGCAGCCACATCCATAAAAAAGATCCTTAACTAAATCTGCCTTCGCATTTTGTATATAAGTTCCTCTGTCATCAATCAGCGAAAAATTTTTTAATTCAAACTCTCCAAACAAGCTATTGATTAATTCAAAGCTATAGATCCTGTGGGCATTATATTGAATTTTGGGTTGCCCTACAGGTGTCACCAATAATAAGCTTCCACCTCTTTTAACTACACGCTGTAATTCTTTAATTGCCTTTAAATCCCCATCAGGATCTACTGCATCCCCATATCTTCCAAGTCCAATATGTTCTATTGTGTGCATACATGAAATAGATTCTACAGATTCAGATTCAAAAAATAAATTAGTTAAATCCGCTTTTCCAGTTGTTAAAGATGATAAGGTTAAATTAGCTGGTCTGTAATCATAAAATTCTGTTGGTATAAAAGCAGATAACATTGTACAAAAGTGGAGACTTGATGAAATATCAATATGATTAACAGGATTAATTTCTTTAATTATCCTAGCCGCCCACGCAGGATGGTAAACGTAATGAGAATCAAAAGGGGTAATTTCCAAATTATCATAAAGGCAAGGAAAAATATCTTCCCAATCATTTTTTAATCTTTTTTCGGAATCCATAGAATTAAAATAATCGAACTCTGAACGAAACCGTCTAAGAACTAACTTTCTGTTTTTTTCATATCTAATTTTCTTTATTATTTTTTGTAGCAGCATACTTATCTCTTTTTATTGAAGGAACTTTAAGATAAACATTAGTGAGTGATTTAATAATTACTATTTTAAAAAGTTTCTTAACCTGTTTTTAAAATTTTGTATTCGATATCCCCATTTATAAGAGCGTGTTTCTTGATAATTATTTATCACTCTATTTAGCTTTTCATTTTCCTGGATAAGGTGAACAGGTGAATCAAATTGCTGTTTATAAACATCAATATGATTCAAATACATTTTCAATTGATGTCTGAACAGGCGTTCCTTATCCCTGATAAGGTCACGGAAAACACATTCGTTTTTTTGCCGGTAGTGATAGCCTGCAAATGGAAGAACTTTAACGGTACCGCCCGTTTTTAATATAGAAATCCATAGGTCCCAGTCTTCCAAACCAAAAATTTCTTCATCGTAACCATTGGTTTTGTCAAAATCTTCCCGCCTGTATAAACTGGTATTGAACAGGTAATTTACAATCAGTAACTCCCGCAGGTTAAACGCTGGTATAGGAATTACTTTATTTACATCTCCAAACATTTGTGCAGGAGACGCCACTATTTTCACATCAGGATCGCTTTCAATAATTTCTAAAGCTTTTTCAATAAAACCCTCAGCTATCATATCATCAGGATCAAGTGGAAGTATGTATTTTCCCGCTGATAATTTAATACCAAAATTACGGGCCGATGCAGGGCCGCCATTCTCCTTATGCAGGTATTTGAATCGTTTGTCCTTATTACAATATTGTAAAGCTATTTCTTCTGTATTATCCGGAGAGCCATCATTGATAATGATACATTCCCAATGAGAATAAGATTGAGCCAATACACTATCCAATGCTTCTCCAAGGAAGTGGGCATAATTATAACAGGGTAAGATAACAGAAACGACAGCCTTTTCAGCAGGTTGTAACATAAAAATTTTCTTTGTTAACTTTCAGCAATTACATTGGTTTAACGAGTCTCTGCCAAAGTAGTCTTTAGCGGCTTTAGTTTTTCTGAATCAAATAATTCTTGTAATTTTTGATAAAAGAATTGTCTTTAAAAAACCGGGCCTGTATCCTCACTTTAAAAAACAGGATCAATTCTCCCAGGTTTTTTCCAAAAACAGTTTTACAGCACGGATTGAAACATGAACCCATGGTGAGAAAATACTTATTTGAAAAACTTTGGCTAATAAAAATCATAAAGGCTTTCCGCCATTTTGAACGCCCTATTTTCTCAGCGGCCCAATTTGCTTCAAAAAACTTTTGTAGATATTTATTTTTGTGTGCCTCCACAGACCATTGAGACATGTACTTCCACATCAAAAGCCTGCTTTGCGGATTTTCAGAACTTTTAGTAGTCCTGTTATTATCATGAACTCCTCTCATTGCTACGGGCCTGTCCAAAATCCCTGGTTCAATAACACAATTTAAAGCAAGCTGTAAAATTAACACAGTGTCCTCACCTAATTCCAAGTTATTGAAGCGATCTGTTTTTCCGAAAAAAATGTTTCTTTTTACGGTGAGGGTATCTACTGAAAAGTAGCCGTTCACTTTTGGGTGAAGCCAAAGCATCGATAAAAACAACTCTTCAGGCGCTACTTTACCTGGCATAGTGGTAAGGTTACCGGTTTGCAGTTCGGGAAATTTATCTTTTTCTTTCTCTGAATAAAAGTGAAACCCTAAAGCGCCATAAACGCCATCAGTTTCTGGTTTGTTTATAAAAATCTCTCTTTCAGCTTCAAAGCGATTAGATAAAAAATAATCATCGGCATCTAAGAATGCTATATAATCAGAGGTGGCATTTTCAATACCTACATTCCTGGAAAGGCCTGCTCCTTTATTTACATTATTTGGATGGGTAAATAATTTCACCTTTTCATATTTACCGGCTAATTGCCTGCATTCATCTAATGAATTATCCGTACTGCCATCTTCAATTAAAAGAACCTCTGCCACCTCAGGTAATATCAAAGCTGATTCAACGGCTTTTGATACATAAAGGCCGGCGTTGTAAACTGGAATGATAACTGAAATATTGTTTTCTAAAGCCGTATTCATGAATATTAAAAAAATCTCGTGCCATATGTATTCAACAGCAATAAAAAAAATTATACAATAATCTTAAATGGAATGTTGTTAATTCTTGCTGCTGTTTCGCTAAATGAACTATAATAGGACCCTATTATTCTATTCGTTTTACTTAATGCATACAAATCAATTACTGCATTCTCTATCCCTTTTCTGGTTCCTCTGCTAAAATCTTTATTTTCCTGTGTAATTATATATTTTTCAAATCTTTTTCTAAGTAGATTTTCAACTTCCAAATCATCAGTAGCCAAATAAAATAAATAATTACTTTCTTTTTCCAAAATGTCAGCAAGCGTATTTATAAATAATTTGGTGGTACTTTTTTTAATAGATTCGATATTATCGGTTCTGCGAATGTGTACGCCAATTGTTGTTTTGGTAAATTTTTTTACCTGGCTGTCAATTAATGATTGTAATTGAGCAACAGGTTTAAATGCCTGATAATTATTAAACTTTTGTGAATCATAAAATTCAGAATAACTATTTATTACAAAATTATTTTTAGCCGTATCCCAATATTCTTCCTGAAATCTGAATGGCAAAATAATATCGTTATCATAGTGTTTATAATTTAGCAAACAATAATGAAATATATTTTTCTTAATCCTGGATTTTAAGGGTAATGTACGGTTATTATGATAGTACAAAAAATAAGTAAGAGCCGGATGTGATCTTATTATTTTAATATTTTTAATTGGTTGAAAAATATCATTAAAATCAGAATTCAACAGTTCATTTTTTTCCCATATCATTTGGATTTCTCCTGCATTCGGATTTCTGTTTTGTAAAGAGATACATGAATTGATCACCCTCATCCGATTACATAAACCAGCTAATGGCTTTACTATTATCATCTATTTTTTAAAACATCATTAATTGAATCCATAACATACCAATCATCAAATAAACTTATTGAAGTAAATACCCGTGTATAGCCTTTTTCAGTTAATAACTTAAATATGCTTTCCCGGTTTGGAGTGTAATTGTGTTCAACAGTAATTATTTTTATATTATACCTGGCAAAATCAAAAGCATCGAGTATGTCAAACTCCGAACCTTCCGTATCAATTGATAAATAATCTATGTCAAATGGTGCATTATACTCCTTAAGCAAATCATTCAATGTTATACTATTGACATTATAAGTTTGCTTACTTTTTCGGTAGCCATAGTTAGAATCAGAATTAGTAAATATATCGACCGTCGAATACTCAGCGATACTGGTTTCATCAAAGTTTAGAACTTCACCGGATTTTGACCAAACACACCTGTTGTCAATAAAACAATTTCTATTTTCTTTTAATTTTTCGTTCCAGATTATGGCAGGTTCAGCAAGGATTCCGTTCCATTGATATTCATTTTCGAGTAAGAATGAATTACTATAAGCAATGCCATCAGCTGCACCAAATTCAATAAAAAATCCATTCTTTTTATTATTTAAACAGTAAAGAACAAAAAGGTCCTGGAATAATTGAGACTTAGATACTATTAATTTATCAATTGCATAATTAAAGAAATCATATGAATCAAAATTGTTTGATTTTTTATAACTGCTATTTCTAACTATAAATGTAAGCCTGTCAAGCGCATATTTTAATTCAGTATTTTTATTTTGAGTTAATGTTAGTTCTTTTTGGTACTTAGTAAATGTATTCAGGTTAAATATTTCAAGTCCAACCAGGTTAAATACTTTTTTAATAAATTTCTTCAAAGATGTTTGCATTTAAGACTTATAAAAAAAGTCATCAAGAATCAAGGAATTTGTATCACTATGATATAGTCTATGTTGAATTTGCTCCTTAAAATTGATACAATACCAAACTAGTTTCCTGTTCAATACATGTAAACATGCCGGTCGAAAAAAGATGGCTTTACTAAGGAAGAGCTTATTAGTTAAGCTAAACCAGCATAATTTAAACAAACCTAAAAACTTACCTGAAATCAGTATTTCTTCCTTCATTAATAGGGCCTGAAACAATTTCTCATACGGTTGGCCATTTTTATCAGTTGAAGCCCAGTTATAAAGGCTTTTCCAATACTTAACATGACTCCCACTGTTTTTAGGGTTATTAATAATTCGATTTTGATCATGTACTCCGTACATCGCAATTGGTTCATTAATAACACCTGCCTCTAAACTGCAATTGATGGAAAGCTGTACAAGAAAGGCTGTATCTTCATGCATCATGAGAGAATTAAACACCGGTGTCCTTCCATAAAAAACTTCTCTTTTTACGGTCAATGTATTCAAATGAATTTGCCCTCTGACTCTGGCATGTATACCCATTAATAAAAAGCACAGCTCTCTTGAGGGAATTTTTTCGGAAATTGTTGTTATTTCAGGGTACCCTTTTTGTTTATATTTTTTCTCACCGTCAACTGAATAATAATGAAAACCCATAGCTCCATAAACACCGTCAACTGTAGCATCATTTTTAAATATGGATCTTTCTGCTCTAAAGCGGTCTGGTAAAAAATAATCATCTGCATCCAAAAATGCAATAAAATCACTTTTCGATTTTTCTATACCAAGGTTACGCGAAAGGCCTGCACCTTTATTGATATTACCCGGGTGCCGGTATAGTTTAACCTTCTCATATTTTTCAACTAAATTTTTACAAACTTCAAGAGAATTATCACTACTGCCATCTTCAATTAAAATAACTTCTGAAGTTTCCGGTTGACCTAATGCAGATTCAGCAGCTTTAGTTACAAAAGATGCTGCATTAAAGACAGGAATTATAACAGATATATTGTTTTCTAAATTCAAGCTGCTGATAAAACGCTTTTTAAAGCCTGGTAAACGAACCGGCTATTCGCTTGACAGACCTATAGAAGTTTGAGCTTGTGATGTTTTTCACAAATTTATAACCATTGGAATTAATAGTATTTTTTAATAGCAATCTACATTCTTCTAGCGCAATAGCCTTATCATTCGCCATTTGATAATCCTTAATGAAGGCAGAATAATATTGATCTATCACTTCATTTCTCTCTTTTTTGAATAATTCAACGTAGACTGGGTCTGAGCTTATCCCATTTGTAGGAAATATTGAAACACAATTATCTACATGCTTGTAGGATGCCTGGTATAAACAAATTGCATTCATACTAACCAGCCAATCTGATACAATCTTAAAGGATTCATTGTATAACCCTGTTTTTTCAAAAACAGATTTTTTTAAAATTATACTTTGATGATGTAATGAGTCCTGCAAGAAAAAACTAAAAGAAAGCTGTGAAGGATATGATTTCATTAGCTGACTATCCGGGCTGACTCTTAAAACATCTCCATAAACAATATCTTCCCCATTACTGTTATCAAAAAAGTCCGAAAGACTGGATTCGGAATAAAGAAAATCACCGGAGTTTAAAAACAAAAGGTATTCTCCATTGGCTTTAACGATGCCTTTATTCATCGCATGATAAACGCCCTTATCTTTTTCACTAACCCAGTAAACCAACTTATTCTCATGATTCTTAATCAGCTCCTTACTGTCGTCATCTGAACCTCCGTCTATAACCAGGTATTCAAAGTCAGTAAATGTTTGCTCAAACACACTATCCATGGTTTTTTGTAAACCGGTTGCGTTATTGTAATTGATGGTAATGATGGAAAGCTTAGGCAAAATAGTAATTTAAAGCGCAGATTTTTTTTTGGCCAATTTCAATGCCTCATCAAAATTCACCTTGGGGAATATCGTTAGTTTACCATCGATGGTAGCATCATAAATATTTCTTCCGTTGGCGTGAAACTGGTGTCTGGCCATGGCATACGAGGCCTCATTTCCCTCAAGGTCAGCAAGGTGCCATTGGTGTCCTTTAAAATAATCAGGATGAAAATGATTTACATCTTCTTCTTTGTGATGCTGTTCTTCATTGGGTTTGCCGGATTGCTTAAAATTATGATCCATTCCCACTAAATACACATTTTCGAAACCCATGTAAAAGGCAATTTGCATGGCAACGTAGGTTACGGTGTAGCCCTCTGATATAGGTTGAGTAATATCTTTATAAAAAGACCACGGAGCATTGGTTAATATTTTATATACATTCTTAATGTTGTTTTCAATGTTCGTAGAAGCCTCGTAGGATAAAAAACTTGGGCAATTATAAATGTTATTTTTTAACTCCTCTTTCGTTTGGTCAATCACCAGCGGGTTGGCAGCTACGTGGTAGGTAAGATCCAGGGGGTGCTTGTCAAAAATCAAGTGGATCTTATTTAATCCAAATACATAAAAGTCATTCAGGAGACTAAGATTGGTTTTGTTGAGAGAAGGGCCGTTTCCTATGATAAAACAATCCTGCCCTTTATGAATATTTTGATATTGAAATAAAGAGGGCCTGCAATTGAGAAACCAGTTGATATAATCTTCATCCTTTCTTCGGTCAAAGGGAATTCCCATATTTTTTTCATTGTAAAACCAATCAAGGTATTCCTTATGCTCCCGGCGATTCCTGTAAACTCTGCGGAGAAGTTTTAATTGTTTGATCATGTTTTATTATCTAAATATCAGCCTGGGGTTCATCAATGCTTTGCCCGGCAAATATTTCACTGAATACGCTTTTCACTGAATCCATTTCAACTGCCATATTATCATTTATTTCTTTGCCTGTAGAATAATAATAGGTAAGGCCAAGGGCCATCGCTAAAGTAAAGTAGCAGGGGTTGACATAATTTTCGTGAAACAGCTCTAAGATTATGCTACCCGGCCGTGAAAATATAATGTTGGTAATTCCTGCGCCATGAGGTGCTACAATAAAAGAGGCCTTTGAAAATAATTGAACTTGCTCTGTAAAAGAATACTCTTCAAGATTTACTTTAATAAACCCATTGCCCAAAAGAAAATCAGTTAGTTCATCCTCATTAATAACTTTCCGCTTAGTCGCCAGTTCTCTTGAGATATAAATTCGCAGTCCGCCTGGCTGCTGAGCTGTATTTATGTTAAGAGACGAAAAGATTTTCTCTCTCAGCCATTTGCAGGCGTGTGTTGAAGTATAACCACACTGGCGTCTGAAAGAAGGAAGGATAATTTTTTTTGCAAAATTTCTTTGATGAGTATAATAAACCAGGTCGCTCTCTTCAAACCCCAACAATAACAGTGATTCCTTAATATATCCGGTAGGGTTCTGATCAATTAAAAGTTTTACTCTCGTCGATTTTTGATGTTCATATTGCCTTACCATCTCCAGCCTCGTTAATCCTTCAAGTATCCAATGAAAATATCCTTTGCTCCATACATTAACCAGATTACATATTACAATATCCGGACTGAAAATGTTTTTCTTTTGAGAAGAGCCGGGCGCTCCCAAATAATAGCAATCAGCAGCCTGTAAAACAGATTTTTCAAAACAATCATACCTGCCGATACTGTTTTCGAGAACAGGCCTTTTTTTGTAAAACAGTAATGCAGAAGCACCAACCAGTTCCACATTATCCAATTGACAAATAAAGGGTTTACTAAATGTAAAAGGGGCTATTTTTTTTTGAAACTCATCATGCAAATTCTCAGAGTTGTAAAGACCATTTTTATCAAAACCCAAACTTTCAACTTCGGGCAAAAACTCTATAAAACTTTCATTTTTATGTACGATATTAAAAAGTTCATTATTATCAATCACGCTACCCAGTAGCTTCTTCACCAACTTTTCCCTTTTATATTTTAAAAACGGGCTAAACAGTAAATTCATTTTAGTCATGCAGGCAAATCAAATTCTGAAACATTAATCCAGGTCTTTTAATACATTGCTGATCCCGCCATCAATATTGATGTTGGCACCGTTGATAAACCCAAGTTCATCTTCCGCAAGCAGCAATGCCAGTTTAGAGACTTCTGCCGGCTTGCCGATTCTTTGCATCGGGTGAAGTTCATTTAGCTGTTGTACTTTTTCTTCATTATTATCAAATCCATCTCTAAGCATCTTGGTATCTATTGCTGCTGGGCTTATGGCGTTTACCCTTACCCGTCCTTGCAGATCAACCGACATGGATTTGGTAAGCGCTATCAATGCACCTTTTGAGGTGGCGTAGGAAACAAATCTTTTTTTGGTGAGTTGCTGATGAATGCTGGCGATATTAATGATACAGCCATGTACTTCTTCCAGCCTGTCTAAAAAAAGCTGGCTTAATAATAAGGCACCGGTGAGGTTTACATTTAGGGTCTCATTCCAGTCATTTAATTCAATTTCTTTTACGCTGCCTAATAATTGAACGGCCGCGTTATTGATCAAAACGTGCAGCTCCGGTATTTCTTCTTTGAATTTTGCATTCATCTCAAGCCGGTATTGCGCATCTGTACAGAAACGGTTGAGGTCAAAATGGATCAACCTGTCACAATGATCACAGGTGTCCTTCCTGATATCAAGCCCGGTTACGTGGTAGCCATTCTCTTTAAAAGCTTTTGCCAGCCCGCTCCCGATGCCTCCCAAAACTCCTGTGATCAAAACCTTTTTTGCCATTAGCCGATATTTAAAAATTGAAATAAAATTTCGATGGCTTTATTACTGGCTCTTCGTACTGCTTCCGTGGTATTGGAACCATTGTGGGTTCCAAAGATGCATTGATCAAATCCACGTAATCCACTTTCCAAAGGCAGGGGCTCGGTTTCAAATACGTCCAAAGCCGCCGCCGCGATTTTCCCTGACTGCAGGCCTTCTGTTAAAGCTGCTTCATCGATCAAGCCACCCCTTGCCACGTTTATTACAAAGATCCCGTTTTTCATTGAAGCAATTGAAATAGCATTAATCATGTGCCTGCTTGAAGCAGTGAGGGAACAACAAAGTACTAAAAAATCTGCTTGCCCCAATAGGTCAGGGAAGTTCAATATTTCTTTAACACCTGCTTCTTCTGCAGTACAAAGCGCGAAGGGATCATAGGCATATGTATTTACATCAAAACCCTGCAATCTTTTGATCAATGACCGGCCTATGTCTCCCAGCCCTGCTACAAACACATTCTTCCCTGCCACAGAAATGGCTGTGGGCTTTATCCATTCTCCTCTCTTCACCGCTTTGTCGATTAAATAAGAATGTCTTGCGAGGCCAAGAAGGTACGCCATAGCCAGGTCGGCCACTTCGCCTCCAAACATATGGGGCGTGTTGGCTATAGGAATATCCAATTTTTTGCAAGCTTCAAAATCCACATTGTCTGTTCCTACCCCCCATTTAACGGCGCATTTCAATTTCCCTTTTTTGCCGGCAATAAATACTTTTTCTGTAGCAGGATCATCACCGATGATCCAGGCATCTGCCTGCGGCACCAGTTCGATCAGTTGCGCTTCACTCAATACCTGCACTACATCCGGTGTTACTAATTCTATATTTTTATTGGTAAATATTTGCCTGAATTCCTCTATGCTGTTCAGCATCGGCGGGCAGGTGATCAATACCTTGAAAGGCATAAAAGAGTTTTAAAATTGTATAAGAGGCTTGCCATTCTTAATTTTGGCACCGGTGATTAAATTTCATTTCGTGTAATTCGCCTCCATTCGGGTAATACCAAAAACATTCGACGCTACTTTTGGCTGTTGAATTCTTTAAATAAAAACTCGGCCATTTTAAAATTCAGTTCCACATCAATATCATGCGCTTCTATTTCGGGAATTTCAAAGAGGAAAGGCCTATCGCCAATGCGATTATGCTTACGTTCCAAAATCTCCTTTGTAAAAATATACATGCCCGAATTTTCTTCGTAAAACGGGGGAAGGTCCTGTGTTCTCAACAAAATATTCGGGTTATGGTTGATCGGCCTTGATAAAGAATCCCACAACCGTACATGCCTCGAGGTGACACTGAACAGGGAATCATACATCGGGTATATTTCAAGAAACTTACTCAATGCTTTTTCAATGGTGGCTGCCTTTAAAAGAGGGTTGGTGCTGTGGGTCTGTAAATAAAAATCAGCAGGAACCTGGTTTATCGAATTCATCAACACATCGTTCATGGATATGCCGCCGTCCCTTAAATGAACAGGCCTTACCAAAATGGTTACTGTATCACCAAATTTTTTTTCTGCCAGGTCAATCACTTCATCGCTGTCAGTATCAATAACCACTTTTGAAATTGCATCGCATTGCAACAGGCTTTCTATGATGTGAAAGAACAAAGGTGCGCCTGCAAAATCCCTGTAATTTTTTCCGGGAACCCTTTCACTGTTGTGCCTCATGGGCACTATGGCAGCTATCGAATAATTTTTCATCACTTCACTTTTTTGTCTTCATTTAATTTTAATTACTACGGACTAATTTGCAAAGAATTTGCTGATCTCTTTTTGTATTTTCAATAAGATCATATTTTAATTCTGACAGGAAGTCGAATATTTCTTCTACAGTTGCATTAAAAGAAGGTAAAAATTCAGGATGCAACTCTATAAATAAAACCCTCGGCCTGTCTACACTGCTTAATAACTTTTTCATTCCTTTTAAAGCCATCAGTTCTGCTCCTTCAATATCTATCTTAATCACGGTGGGCAATGGAATAGCTTTTCTTTCCAAAAGATTATCGATTGAATCTACTTCTACTTCCATGGAGGTCTTGATTCCGTTTACGCTTTCCAGGCTTGGCGAATAGTTATTGGATCCCCCGGTATATAAGTGCATTACCGTTTTACGGTCACCAATTGCTATCGGCCGGATCATAAAATTTTCCATGGTGTTCAGCGCAAAATTTTCCTTTAATCTCA
This sequence comes from Bacteroidota bacterium, assembly GCA_028876495.1. Classification (GTDB taxonomy): domain Bacteria; phylum Bacteroidota; class Bacteroidia; order Chitinophagales; family Chitinophagaceae; genus Ginsengibacter. Next base: position 31,834 of record JAGWRO010000058.1, read on the forward strand.
TAAGATTTTCCGGATCTGGCTCAAAGCTGACCACAGTACCATTTGTAAGTTTTTGGGCTGCCATCACAGAAACCAATCCTACTGAAGATCCAATATCAAAGAAGATATCACCTGTTTTAAGTTCTCCAATCATTTGCTTTACATAGGCTTCTTCACCACCCCATCTTACCAGCCGGAATTCCTCTGTTGAGTTGTTGATACAAAACTTCAACTGGTTTTCATTTTCTACATAAACAAAAGGATATTTTTCTTTCACCTGCGTGCTTACAGGCTTTTTGTTTCTTTTTTTAAATATTTTCTTAAGGCTTAATAACATGTAATGGAGGTGGTTGCGATTTTAAAATTAGCTGTTATGAATAATCATTAACCTATTTTTTCCCAATTTAAGATAGCAGGAATAACGCCCCCTCTTCCTGCTGCAAAAGAGGCATTTGCTGGATTGAAGCTCAATTCATCTACCTTAAACTGCACAGCATCATAGGCAACATCTATATTGCCAACCCCCGGCTTTCCGATATTGCCGTGAATATTATATACCCCTTTTTTTAAAGGGCTAGGCAATTGTACTTTAAACTTATGCCTTCCCATAGGTAATGAATCCAGTATGCCGGGCTCAAGATCAGATGCAAAGCTCCAGAACAATTCGACTCCGTCTTTTTCAACCAGTAAAATTGGAGTAATAAAGCTTGCATCCTCCTTTTTTATGATCATTTCAAATTCAACCAAAACAGGATCGAATACATCAAAGATTCCTTTTTCATTTCCTGCCTCATCCAAAATTTTTATAGCAAGTATCTGTATGTCTTTTTCGTTTGATTCTTCAGCATAGTACGCACTTTTATGGCTTTTACTGAATACGATCGATTGCTGGTAAGCATCTATCGTATCCTCAATTTCTCCTGCATGATGTACTAATCCATTTACAAGGTACATGCCTTTGTTGCATAGCTTTTTAATGGACACTATATTGTGGCTAACAAATAATACCGTTCTCCCTCCCTGCGTGCTTACGTCCTGCATCTTACCTAATGCTTTCTTTTGAAACTCCGCATCCCCAACCGCCAATACCTCGTCCACAATAAGGATCTCGGGGTCAAGGTGCGCCGCCACGCCAAAGGCAAGGCGTACATGCATACCTGACGAATATCTTTTTACAGGCGTATCAATGTATCTTTCAACACCGCTAAAGTCAACGATCTCATCAAACTTGCTTTTTATTTCCCTTTTGCTCATACCAAGTATGGCACCGTTTAAAAATATATTTTCCCTTCCTGTAAGTTCAGGATGGAAGCCGGTTCCTACTTCCAGTAAAGACGCGACGCGACCCTTTATTTTGATACTGCCACTGGTAGGTGAAGTAGTACGGCTGAGTAATTTTAGCAACGTGCTTTTTCCTGCCCCGTTGCGGCCGATGATCCCAAGCACTTCGCCTTGTTTGACCTCAAAATTAATATTCTTTAAAGCCCAGATATAGTCGCTGCTTCCCTTTACACTGCGGTCGTTCTCTTCCCCTATTTTTAAATAAGGATCTTCCTTACCAAGCAGGCGGTACCATGTCCTGTTGATGTCATGAGCAAAAGAACCTGTACCAACATTACCGAGACGGTATTGTTTGGAGAGATTTTCTACTTTGATAACGGTATTACTCATTTCACTATCCTACGTTATTTTGTAAATTGGCATCTGAAAGTCAAATTTATGTTTCTAGATTCAGAAACCGCTTAGTCACCGCTTTAATGAACTCATGGTTGTTTACTTATTTGGCACTAACTTGTCACAGTATTGGCTCCAATTAACAAGATCATTATTAACAAACATAAAATCTGCCCAGGCTAAAACTTCGTTTCTGAAATTAGCTTCATATAAGTTGGCAAACTTAAACCCCTTCTCTCTTAAAAATAGTAGCACCTCATCTAACTCCGGCAGGTTTTTATATAAAGGATAAATAGTAATTTCCGTTAAAATAATGCTTACATTAGGAAGCATATTCAATGCGCCTTTTAGAACTTCCAAATCGAATCCTTGCGTATCTATTTTTAAAACATCAATTTTTTTAATGTCATGCGTCATGCAAAAATCGTCTACCGTTGTTAACTCTATTTCTCTGGTTTCTATGATCTCCCCAAAGTGTATTTTGCTGCCATTTTCTAAAAATGAGGACATCACATTATATTCATTGTCGTGAAATATTAACCTTGATTTTTCAGCCCCAAACGCAATATTATGTAAATGAACATTCCCAGTGTGCTTATATAATTGCTGTAAGTAATTAAATGTTTCTATCCCCGGCTCAAATGCATATATTATACTTTCAGGGAACTTTGCCCTGAAGCCCTTTATTGTTTGACCGGTATTAGCGCCAATATCAAATATTACAGGATCAGGTTTATTGAGTATTCTTTCAATGTCTAAATGTTGCTGTTTATACTCTACAGGTTTAATTTCTACCGGCTTTCGTATTCTGTAAAACCTGATACCCATTTTTTCTGAAGCCCAATGAATAAATAGTTTGATCTTTTTCAACATTTATTACGTATTATTTCTTCTTAACTCGATTCTTAAATATCAAATCTTGTTACTCCGGTAAACGAACAAATAATCCGGAAATTTATTTTTAATCCACGTCCAGCCCCGTTGGTTGCCTGTCATTTTTTTTATTCATTTGAACAGTAAACAAACAAATAATCAGGATTTTTATTTTCCTACACTGTATCCATAAAGGTCCTTTCTACCTTGCTAAAAATTAATAACCCCAAAAATAAAATAGCAGCAATTACCCCGGTGCTGTATAAGAGGGTACCCGCGGTAAAACTGCCCTGGCCAAAAAGGACATAGCGCCATGATTCAACTATCGGTGTCAGCGGGTTCCATTGAATCCATCGTGCATAGGATTTTCCTTTTAAAAATGATAGAGGGTAAACGATAGGGGTAGCATACATCAGCAGTTGCACGGCGAAACCAACCAGTACGGTAAGATCACGGTACTTGGTAGTTAGTGAAGAAATAATGATACCAAGTCCCAGCCCCAGCCCCGCCATCATCAAAATTAATACAGGAATCCAAAGCCAGGTAATTCCAAAATGAATGGGATACCCCCTGAACGAATAGAAGGCCATCATTGCCAGCAACAGCAAGAACTGTATGCCAAATTTTACCATGTTCGATAATACATTCGACAAAGGAATCACCAGCCTGGGAAAATAAACTTTCCCGAAAATGCCTGCATTGGCCACAAAGGTGTTGGAAGTGGAATTGAGGCAACTGGCAAAATAATTCCAGATGGTAATTCCGCTCATGTAAAACAAAACAGGAGGAACAGCATCTGTAGGTATGTTGGCAATCTTTCCAAATATCAGCAGGAACATGATCGTGGTAAAAATGGGTTGTATTATATGCCACAGCGGCCCGAGGATCGTTTGTTTGTATTGGGCAATAAAATCTCTTTTTACAAACAGCAATAACAGGTCTCGGTACCGCCACACTTCCTTTAAGTTAAGGTCAAGCAAATGAGCCTTAGGCTGGATCACCATATCCCATTCTTCTTTAGCAGCTATGGAGGTATCTTCGGTATTTTGTATCAATTCAATTTTTTGGTACTTGTAAATTTAATTATGAGCCGGTCAATTTAGATATTGAGCGCTTCATAAATAAGGCGTTCGCATAAAGTAATATCTTATTTGCAGTATACATTTTCTCAAATAAACCTGATAATCCATAACCATAATTTTCAAGTTCATCGATTACGTTAGTTATATAGGTGTGTTGCAAATCCTGCTTATTAAATCCAACCTCGATATAGAGTATGTCAATTAACTGATTCTCCAAACAATGCTTAGCTCCCTTTAAAACTTTAAGTTCATACCCTTCCGTATCTGATTTAAAGAAATGGATTCCTGAAATATATTGTTGTTTTACAAAGTTATCAACTGTATCTATTTTGATAATTTCAGAATTAGCTCCTTTCGCTTTGGCCATTTCATTCACAGCAACATCAAGGGAATTCCATTCAGAATTTTCACGAAGAAATATTTCCATTTCACCCGTATTTTCACCAAAAGCAAAATTGAACGAATTTATATTCTTGTATTCCTTTGTGTTCCCGTATAATGATTCATAAGTTTTTTTAACCGGTTCAAAACAATATATAGTTGAATTAGGAAAATAGCCGCGTATTTTTTTTGCGGTCTGTCCGACATTAGCCCCTATGTCAAAGCAACAGATCGGTTCTTCTTTATCAACTACACTTTTAAGGATATGGTGAAAATCAAGCTTATTAAGGGTACCGAAATCAATAAAATTGTAGGCGTTACTTACATTGATGAGGTTCTTAAAATAGCTGTTTTTTACAAGTCTGTAACCTAATTTAGCTAACAAAAACTTTATGATTGATTTCAATTAAAAGGTTGTAGTTGTAATGAGATGTTAGTTTAAAAAATACCGTTAAAAAAGGATGCCAAGCCCATTATAATAAGGATAATTATAAAACCTTTTACCGGTTTTCTTTGCAATATTTCTTACTGCTTTTTTAACGGAAGAAAAACTTTCTGTATCATGAAAAAGGGTGCAATTTGAATGTTCAGCAGCCCAAAGTCCACACTCATAGGTATCTTCGTAAGTATGTATAATATCGACATGAATTAAGTCGTAAGTAAGGTCGTGATCTTTAATAAAATCTTTGTAATCGTTTTTAATTAAGGTGATATTTTTAAAATCTTTTAAATTGGCAGAAGCCACTTCAAATACATTTCCCTTAAAACCTGCATGAAGATCTCCGGTAAATAAATCCACACCGGTAACTTTATCAAAATAATTGGCGAATACCGCTGTTGAATACCCATATTCTACTCCGAATTCAAGACAAGACTCACATTTTATTTCACTTTGGCTTATCACATCCCCAATAATTAATTCCAATCCTTTCCAGGCTGAGAAATTACGGGTAGGCAAATTATGAAAGGATTTTAATTCTTTGGGCATGTAAGTTCTGATTCCATCAACATACTGATCTTTAACATGTTGTAATCTCTTGTATACCACGCGCAATGCCTTGTATAATTGAGGATTATTATTTTCAAGCGACTTTACCAATTGCATAGATATAGAATTGCATGCACTGTATTTTCCGGTTCGAACCATGGCTCAGCACTGGCTGCCCCTTCATCATTCAATGTTCCTTGTTCGATATTCATTATTCAAACTCTAACTCTTAACTCCTAAACACCCTTCGTCAGGCCCAGGATGACATTCACTAAACCGGAAATTTAAACTCATAACTGATAACCTTCAACTGATAACTTTTAACTCCTAAACACCCTTCGACAAGCTCAGGATGACATTAAGTTAGCCGAAACTTATAACTTATGACTTAAACCTTTAAACTTTCAACACCCTTTCAACAAGCTGTGTAAAATTTCTTCAATTAATTATTCTTCACCTGCATTTCGCAATATTTCCTCTATTATTTTCGGGTTTATTCTAAATCCAATTTCAGCTAATTGTAAGACTTTTTGTTTCAATGAATTTATTAGACCTTTTTCTTTTAGCTTAAATAAGACACCCAATGTGCCTGTTATTTTAAATCCTAATGCAATTGCCTCTTTTCTTGCTTTTAAATCATCAATGATTAAAATTACATCGTCAAAACTGTAGGCTAATGCAATAGCTGAGGCTTCCCCCGGATCTAATGTAAGCGATAATACGGCTTGAATGGTTATATTGAGTGGTTCCTGTATAAGTATCCAATCTGGTAATGCAAGCTGAAATTCTTCTTCGATTTTTTTTGTAATATAGATTTGATGGTATAAATCCTGAATTTCATCAAATAAATGCATTTTCTGAATTGCAATAAGAAAACTCGTATCTGCAATTACGATCCTAGGCATTTGAAATATCTGATTTCAAATCATTTAAAGATTCTCCAAATGCTGAGACACCATAATGCCCTAATATTTCAATAAAAGCCCTTTTTGAAATGCCCGCAATTTCCGCTGCCTGGCCTGCTGATAATATAGCATCCTCATAAAGCTTTGCTGCAAGATAGATTTGCACGTCAAATGTTTTGGTATTTATTTGGGGAGGAATATTTATAGTTAGAGTGTCCATTTTATTTTTTTATTTATTACTCAAAATTAAAGCCTTTTTTCAGAATATCCCCTTTTCTTGATAACACGAATTTTAGCAAATATATTTTCAGCAAAATTTGTTTGTTAACTGTATTTAAATAGATTAATATCAATCAAACTATGAACTATGAACTATGAACTTTGAACTCCAAACACCCTTCGACAGGCTCAGGGTGACAACTTACTAACCTTAACGCTTAACTCTTAAACCTTCTTTCTTTCTACTTCAAAAAAAAGTTTTACCACTAAGACACTAAGGACTCAAAGGGAGAAATACTTTGCATTTCATATTTCGAAGAAATGATTCTTTCGTGCTCTTTGTACCTTCGTGGTTGACTTCTTTTTCTTCTCTTCCTTTGCCCCTTTGTGTCTTCGTGGCCAACTTCTTCAATCTCCCTTTTTCTTCTCTTCCTTTGAGTCTTTGTGACTTCGTGGCCCCTCTTCCTCTTTCTATCGTTCAGGCCGCCAAAGGCAAGCGTCCTGACCAGTTAACCATCCTCACATTGGCACATCAGCTAATCAGCACATTAGACTCCTTCTTCCCCACTATCCTCACAAATCCCTCCGCAGCTTTCACCCCCAGTTCGCGCCCGCGAAAATCTTCCATAGCCGCATGGCCGCATTCGTATATTCCCGGCGGATCCTGGCTTACATGACAATAAACCGCTAGTTTCTTTTGCTCCTGTGTATCCGTAATGTCTACATAATCAGTTGGATGAAAAATAAGCGTTTGTTCACCTATGCACACCTCAAAAAAGTAAAGCGAAAATTGTTGCGGCTCCTGTATCCAGCTTTGGATGGTCAGCAAACTTGCCGATTGGTGGTCTTTATGCGAATCCAAAGGCCAGTGAGTAAATACGATATCCGGCTTTTCATCCATGATCAGTTGTTTAATACGACTTACCCATTCATTGTTCACTATGGAATCACCATCTATCTGACCGGCAAATATGGGTTTTGCATTCAGCACTTTGCAGGCATTGATCGCTTCCTGTTTGCGGATGGCAGCCGCCTCATCATGGCTCTTACCGGGAATACCGGCTTCGCCGGTAGTTAAATAAATGATCGTTACCTCGTGGCCGGCATGTCTCAACTTAGCCAGGGTTCCGCCGCACCCGCTCTCCGGGTCATCGGGATGTCCGCCAACACAAACAATTTTCTTTTTTGCCTCCGGCGTATTCCGGGATTCCTTATTAAAAAGGGAAGGCAGGGTCACCAGGCCAAGGCCCAGTGCTCCTGTATTTTTTATAAACCCGCGGCGTGTGTTGGTGGTGGACATGATTAAAATTTATTTGACCAATAAAAACTTTTTGTATTTCATTTTTGTGCTCTTTGTGCCTTTGCGGTTACTTTTCTTCCCTCCTGAGCCCGTCGAAGGACTTTTATTTCGCAGAAATAATCTTTGTGCCCTTAGCGCCTTTGTGGTATCCCTTTTTCTCTTTGTCCTCTGAGCCTGTCGAAGGGTTTTAAGAGTTGAAAATGTTAGAGATTACAGTAAATCAATAAATAACCTGAATTGTTATTCTTAAATCCCCAATGAATATTGGAAGGAAAGGCGTAAAGTTAAAAGTTATCCATAGCCAACTTTAGAATGAAGCAAATAATTTTTGGGGACTACGTACCATTTCAACTATCCTGGATTCTATTTGTTTCCATACAATAGGCTGGTTGTGAAATTGAACATCCACATCAAAATTAATATCTTCAAAATAGCACAACGATTTGAGTGCAATCACTGAGTTGTTATTTGGATATTTTTTTCCAAAAAAATCAAGCATTTGTTGTAAAGAAAAATAACCAGATAGAAAGGCAACATCTGCATAATCTTTTAGCCTGGTGCCATTTCCAACAATTGCATTTAATTTCATGGCAGCAATATCTTCCATTCCTGCCATCCTGATTCCTTCTTCTGTAAAAGTATCCCTAAGCCACTTGTATTGATGGCTGATAATATCTACTTTAATATTATTTACTGTGCCCATTAATGCATTTCTGAATCTTGTCTGAACTTTAAAATCATAATTGTTTTCTAAAAACTCTGCCATCCTTTCAGAATCAAAAGGATTCGAAGAAAAAAGATCAATATCAATGCTTTTTCTATGGCCAATTTGCATTGCCAATGCTGTACCGCCCACCAATACAAAATCATTCAACTCCTGGTGCTTACAAAGCTGTCGGATTAATCTAAAAAATTCCGGGCTAACCGTTTCCGTGTATAACATTTCAATTCGTTGAGCGGAATATCAAAATAAATATTGACAAAAGCAATGTCTCTTTTTTCCAAATATGGGATTTGTCTTATAATACTTTTTAGTTCCTGAATTCCATAATGATCTGTTACTTCTTTGATCGCATTTAGAGACCCACGTTGTATTACACGTTCCACTATCAATTGCTTATGCCTGTTCCAGTCTAATTTAGAAATATCAATATCCCAGAAGAGCGAAGAGGAGATGTTGGAAGAAACTACCATTTTAAAATATTTTTGTGGTCAACTTTTTTCTTTATACGCTACAATAGGGTTTACCACTAAGGCTCTAAGGACTCTAAGGCAGAAAAACTTTGTATTTCATTATTTCGAAGAAATAATTCCTTCGTGCTCTTTGTGTCTTGGTGGTTAACTTTTTCTTTTGCTTCACAATAGGGTTTACCACTAAGACTCTAAGGACACTAAGGCAGAAAAACTTTGTACTTCATTATTTCGAAGAAATAATTCCTTAGTGCTCTTGGTGTCTTGGTGGTCAACTTTTTCTTTTGCTTCACAATAGGGTTTACCACTAAGGCTCTAAGGGCAAATAAAGCTTTCTTAAATTATTCTCAATTGAAGTTCTTTAACTTTTTTAAATCCTTTATCAGCGGTTATCAATATTGCGTTATTGATAATTGCGGTTGCTGCTATGATTGCATCCGGTAGTTTTAGTTTATAGGTATTTCTGATTTCTATGATTTTATTTTTAAGAATAATATCTGAAGATAGTAAATCCAGCACCTTAATGATTGATACAAAAGCATCAAACCACTTCTATATCATTCAAAGACAAGCTTGAAAAAGATTTGAACTCTAATTCATTTATCACTGAAATAAAGATGGAATCCGCATTATTAGTTGCTTCTGTTACACTCGCATTTTCATTTAATAAGGCAATAATTGCATTAGTGTCAAGAAGTAATCTTATTCCCATTCAGCTCTAATTTTTTTTTGCTCAGCTAAAGCATTCCCTTTCCACTCCAATTTTCCATATAGATGGGAAAAATCATATTTCTTATTTGCTTTTTTTTCCGCGATATTACTTGCAGATGTCTCTTCTTTTTCCTGGATAACCAATACTACATCTACATTTTTTTCAATTAGCGTAGTTGGCACATCTATGACAAGGTGCCCATCTAATTTTGTTTTTTGTTTTAAATTTATGGTAATCATACTTTTAAACTGTTTTAAAAAATTTCTAAGTTAAATACTCACAGCAACAATCTTTGCGAATTGTATTTTAAAATATTTTTTGAGTAATTGAACTATAAAGATAAAACATTAAAAGTTTCATAACATTCCATATTCCTTGTTCGATATTCAAAATTCCATGATGGTGCTCTTCCTGGTAATCAGTAAATCAGGACGATCAGAAGTTCTGACTTTTGCTTTTCCTTCATTATTCAATATTCCTTGTTCGATATTTAATATTTAGCTCTCAACTTTTAACCCTCCTCCGACAGGCGCAGGATGACATTAACTTAGCCGGGAACTTATATCATTAACCATTAACCAATTAACCATTCACCATTAACTACTTCATCCTATACCACCAATACCCAAACGTCTCTTTCAAATAAGTATCCCAGCTCATTAAAACGGAAGGACGCGGTATAAAGTCGGATAGTTCGGTTCCTCCTATTCCGTCTGTATAATTACAGGGATAAGGAATCACATCAACGCCTGCTTTTTTAAAAATAAGAGCCGCACGTGGCATGTGGTATGCCGAAGTTACCAAAAGGTAAGGTGGTTTCAATTGTAAAGAATCAAGCACCTGTTTTGTGTTCAATGCATTTTCGGCGGTATTGTCGGATCGGTCCTCCGTAAAAACAACAGAATCGGGAATGCCCATTTGTAGCAATTGCCCCTTTACCCACGCCCCTTCCCGGAAGCTGTTAGCCTCCGGTTTGCCATTCCCACCGCTGATCATGATGTGCTGAATATGTCCTGTCTTATAAAGCTTCATTATTTCGATAAACCTGTCTGCAGCGGAATTAAAATAACCATGTACATGAGCATCCGGACTGGCAAAACCTCCAACCACAATTCCACAACTGTAGGGAGTCGCCGCATTCAAAACTACCGGTGCCGGCTGCCAGTTTTTGGCATACACATTTAAAAGCCAGGTATTGCCAAAGATTAAAAAGACAAAAAATGCCGAAATAAAACACGCTTTCCGCCTGCCTTTCTTTTTAAATATAAACCCTGCTATCAATAAAATCACCAGCCAGTTAAACGGCGATAAAAAAAACGTTACTATGGATGAAATAAAAGAATGCAACATAAAATTTTAAGAGATTAATTAATGCCACCCTGAGCCTGGTAAAGGGCAGTTAAAAAATCTGATTTGGTGGTTCGTGAGACAGTCGAGTAGGCAAGGACATTACAGTCCAAACCGCTCAAGGAACCGTACGTGAAAGTCTCCCTTCATACGGCTCGAACTATCCAATCACGCTTTTATTCCAAGTTTCCAATGATAAAACAGCAAGGGATTTTCGGCTTGAACCAGTCGATATTTCTTATACAATTTGTCCCGGCCGATTATTTTATAGGTGTTCTTCATCCACTTTCGGATTAAATCATTCAAGTAATAAAATACACCCTTTGCTTCTTCCTTGTTAAACTTTGTGTAA
>JAGWRO010000059.1 GCA_028876495.1 Bacteroidota bacterium
AATGATTAAAGGATTGTTTCTTAGAAAAATACATGCAGTAACCTTTAAAGGCTTTCTGCTGAAATTAATAATATTTATTGTCGCTTTTACTTTTGAAAAACTTGCTTAAGTAAATAGCAACTTGGGTTAATTAGTTAATTCGTTTAATTCGTAAAAATCCGTGTAATAGAAAAATATGAACAACGAAAAAGTAATAACGGCACATGACCTCACCAAAACATTTGGAGATTTTACTGCCGTTGACAAAATATCTTTTGAGGTAAAGAAAGGAGAGATATTTGGATTTCTCGGGGCTAACGGCGCCGGTAAAACTACAGCCATGCGGATGTTATGCGGCCTGTCGCTGCCTACCTCAGGATTGGCTACGGTAGCGGGTTATGATGTATACAAACAAACTGAGTTGATTAAAAAGAGTATCGGGTATATGAGCCAACGGTTCTCCCTATACGAAGATTTAACCATCCGTGAAAACATCAGGTTTTATGGAGGGATATACGGTTTAACGGATCGGGAGTTAAAAGAGAAAACGGAAGTGCTGGTAAAACAGCTTCATTTGGAAGGCGAAGTAAAATCATTAGTAAAATCGTTACCACTGGGATGGAAACAGAAACTTGCCTTTTCTATCGCTATTGTTCATGATCCGGCAATTGTTTTCCTTGATGAACCCACCGGGGGTGTTGATCCTATAACAAGGAGAGAATTCTGGAACATGATTTACGCAGCATCGGATAGAGGCATCACTATTTTTGTAACGACACATTATATGGATGAAGCAGAATATTGTAATCGGGTATCCATAATGGTAGATGGAAGAATTGAAGCATTGGACACGCCAGCAAAATTAAAACAAACATATAATGCAGCCACAATGAATGAAGTATTTCTGCAACTTGCACGTAAGGCAAACCGGACTGGTGATCAGTTGGAATAAATTTTTTAAATAAATTAATAAAGGCAAATATAGAAGGACAGTAGCAGAGCGTCTTTTGACTCCAGGGAAAATTTATAAAAATTAAAAAAAATACTTTGTTTTAATATGAAACAGTTTTTCTCCTTTGTAAAAAAAGAATTCCTTCACATATTGCGGGATAGGCAAACGTTGCTCATTTTGTTGGGAATGCCCATTGCATTGATCATGATCTTTGGATTTGCGCTTACTACTGAAGTAAAGAATGCAAAGTTTGCGGTGTTGGATTTTTCAAAGGATGTTGCAACAAAAGAACTTACAAGCGAACTCGACGCCAGCCGCTATTTTGACCTGGTTGCCGAAATACACAGTTATAAAGAAATACAAACTTTATTTCACCGGGGCAAAGCTTCCATAGTTATTGTTTTTCCGCCATCCTTTTATAGTGATTTACAGCATTTGAACACAGCGCCAATACAAATTATAGCTGATGCCTCAGACCCCAATGTAGCAACCACACTTACAGGTTACGCCACTAACATTATAATGAATTATCAAAAAAGACTGACACTAAATAAAAAGTTACCCTATACGATTCAAACAGAAGTACGTATGCTGTATAATCCGCAGTTAAAAGGCTCATTCAGTTTTGTTCCGGGAGTTATATCCATGATCTTAATGCTGGTTTGTACCATGATGACCGCCATTACCATTGTGCGTGAAAAAGAAATCGGCACCATGGAAGTTTTATTGGTATCGCCGATACAACCTATAAAAATTATTTTGGCCAAGGCTGTTCCTTATTTGCTGATTTCAATAGTAAATATTATCAGTATTTTAATAATTAGTGTTTTTGTATTGGACGTTCCCATAAAAGGCAGTTTAGTTTTATTGTTAAGTGAAAGTATTTTATTTACCATCACCTGTTTATCCTTCGGTTTATTAATTTCCACCTCCACCAATTCACAACAAATGGCCATGTTTATTTCATTAACCGGAATGTTTTTACCAACGGTTATGCTGAGCGGGTTTATGTTTCCTATTGAAAACATGCCATGGATATTGCAGGTAATTTCCAATATATTCCCGGCCAGGTGGTTTTACCAGATTGTACGGGCCGTAATGATCAAAGGCTTACCCTTAAGCAGTGTATGGAAAGAAACAGTAATCTTATGCGGAATGACGGTTTTATTATTGATAGCAAGCTTGAAGAATTTTAAAATAAGATTAGCATGAGAACGCTAAAATTTTTACTTCAAAAAGAGTTTCGTCAGATATTCAGAGATAAGGCCATATTGCGGATTATTTTTGTAATGCCTATACTGCAATTGTTATTACTACCCTGGGCTGCAGATTATGAAGTAAGAAATGTAAAACTTGCCATTGTTGATCATGACCATAGTGTTTATGCCCGGCGCTTAATTTCCAAAGTAACGGCATCCGGCTATTTTCAATTAGACCAATATACGGATTCATACAATAAAGCCTTTCAGGAAATTGAGAAAGATAAAGCAGATATAATAGTAGAAATACCAGCCGACTTTGAAAAAAATCTGATAAAGAAAAATGAAGCCACTTTGCTTTTTTCAGTAAATGCCATAAATGGGGTGAAAGCTATTTTAGGTTCATCTTATTTGCAAAGCATAGTTCGAAATTTTAATACTGAAGTACGAAACGAATGGATACAAATGCCAAGGTTCAGTCCGGAAATAAACATTGATGTGCGCCCTTCTAACTGGTACAACCCGTTAATGAATTATAAATTTTTTATGGTTCCCGGGATTCTGGTAATGCTGGTTACTATTGTAGGCTCTTTTCTCACTTCATTAAATATTGTAAAGGAAAAGGAAATAGGTACTATTGAGCAAATAAATGTTTCACCTGTAAAAAAATATCATTTCATATTAGGAAAGCTAATCCCATTCTGGATATTAGGCATGCTTATTTTAACTATTGGTATGTTCATTTCGTGGGTGCTGTATGGTATTGTACCAGTCGGTAGTCTTTTTACGATTTATGTATTTGCCGGAGTTTATCTTTTAGCTGTTTTAGGATTTGGATTATTGGTCTCAACTTATTCTGCATCGCAGCAACAAGCGATGTTGGTGGCTTTTTTTCTTTTCATGATATTTATTCTGTTGGGTGGCTTATATACACCGATTGAAAGTATGCCTGTGTGGGCACAATGGTTTACACGGTTCAATCCGGTTACCTATTTTATTGAAGTAATGAGGTTGGTAATCTTAAAAGGAAGCGGGCTGGCGGATATAAAAAATCAAATATTTGCCGTACTTGGCTTTGCTGTTTTCTTTAACGGATGGGCGATCTTAAATTACAGGAAAAGGTCTTAGTACATTTTATCAATCTACAAAATATTTCGTGTTTGCTTTTAACCGGAAAAAATAGTAACACTTATCCATACACTTCCTTCATCACTACATCCAGCTCGCACAAGGCCTGTTCTCCATTGCCTGCACAAATTAAAATGGGGAATACAACATGTTTTTATCATAGGTGTATTTTACAAGCAATAATATCAACACTAACAAAGATACTAATTCAGGTTATACCACCTGCTGCTTCGCTCAGGGAATTACTTTTCTAAATGACGGATTGCCAATTAAATTTTCAGAAAAAACTGTTCCATCTCCGGCTTACTGAAAAGGTTGTTCCGTATGCCGCTTCGTAATTATTTACCGCTGCACAAGCTTCAATTTGTTATCCAACGGAAGGCAATCTTTAGCCAAAGCTGAAAATTGCCGTGCGATCTTAAGAAGGAAATTACCTTACTTTTGTTTAAAATCTGATCTGTTCCAATAATTTCCTTCCATCATTTTTTATAACCAAAATATGCAGCCTCCTCAAAAAAAGAAAAATATAACTGAGCTGAATGATGAATTAGAAAATTACTTCAGAAATACGATCATTCCACAACTCTTTGTGGATGCCAACCTGTTACTGCAAAAGTTTACGCCGCCGGCAATGAAACAATTCAATCTGAAGAAGGATGATATAGGGAAATCTATCATTGACATCAAAGAGAATTTCCGCTTTCACAGTATCATTGAAAATATTCAACAGGTAATTGATTCTAACGAGATTCTTGAAAAAGAAATTCAAACGACAGATATGAGGTGGTACCAGATGAATATTATTCCTTACGAAAACAGGCAGACAAAGAAAACAAATGGTGTGATCATTACGTTTGTTGACATCACAAGGCGTATTAAAGATTTAAAAGAGCAGGAAAAACTCATCTCTGATCATGAAACGTTATTAGACACGATTTCTCATGATATAAAAACACCGCTTACCAGCTTAGTTCTTGCCATTGAAGTTTTTAAAAAAATGTCTTTCACCGATGAAAAGGAGTTTCAATCGTTTTATGCTTTAGTTGAAAACATCACAAAAAAACTTCAAAACCTTATAAATGAACTAACCGATACACGCAAGGAGGAGCACAAATATAGGTCAGAAGAACAGTTGTTAGATTTTGAACATGTTTTAGAAGATGTACAACTTACACTTACAGACAACATCAGGAATTCAGAGGCAATCATAAAAAGTGAAGTAAATGTATCTGAAATAACCTTTTCAAGAAGAAAACTCAGGAGTATCCTTTTCAACCTGGTAAGTAATGCGATCAAATTCAAAAAGCCAGGCATGAAGCCTGAAATTTTTATTAAAACAGAACGTGAAGGTTCCTATATAATTATTTCTGTGAAGGACAACGGAATTGGTATAGAACCGGAAAAGCAGAAAGCTATTTTTTCTAAATATTATCGTACAGAAAACGAGATAGAAGGTTCGGGAATCGGATTGTACCTGGTAAAAGAAATCGTTCAAAATTCCGGGGGCAAAATTTCGGTAGAAAGTGAGAAGGGAAAAGGATCCGAATTTAAAGTGTTTCTTAAGGAAAATTAAAAATACCGGGAAAAACTTCTTTTACTATAGGTAAACTTAATATTTCCCAGGTTTGTAGCTATTGATCCGGAATATTTTACCAGCAAAACCCACCACTAAAAGTTTGACTATTTTACAAAATATAGATACCAAATAAAAGTTTGTTTATTATGCCCCACTCATTTGTCACAACAGATGCTGAATTAAAACATTTATTTGCCACAAATGGTTCTAATATGAGGATTGACTAAACTCATTTAATATTAACGGTAGCGTATCAATGTTTTATCCTAAATTACGTATTTTGCAAAATCTACATTTAGATAAAGAACATCGCTTTTTATCAAAGTTAGTTGTGCAGCAGTTATCACAAAAACACCTAATTATTAATCGATGACAGATTTTTTCAACCACTTACTGGATGAATTTCGATTACCTCTTACAAATCCGGTTTTGATTTTTTCATTGATCTTATTCATTATTCTACTGTCTCCTATTTTACTGAAAAAGTTAAATATTCCGGGAATAATTGGATTAATTATATCAGGGGTAATCATAGGGCCTCATGGTTTAAACATCCTTGCGAAAAATTCTGCTGTTGATTTGTTTTCAACAATAGGTTTATTGTACATCATGTTCATTGCCGGACTGGAACTGGATATGAATGAGTTTAAAGTAAACCGTAATAAGAGTCTGGTGTTCGGCTTCTTTACTTTTATATTGCCTTTGAGCATAGGCTTTCCGGCGTGCTATTATTTTCTGGGGTATAATTTTAATACCAGTTTTCTTACAGCCAGTATGTTTGCCACACATACACTGATAGCATATCCGATTGTAAGCAAGCTGGGTATTTCTAAAAACCCGGCAGTCGCCATTACAGTTGGTGGAACAATTCTTACAGATACAGCGGTACTGATCATTTTAGCAATAATAATGGGAAACAATCAGGGAAATCTTAATATGGATTTCTGGATAAGATTAGGAGTCTCGCTTGCCATTTTTACAGCCATCATGTTCCTGATAATACCACGAATAGCCAAATGGTTTTTTCGCAAGCTGGAAAGTGAAAAACATTCCCATTATATTTTCGTATTATCCGTAGTTTTTTTTGCGGCTTTTCTAGCTCAGGTGGCAGGTGTTGAGCCAATTATAGGAGCATTTGTTGCAGGGCTTGCATTAAATAAACTTATCCCAAGTTCATCCGCATTGATGAACAGGATAGAGTTTATAGGTAATTCTCTTTTCATTCCTTTCTTCCTGATTAGTGTAGGTATGTTAGTCGATATAAAAATACTCTTAAAAGGACCCGGAGCGTTGATTGTTGCAGCCACGCTAACTGCTGTTGCATTGTTTGGAAAATGGTTTGCAGCCTTATTCACACAACTTATTTTCAAATATTCGAAAGGACAGCGCCAGCTTATTTTTGGATTAAGCAGCGCCCATGCTGCCGCTACTTTGGCAATCATACTGGTTGGCTTCAAGGCAGGAATAATTGACGAGAATATACTCAACGGAACTATTATCTTAATTCTTATTACATGTTTGATCGCCTCTTTTGTAACGGAAAAAGCAGGCAAAAAAATAGTCTTGGAAACCACCGATAATATTACTGATATGCAAAACACTTCAGCACTTAATATCGAACATATACTTTTGGCGGTTGAGGATATTAAAAATGTAGAAAAGCTTCTTGAGTTGTCTGTTCTTTTAAAGACAAAGAAATCGGTCAATCCTATATCAATTTTGTCGGTCGTTTCAAATAATGCTGAGGCCGAAAAAAATATCCTGAAAGCAAGAACCAAACTGAAAGAATTTATTGATCAGGCTGCTGCCACCGAAACCAGTGTAAATTTAATTACCACTATTGACCATAATATAGCAAGTGGTATATCGCGGGTGTCAAAAGAAATTATGGCGAATATTATTATCCTGGGATGGCCCCAACGTTCAGACATATTTGAAAAAATAATTGGAGAAAAAATCGACACAATTTTAAATAACACAGACAAAACAACTTTTTTGTGCGATTTTGAAAAACCGTTGGTATTAAACAAGAAAATTGTAGTTGCCGTCCCACCATTGGCAGAACGGGAGCAAGGTTTTGAACATTGGCTCTCAAAAATTGCAACTATAGCACAGGAATTAACTATTCCTATTGAGTTTCATTGTAATTCCAACACCAAATATGCCATTGAAAAAATATCAAAACTGGTTAAATTTTCTGCTGAGATAATTACTATCGATTTTGATGATTGGGAAGACTTTATTATCGTAGCCAGATATGTTCATGAAGACGATTTATTTGTTCTCGTGTCAGCACGCAAAGGGTCTGTTTCGTACATGAACTTGCTCGACGGTTTACCGTTAAAACTTGGGAAGTATTTTACAGCCAACAGTAAAATAATAATTTACCCGCAGCAAAACGTTAATGAATACATAGACGACAATTATGATGAATTTTCTACTGAACCATTAACCCGGGGTATTGAGGCGGTGCAAAAGATAGGAAAGGGTATTGCAAACATTTTTAAAAAAGAATAATGGATCTATTAAGAACATCAACATCAAAAAAGAATCTTAGCTTGGTCCATTGACACTATAATGCATATTGCCGATTTTGTATTTATCTAAAAAAGAAATTTCAAATGAATCTTTAATTTTTGATATTTTTAATTTTGACCGCATTTCATTTAATGATGAAAATTTTAATTACGGTTATTAAACTTTCTATTATAATTACAAAAAGTGGTATTATTTTATTTTTTTGATGATTGGCGATAACTACACGGCTTTCCGGTTAATTTGGGCAAACTACAAAATAAACCCATTGCATCTTACACAATGAATTGAACAATGAAAATCTTAAAACTGATGAAATGAAAAGTATTCCAATTCAAACCGATTTCATTTTGACTGGAGTTGGATTAATATTGGTTTGTGTTATTTGCTATTTGCTGGTAAAACTTTCAAAATCAGAAAAAGAAAAAAAAGAAACCAGGAACAAATTCGAACAACTTGAAAACAAATTCAACATCCTTCATCTTGAAAACCTTGAGTCAAGACTGAATCCTCACCTTTTCAAAAATATTCTCAATTCGATACAATCGCATGCCTACCAAACTTATTTTGCGCTTGACAAATTGGCGAATGTACTGGACTACATTCTATACGAAAGCCGGAAAAAATTTGTCACTCCGAAAGCAGAGATTGAATTTGCGCTTAATTTAATTGAAATCAATAAAATTAAAGTAAGCCCGCTTTTTGAATTAAACGTGAAAATAAAAATACACGAAACTGAACCGCTGTACGAACAAAAACTTTTGGCACCTTTAATTTCGATTGACCTGATAGAAAATGCCTTTAAACATGCCGATTTACAAAGCTCTGATGCTTTTATCTCCATCACTTTCGAATTTAATGAAAATAATTTCTCATTAACGGTTGCAAACAAAATATCAACAAGAACAAGTTTAAAAAAGGAAAATGCCGGTATCGGGGCGGAAACGCTGGAGCAACGCCTGAAAATTATTTACAAAGATAATTTTACGCTAAACAGATTTACAGAAGGAGACGTTTTCATTGCTCATTTAAAAATTAATTTACTTGAACACAAGTCTAAAATGCTTACTGCTGGATGATGAGTTGCCGGGCTTAACCTATCTAAAGATGCTCTGTCAACAGATTCCTGAATTGGAAGTTGTAAAGGCTTTTAACAACCCGAAACTTCTTCTATCAGCAATACCAAAACTGGAGTTCGATTTGTGCATACTCGATATAGAAATGCCTGAAATGAATGGCTTACAAATCGCTAACCTTCTAAATGGTAAACCGGTAATTTTTGCAACAGCATATAAAGAATACGCTGCAGAAGCGTTTGACCTGAACGCAATAGATTATATTAGAAAGCCCATAAAACTGGAGCGATTGCAACAGGCTGTTCGCAAGGCAATGGACCATCTTGAAAAAAATGAACAGGTATCCGAAAAAAACTTTATTCAACTCAATACAGATAAAGGCAAAGCGATTATTTTCTTTGACCAGCTTTGTTACATCAGAACATCTGAAAATGATAGCAGGGATAAAATCGCCAGGCTGTTCGACGGAGAAGAATTGACTTTAAAGAACATAAGCTTTGATAACCTGTTGGCAAAATTACCTTCTTCTATTTTTTGCAGAATCAATAAAAAAGAAGTGATTTCTTTACGCACAGTCCAGGTTTTTTCGTATGATGAAATAACTACCAATATTCAAGGGCATTCAGGAGCAAATTTGAAATTGACCTTGAGCGAAATCTATCGAAATACTTTTTTGCAAAAAATAAATATCTGATTCATTACATATTTTAGCCAACTTATTACATTATTAACCGGGTAAATTTCAAAGGCAAATCCCAAAGCAAAATAATTCGCAAATTTGTATCAACCTATTTTAGATACAATGGAAGCCAGCATAAATTTTATATCAATTTGGGAATCTGAACCGATGTCTTTACCCTGGCTAAAACGAATCTTTACAAAACCAAAATTACCTGCAAAAAAGCTAATTACTCCACAGGTGATTGGAAGGTCTTGCTCTGGAATACAATTGGGTAATTCGGTCGTTAAATCGGTTATTTTTTCGACAGATATGGCACTCATTGAAAATAATGATGCCGATGCAGTATTGGCAGTATATCCTTTTGCTCCATCACCTAAGATAATGAAGTCTCTTATTGATTTTGCGGAAAAACCTGTAATCTGCGGTGTTGGTGGCGGGCTTACACAGGGAAAAGTATCATTAGAAATGGCAATCGTTGCTGAAAATTATGGTGCAGCTGCTATTATAGTGAATCAACCTTTTAAAAATAGACACATTGAATTGATTAAAAAGAAAATCAAAATACCGGTTATTTCGAGCATATCTGTTGCCGGCTTTCCATTTAAAGAAAGGGCAAATGCAGGTGTAGATATTTTTCATGTTACTGGCGGAGCAAACACTTCTAAAATTATTGAACAGATTCAATCTGCGCTGCCTTCCTACCCAATTGTATCCACAGGCGGTAAAACAGTTGAAAGTATCCAAACTTCAATTAAATCAGGTGCTAATGCTATCGTTCTATCTCCACCATCCAGTGGAGAATTGTTTAAATCCATAATGAACCAATACCGCAGAGGGATTAATTATTTCAGATAATAAGACCGGTGTAAATCAAATCATAACATATTATTGTAACTACCAGGCAACATAAATTCATCCAAAATATAACAGCAATTTTTTTATTGCATGCAGTAAAAACAGGAATAAAAATAAATATAAAACGTATGAAAAGATTTAAGAACACCTTTTTTTATGTTACTGTAATTGGCGGGTTTTCTGTTTTAATCTATTGGATCATTTTATCGGGTGTAAAGTTAGAACAAGGAAGAAATATCGTGATACCTGCAACAAAAGGAAGTCACTGGCAAAATTTCGTGAATTCACTTGTAAAAAATTTAGGACATCCATTAGCGTTGCTTTTAGCCCAAATTATCACCATTATTCTTGTTGCCCGTTTATTTGGCTGGATCTGTGCAAAAATCGGGCAACCCTCTGTAATAGGCGAAATACTTGCAGGTATTGTATTAGGCCCTTCTCTTGCAGGATTGTATTTCCCGGAATTTTCTGCCGCTTTATTTCCGGTAAAATCATTGGGCAACCTGCAGTTTTTAAGCCAGATAGGGCTCATACTTTTTATGTTTATTATTGGAATGGAACTGGATTTAAAAGTGCTTAAAAACAGGGTACACGAGGCGGTTGTAATAAGCCATGCCAGTATCATTATTCCTTTTGCTTTGGGTATGGGATTGGCGTATTTTATTTACCAATCAGTTGCTCCGCAAGGGGTTCAGTTCTTGTCTTTTGGTTTATTCACAGGCATTGCCATGAGTATTACGGCTTTTCCGGTTTTAGCAAGAATTGTTCAGGAAAGAGGTATTAATAAAACCCGGTTAGGAACCATTGCCATTACCTGCGCAGCGGCAGACGACATTACCGGCTGGTGCATACTGGCCGCCGTTATCGCTATTGCAAAGGCAGGTTCTTTTGTAAGTGCGCTATATACTATTGCAATGGCTGCTGTATATGTTTTGTTAATGATAAAAATTTTACGGCCTTTTCTAAAAAGGGTTGGCGATTTGCATAACACCCGGGAGAATTTAAGTAAACCTATTGTTGCCATTTTCTTTATAACACTAATTATTTCATCTTATACCACTGAAGTAATAGGCATCCATGCATTATTTGGGGCCTTTATGGCAGGCGCTATAATGCCCGCAAATGTAAAGTTTAGAAATATATTTATTGAAAAAGTAGAAGATGTTGCTCTGGTACTTTTGCTACCCTTATTCTTTGTATTTACGGGTTTAAGAACACAAATAGGTTTGCTGAATGACCCATATTTATGGAAAATAACGGGACTTATAATTCTTGTTGCGGTTACCGGTAAATTTATAGGCAGTGCTTTAGCAGCCAAATTTGTTGGCCAGAATTGGAAAGACAGTTTGACTATTGGCGCATTAATGAATACACGAGGTCTGATGGAATTAATTGTATTGAATATTGCTTACGACCTGGGCATTTTAACGCCTCAAGTATTTACGATGATGGTAATAATGGCTTTGGTTACAACTTTCATGACGGGGCCTGCATTAGATTTTATCAATTGGGCATTTAAATCGAAAACCATACAAGTTCCTCAGGAATTAAGCCAGATCAGTAAATACAAAATATTAGTTTCATTTGGTAACCCTGAACGTGGCAAATCGCTTTTAAGGCTTGCAAACGGGCTAACTAAGAACATGAATGGAAACGTATCGGTTACGGTAATGCACCTTACACCAACTAATGATTTGAACTACTACAACGCTGAACAATATGAAACAGAGAGTTTTTCCCAAATAATAGAAGAGTCTCAAAATTTAAACCAAAAAATAACCACACTTTTTAAGGCGTCAAATGATATAGATACTGACATTACGGAAGTAGCTAATAAAGGCTATTATGATTTACTTTTAGTGGGCGTTGGCCAATCAATTTTTGAAGGTAGTCTATTGGGTAAAATATTAGGGTTTACTACAAAACTTATTAATCCAGAAAAACTCATCAACCAGGTGACCGGAAAGGAAAATTTATTTGAGCATTCCTCTTTTGATGAAAGAACACACTTAATCCTAAATAAAAGTAAAATATCCGTAGGTGTTTTACTCGATAAAGGATTCCAGAAGTGCGACCGTATTTTTATCCCGATTTTCAGCGAGGATGAGATTTCTTTAATAAAATTTGCCCAAAAGTTTATCAAAAATTCCAGTTCGCAAGTCACTGTTTTAGATGCGGTTGGCAGCATTAAAAATAATGCAACATTAAAAGAATTAATTCGTGCAATAGAACAATCAGCACCTAACCATATCAACCTTATGAATGAAAGGTTAATTGAAAAAGATTTTTTGCGTCAGAATGACCTAATGCTTATTAGTTTAACCAGTTGGAAAAACTTGTTGATTCCAAAAGCCTTTGGCTTTCAGATATTCCGTCTTCATTAATTGTTTCGGAAAAACCATAGTGGTTGTTTAAGAAATTCATATTATTACAAGTAAATGATCTCAAGTCAAAAAAAGTATAAGTGATTGGGTTTTTGCAACTCATTATATAGAATAAGAAAAATCGAATGAGTGTATTAAATTCAACCGTTGGTGAGCATCCACTTCAAAATCCATGCTCAAAACTAACTGAGAAAGAAATTCAACCACTTGTGAAACCATTTCTTCAAAACCACGCTCACCACCAACCTGTAGCAGTAATCCAACAAATAACTGCAATTCTTATTTTGGTTTCAGTCAGCTTTAGGCCTGCTTTGTCGCAGTTTTTGCGGCATTGGTCTCTTTTTTTATAAGATGAATAGCTAATATGAGTAAGTTTGAATTCTTTTTACAAAAGAGATACAATTACCATAATGGAAAAACCCTGGTACGCAAAAAAATGGATGACGGTTCTTATTCATGCGGCTGCATGGGTACTGTTGTTTTCATTGCCTACCCTATTGCGGCCTTCGCATCATGCCAATGAGATAAACGCGACAGACAATGTTGATACGAAAATGGTTTTCATTATTTCAAGAATTAGTGATGGCTTGTTGATCCTTTTCTTTTACCTGAACGCCCTGGTACTTATACCGCGCCTGCTGTATAAAAGAAAATATGCGTTTTACATTTTATCGCTCCTCTTCTACTACTCGGCTTTTTCTGCAGGCATGTGGCTGCTCTGGAAAAACTTTACAACGCCGCACAAAAATTTTACGTTTGAAACTTTCTCGGTGGTAAGTATTTTTATTTTTATATTTATCCTCGCCTGTAGCATGGCTTATAAAACCATACGCGACAAGTTTATTGCCGACAGGCTGTCAAAAGAAAAAGAAACCGAGCATCTTAAAACAGAATTGTCACTGCTGCGCTCGCAGGCAAGCCCCCATTTTATGTTTAATGTATTGAACAATATGGTGGCGCTGGCACGTAAACAATCAGAAGAACTGGAACCTTCGCTCATTAAGTTCTCCTCATTAATGCGTTACATGCTGTACGAAACCGATGAAGAAAAAGTATCGCTGGAAAGTGAGGAAGAATACCTGCAAAGCTATATCGACCTTCAGCAACAGCGACTCAGCAAAAAAGTAGTGGTAAATGTAAACTTTGCAAAGGCAGATAAACTTTATGAGATTGATCCTATGCTGCTGATCCCTTTTGTAGAAAACGCCTTTAAGCATGGAACCGGCTTTATTGAAAATCCGAAAATTGATATAGAATTAAAAGCGCAAAACAATATACTGTACTTTCGCGTAAGCAATAAATACGATCCTGAAATGCAACAGGTAAAAGATAAAGCGAGTGGTATTGGTTTGTCGAATGTGCGCCGGAGACTCGATCTTTTACACCCCGGAAAATACAAATTGGATATAAGCAAAGAGAACGGTGTTTTCTCCGTTTCGCTACAAATAAATTTCGACTGATGATACGATGCCTTGCCGTGGATGATGAACCCTTAGCATTAGAATTGCTTGAAGATAATATCAGTAAAGTCCCCTTTTTGCAGTTGGTAGCAGCCTGCGATAGTGTAACAGACGCTATGAAAGTAATGGAGAAAGAAACGGTTGATTTGATCTTTCTGGATATACAGATGCCCGGCCTAACTGGTTTGCAATTTATCGAAAGCATGACCGAAAAACCGATGATCATCCTGATTACGGCCTACAAACAATATGCACTGGAAAGCTATAACCTTGACGTAACAGATTACCTCGTAAAACCCGTTTCGCTCGACCGGTTCATAAAAGCCTGCAACAAGGCAAAACAATTGTTTGAATTAAAATCAAATCGTAACAACACAAATGCTCCTTCGGCTAACCCCGGCTATTTCTTTGTAAATGCCGATTACAGTTTGATTAAAATAACCATGTCGGATATTATTTATATTGAAGGCTTGAAAGATTATATTAAGATACATCTCAAAAGCGCGCAACATCCTGTAGTAACGCGGATGCCAATGAAAACCATTGAAGAACAGTTGCCTGCTGAGCAATTTATTCGCATTCACAAATCTTACATCGTTTCAGTTTCTTATATTACCGCAATACGAAAATCAAGCGTATTTGTTGATTCACTGGAACTGCCTCTCAGCGATACTTATCGCGATGCAGTGAGTGCTATTACAGGGAAGTTGTAACACAGCATATTGTTCCCTAAAAAATAATTCTCCTTTCGTCGCAACATTTTGCCCGCTCATCTCATTTGCCCAAAAGGTGTAGTTCCACCACTTAGTTTTGTACTCAAATTAAAAAATAAAGAATTCAACCATAAAAATTATTGAGCCACTTCATAAAAGAAACGATAATAATTTCCAGGTGGAATTCCATCTTACAAAAACAAAAAATAAAATATAAAAAGATGAAAAAAGTTCTTCTACTGATCGCTGTTATTTTAACCGGGCACGCATATGCACAATATCCGCAAATGCCTGCGTCCATAAAAAACAGTGGCCATATCTATGGCAAAATCACTGATGCAGACGGCAAGGCGCTGGAAGGTGCTTCTGTTTTGCTACTTCATCAAAAATTTGATGCGGCTACCAAAAAAATGAAAATGGAATTGGTGAGCGGAATGATTACTAAAGGCAATGGTGATTTTGATTTTTCCAGCGTTCCGGTTATGGGCTTGCTGCAAATAAGAATAAGCAACAGTGGTTATAAACCCACCCAACAGGATATTTCTTTTATGCCTAAAAAGCCTGCCGGGGCTGCTCCTGCAGCACGTCCATCAGGACCTCCTGCAGGTATGGGTATGATGTCGTTTGACAAAGACCTGGGAAATATAAAAATGCAAACAGATGCCACGGTATTGAGTACTGTTACCATTACCGGCGCTGCACCTGCATTAAAACTGGATATTGATAAAAAAGTTTTTAACGTAGAGAAAAACATTGTAAGCGCAGGCGGAACCGCAGTGGATGTAATGCGCAATGTACCTTCAGTACAAGTGGATGTTGATGGTAATGTAAAACTAAGGGATGCTGCTCCACAGATTTATGTGGATGGCCGCCCTACTACCCTTTCACTCGACCAGATACCCGCTGACGCCATTCAAAGCGTTGAAGTTATTACCAACCCATCGGCAAAATATGATGCATCAGGTGGCAATGCAGGTATTCTTAATATTGTTTTGAAAAAGAACAGGACCACCGGTTATAACGGAAATCTTTCTGCCGGAATTGATAGCCGCGGAGGCATTAATGCCGGAGCCAATTTTAATGTAAGACAAAATAAGATCAACTTTTCAGCAGCCGGTATGTTGCACCAGATGAGAGGAAGTACTACCGGAACTACTGATCGTTTAAACCTGGCAGATACACAAACCCATGTTTACCAGAGTGATATTAATAAAACAAACGGAGCCTTCCTTTTTGGAAAATTAGGGCTGGATTACTACGTAACCAACAGGGCAACCATTTCGTTGGGCCTTATTAAAGTACATGGCAAGTTTCAACCAAATGAAACCATTGATGCAAGAACAGACAGTTTACTGCCGAGCGGTATAAAAAGTGCCAACAGTGTTCGTTATACTTCGGGATCAAGAACATTTGATGCAAACGGATTGCAGTTGGACTATGTTTATAATTTTCCAAAAGAAGGCGAACAGTTGACGGCCAATGGAAATTATTTTTCGGGAAATAATACCGGAAACTCTTTATACACCACTAATTACCTTAATGGCAATACTATTGGTGGCACCCAATTACAACAGGTAACCAGCGATGGAAAAATTAATTTCTTAACTGTACAAACGGATTACACATTGCCTTTCGGCAAACAAAAGCAATCTAAGCTGGAAACAGGTTTAAGAGCGCAACAACACCAAATAGACAATAACAATGACAACTTTATGGGCAGCAACAGCAGTAATCTTGTAAAAATTCCTTCCGGCACCAATGATTATAAAAGTACTGATAATGTGTACGCCGCTTACGTGAGCGTAAAAAGCAGCATTAAAGATTTTGGTTACGAAGTTGGAGTAAGAGCCGAAAGTTCTAACTATAACGGACAGTTGACCAACACGGGTGAAAAATTCAGCAACAATTATCCTGTAAGTCTGTTCCCTTCTTTATTTCTAAGCCAAAAACTGAAAAACAAACAGGAAGTACAGTTTAGTTATACCCGTCGTATCAACAGGCCCAACTTCTTCCAGTTGATTCCATTTACCGATTATACTGACAGCCTGAATATTACACGTGGTAATCCTAACCTGGTTCCCGAGTTTACTAATTCGTTTGAAATGAGCTACAGCAAGACCTTTAAAGGTGGAAGCAACCTGCTTACTTCTCTTTATTACAAACATTCAGATAACCTGATCACCCGTTACCTGAGTCCGGGCACTAATCCTTTTACAGGAAAAGAAGACATTATCAATACTTATATCAATGCCAACTCAAGTTATTCTTATGGTGCTGAAGTAACTTCAATAAATAAACTTACCAAATGGTGGGATATAACTACCAATGTGAATGTTTACGAATCAAAAATAAATACCTCAAATATTGCTGCCAGTGCTTCACAGAATGCAATGCTGAGTTGGTTTGGCAAGTTCAACAGTAATTTCAAATTACCAAAGTCTTTCGCCATTCAATTATCTGCCGATTACCAAAGCAAAACCAATCTGCCGGTAAACAACAATCAGGGAGGCCCCGGACGCGGTGGACCATTTGGTCAGGCACAAAGTTCTTCACAAGGTTATATCAAATCTTTCTGGGGCACAGACATAGCAGTGAGGAAAAGCTTTCTTAAGAACAATGCTGCTACTGTAAGTGTAAGCATGAACGACTTGTTCAGAACACGCACACAGGATCAGTATTCCGTAAGCCCTTATTTTATTCAAAATTATAGCCGTCTTAACAACCCACAAATGGTACGTGTAAATTTCACTTATCACTTTGGTAAAATGGACGCATCATTATTTAAACGCCAGAACAATAAGGCGAGCGGCGCTTCAGATGTAATGCAAATGGCGCAATAATTAGGTTTGGTTCAAAGTTTAGGGGCTGTATCAATTTGATCAGCCTCTTTTTTATGTTTCGGAAATAGAGATTCAGCTTTTTTGTTGGTTTACTAACGACTTCCAGCCTCTGATTTTACATTATTCTGAATGTATTTTATCCATGTTTCAACAAAATAGGCATTGTTGGCATTGCTGAGTTTCGCATCGCAAAGATGCATCGTTACTTTTTTCCCATCACAGGTAGAGGTAAGAACGTAATCAATTCGTTCACCCGAAGCAAGAGGGAAAGCCTTTCCGGTAAACTGCGCGCAGCCAACCGTATAATTCCTGACTTCGTTGGTAAGCTTTTTTTCTTTTAGCCTTTGTACAATCTGCTGTAATACGCTTACAAACTGAGGCAGATCTTTTACTTCTATCGGGAAAAATTTTTTATATTTATTCAACTCTGAAAGATGATCAGTATAAACGGCAGGCAGAGAAATAGACTCATCGAGCAGGATATATTTTTGCGCTTTACCGGCTGATGTTGCACAGATAAATACAAGAATAAAAAGGTACTTCATAAATAAATAAAAAGATTATTTGTATTCGCCAAATACTTGCCTGAGCGTGTCAGCAATTTCCCCCAGGGTGCAAAGATTTTCTACCGCTTCAATTACTACAGGCATCAGGTTCTTGTTTTTAATTGCATGCTCTTTGATGTTTTCCAGGCAATCAGTAACTTTTGCATTGTCTCTTTTCTCTTTTAGCGCTTTAAGTTTATTTATCTGTACCGTTCTTATACTATCATCTACTTTAAAAGAAGGCGGCGCTATTTCATTATCCGAAATAAACGAATTAACGCCCACTATTATTTTCTCTTTTCTTTCTATCTTCTGCTGGTAAACATAGGCACTTTGAGAAATTTCATTTTGCATAAAACCTTCATCAATCGCATTTACACTCCCTCCAATAGCATCAATCGTTCCAATTATTTTCCATGCCTCTTTTTCCACTTCACCTGTCAGATTTTCAACAAAATAACTCCCTGCCAGCGGGTCGGCCGTATCCGCTACCCCACTTTCGTAAGCAACAATTTGCTGTGTTCTTAGCGCAATTCCTGCTGCTTCTTCCGTAGGCAAATTGAGTGCTTCGTCATAACCATTGGTATGAAGGCTTTGTGTGCCACCGAGCACCGCCGCCAGTGTTTGTAGCGTAACCCTGCTAATATTATTTAATGGTTGCTGGGCGGTAAGCGTACTTCCTCCTGTTTGTGTATGAAAACGCAGCATCATCGCTTTTTCATCCGTTGCACCAAGATCTTTCATGATCATTGCCCACATTCTCCTGGCAGCGCGAAACTTCGCCACCTCCTGGAAAAGATTGTTATGGGAGTTAAAAAAGAATGACAATCTTCTTCCAAAAATATTGATATCCAAACCCTTGTCCAAAGCGGCTTTTACATACGCTTTCCCGTTACTCAGCGTGAAAGCGATTTCCTGCACGGCAGTACTTCCCGCCTCGCGGATATGATAACCTGAAATAGAGATGGTATTCCATTTAGGAAGTTCTTTACTGCACCATTCAAAAATATCAGTGATGATGCGCATAGAAGGTTTGGGCGGATAAATATACGTTCCGCGGGCAGCGTATTCTTTTAATATATCATTCTGGACTGTTCCCTGGAGTTGCGAAAGATCCGCACCTTGTTTTTTGGCGATCGCCACATATAAAGCCAGCAAAATAAACGCGGTGGAATTGATGGTCATCGAAGTGGAAACTTCATTCAGTTTTATTCCATCAAACAAAGCTTCCATGTCTTCTATTGAATCAATGGCAACCCCGGCTTTCCCCACCTCACCCTCAGATAAAGAATGATCACTGTCGTAACCGATTTGCGTAGGAAGATCAAATGCCACACTTAAACCGCTAACACCCTGCGAAATCAAGTAATGATAACGCCTGTTACTTTCTTCTGCTGTACTAAAACCTGAATATTGGCGCATCGTCCATAATTTACCGCGGTACATATCAGGCTGCACACCGCGGGTAAAAGGAAACCTGCCCGGCATTTCTTCACCGATATCTTTAGGAAGATCTTCTGGGGTGTAAACTTTCTTTATTTCAATTCCTGAATCAGTTTCTATTTTTTTCATACTACTTAAGTGAAATCAAAATCCAACTATTTTATTTGTTCACTGTACCGACATTTCCTTCATTAGCTAATTATCACATTAACTTCTTTGCTTCAAAATTGATCGCTTCAAGAACAATGTTATGGAGCGAAGCATTGGAATTATTGATCAGGTAATCTATGATATGCTTGTTAAGATCCATACCGGAAGCCTGTGCAGGAAGAGTGGCCGCCAACTGGTTGATGATATAAATATTTTGTTCTTTTAAATTATTTACAGCACGCCACACTTCCGGCGAAACATAAATTTGCTGGCTCATATTATATTCATATTCCTGCTTGATGGCATCAATAAGTGTCATCTGCATTTGACGGAAGGTTAATCCCGCGTTGGTATTCCTCGATAGTAAATTTTGAAGAGCAATCCTTTCGGTAAGTAAAGTAATTCTCTCGTATGCCTGTAAACGCAGCCGCAATGTTTCAGGGTCATTGTTTTTATGTTCTTCGAGGCCTTTCTTCATTGCTGAAAACTCTGTGAGTATCCAGATGAAAGCTAACAGCAAAACGAAAAAAAGGATAATTACTATCGTTTCAAATGTTGACATATTTGTAATTTATGGACAAAAATAATCATTCCCTTAGTAAAGGTTGTAATTTCGTAACCGGTACGCGGGAATCAAAATTTTTAATATTAATAAGATAATAAACGAATAAATCAATAGAGTTGTTATATGGAAACGATCAATAAAGCACCTGTTACATTAACTTTTTCAGCAGCAGCAGAAATCAAAAGGTTGATGAATGACGAAAATAATACCGGCAAATATTTGCGCATCGGTGTAAAAGGGGGTGGTTGCTCAGGAATGTCTTATCTATTAGGTTTTGAAGACAAGACCGAAAAGGATGACATTTATGAAATTGATGATATTTCATGCATCATCAATCCGGCTCACCTGATTTATTTAAACAATATGGAGATCGACTGGGAAGGCGGATTGAATGCAAGAGGTTTTACTTTTAATAATCCAAATGCCAGCACTACCTGCGGTTGCGGCAGTTCTTTTGGTGTATAATTTTACTCTTTAGTAAACGAACAAATTCCACGAATTTTTATTTTACCTGGCATATCAATTCGATATAATTATAAATAGTTGATAGCCGGAAATTACTTAAAGAGGAATTTTTACTTCCAGCCTGCACCCTTCGCCTGGCGAAGAAATAATATCCATACTCCCGGAATAAATATCCACCCTGCTTTGAATATTTCTAAATCCGATTCCATTCCCTTTTTTTGTGGTATCAAATCCTATCCCATCATCTAAAATGGATAAATTCAGATGATCCTCTTTTTCTCTTAAATGGATAATAATGGTATTCGCTTTTGCATATTTACTGATGTTATTCATTTGCTCCTGGATAATTCGGTATAAGGTTAGTTCCATCTTGTAATCAAATATTCGCGCTTCACTTATTTTATATACCAACTTCACCTTAAATTGATGAGTCAAATTTAATTCCTCAACAAGCCCCTTCAGGCTCTCCAGAAGTCCTTTTTCTTTTAGGGTTGGCGACACCAGCGAATGTGATAATTTGCGTAATTCTTCCATAGCATCATTCAAATGATCATAGCTTTTTTCAACCAGATCTATGTCAATACTTTTTTTATTTGACTTTACCATTCCCAGGTAAATTTTTACAGTGGCCAATAGTTGGTTAACATTGTCGTGCAACTCCCGTCCCAGTTCATTTTTCTCTTCTTCATGGCCAGCTAATGTAGCTTCCATAATCTGGCGTTGCAAGTTCTTCTCCTGTCTTTTTAGTGAATTTGCCAGCCTTGTTTCGTCAGTAATATCCCGGTATATTGCATAAAATACCGGCTTGTCATGCAATCTGATTTTCTGAACAATTACATGTACATCCCTTATCTCCCCTTTTTTTGTTTTATGCCTGGTAATAAAATCGTCGTGCCCCTCTTTCATAATTTTTTTAGCCCGGGTCTTTATAGCCTTTAGAGTATCAACTATTTCATAATCGGAAATCTTTAATTGACTAAACTCTTCCCGCAAATACCCAAGTTGCTTATGAACTTGTGCATTAAAATCCAGGGGGAGGAAAGTTTCAAAATCTATCAAACAGATCCCATCTGGTGATTGTTCAAAAAGAGTCCGGTATTGTAATTCAGCCTGAACCAGTTTTTTTTCTGCTATTTTTTTTTCAGTAATATCTTCCTGAACTGCCATATAACCAATCAATGTCTTCTCATCATTAAAAATCGGGCTCAATGATGTATGAATATTAATTAGCCGTCCGTCTTTTGTTTTATTGATGATCTCTTTATGTATACCTCTGCCTGCAGGAAGTTTATTCCATAGATCTTCATAAAACTCTTTATTCATCAAACCGCTTTTGAGAATACGGGGAGTTGATTTACCCAGAATTTCTTCCATTTTGTATCCATACACTTCTTCAAATGCAGCATTTACAAAATTGAATGTTCCATTAATGTCAGTCATGAAAACAATTTCATTTGTCTGTTCAATGGCTTGGTAAAGTTTCTGAATAGTTTCTTCAGCTTTTTTACTTTCTGTGGTATCCCTCCAATGTACCAGCAAAACTTTTTCAATACCCACCGGAATTACGGTAAGGCTTACATCCATGTAAATAGTAATCCCATCTAATCTTTTATGAATCCATTCAAACTGAAGGTGGCCTTTTTTGTAGGCAGTTTCAATCATCTTCTCCGCTTTAACAACAGAGAGTTGACCGTCTGGTTGAAATTCAGGTGAAAAATAAGCCGGAGGCTTATTGAGTATTTGATCTTTTGAATCGGCTCCCAATATTTTTACGGCAGCTTCATTACAATCTGTGAAATAAAAAGAATCATCAATCAGCAAGATCGGGTCCCGCGTTTTCTCAAAAAAAGCACGGAATTGTTCTTCGCTGTAATGATGTATCCTGGCTCTAATTGCAGGTTCCAAGAAATCCTTTACTGATCCCTTCATTTGGTAATGTAGGGAATTATTTCAGTTTCCCCGTTTTTTTTAGATTTTGACATATTTATATTACAAATATTCAGACTGTAAACATAACTGGCTTCCACCTATATAAACATGATGCTTATCAAGTTAGCCGATGAACTACATCATTAATTTACGAATTGCATATGCCAATTATCATCTAATAACAGTATTGGATTTAAATTTTAAGAAGTACAGAAGTTTTAATGTTTACCCATTGGCTTATGAAAACCTGTTTACTTAAATATAAATTCTAAATTTATAATAACTTTAGAAGGAATTAAATTAAATGAAAAACGCAATCGCCGTCGCGGCTCATCCTGATGATATTGAACTGATGATGGCAGAAACACTTTTGTTATTAAAGCAAGCAGGATATGAAATTCACTATATCAATCTTTCGGGCGGCGATTGCGGCAGTATGGAATATAATGCTGCTGGTTTAAGAAAAATTCGTCTTGAAGAAGCTAAAAATGCGGCTGAAATTCTTGGTGCTCATTTTCACCCGCCTTTCTGTAATGACCTTGAAATATTATATGATGTAAAAAAACTTAAGCAGCTCACTTCGGTTATTCGTGAGGTAAAACCTAATATCGTTTTAACACATTCGCCGGAAGATTATATGGAAGATCACACCAACACCTGTAGATTAGCGGTTACAGCAACATTCGCTCGTGGTATGCGTAATTTCGAATCAGATCCTGCGCGGCCGGTTGACAATTATGATTGCACTATTTACCATGCATTACCGCACACCTTAAGAGATAATCTTCGCCGCCGCATTATACCGGGTGCATTCGTAAATACAAGTTCTGTACAGAAAAAAAAGTTGGAAGCTTTGAAGGCACATAAGACCCAGCAAAAATGGCTGGATGTGAGCCAGAAAATGAACTCATACCTGCAGGAAATGGAAAATATCAGTTCAAAAGTTGGAGAAATGTCTGAAGTATTTACTTATGCAGAAGGTTGGCGAAGGCATTTACACGTGGGCTTTGCGGGTGTTAATGAGGATCCTTTAAAAGACTTAGGCGATGATTATTTGATCAACAAGAGTTATGAAGAGAGTCTTGACAGAACATGAAAAATTTGTATAAATTTTTTGTTTATTGCGATTTATATTTTCATTCCATAAATTTAAAATAGAAATATTATGCCTCGCAAATTAAGTTCCATTGCTCCCGATTGGTGGGATTATACAACCCTTGATACCAGCCTTATTGAAGAAGTTGCACAACTTACTCCTGAAAAAATGCTTCAACTTTCAAGACCTGGTTTTAAAGTGGTAATGTATGATACCCTGGAAGATTTTTATGTTGCTGAAGCGCTTGAATATGTTACTTCATGGCAACAATCTACTCCTGATAATCCTGTTGGAATTTGCGGGCCCATTGGTCCCACTGAACAATTGCCTTTGGTTGCACGCATCATTAATGACCTGAATATCCCCATACAATATGCTCATTTTTGGGGCATGGATGAATGGTTTTTAGATGGAAAAGAAGTCTCTCCCAATCATCCTTTATCCTTTGAAAAAGCGGACAGGGAACTTTGTTTTAACCGGATAAAAAAAGAACTGGTAATGCCCGATGAAAACTTGCATTTTCCAAAGGCAGATACACAGGTTTTCCGAAAAAGTTGGGATGGAGTTCGCTGTGCCGTGATGCAGGGCGGACAGGGAGACATTAAGCATTGGGCATTTAATGATCCTCCAAAACGGGAAGGCAAATACACAGACAAGCCGCCAGCGCCGGAAGAGTATCGCAAGCTTACTACACGTGTCGTTGACCTCCATCCAATTACCATTGCACAAAATGCACGTACATCAGGAGGGGGGAATATTGCTTTAGTTCCCACAAAAGCAATTACTGTTGGGCCGGTTGAAACCTGGATGGCTGAAAAAGTTTCGATCTGGCATGCCGGAATGCATGACAACCCTTTTGGTCAAAGGCTTACAACTTATATGATCTCAAAAAATATTACCGATACTTCTGTGCCAATGTCGCTTTTAGCCGATCATCCCAATGTTCAATTCAACTTCTTTCGTCCGGGCATAGGCGATTGCTCCGTTGTGATGCATTGACTATTGAAGATTTCATTGTTTTATTTTAAATAATTAATTATGAAGAAAATTACGATTACAGCCCTTCTTGTTTTAATGTTTTTCGCTGTATTTAGCCAGGAAAATGGAAACAATATCTCATTAATTCCGATACCGGTTTCTATGCAAACTGAAAGCGGAAAATTTATACTTACAAAAAATGCGACGATTGAACTGACAACAAATGATGCCGATGCTAAAAGAGTAGCCGGTTTCCTTTCAAAAAAATTATCTGTACCAACAGGATACAAAATTCCTGTAAAGGTTACGAATACCATAACTCGTACAGGTGGCATTTCACTTGCAATTGTGCAGAATACAACGCTTGGCAATGAAGGTTATAAACTAATCGTAAATTCTAACTCGGTTTTTTTATCGGCCAATAAACCTGCAGGATTGTTTTATGGAATGCAAACGCTTATACAATTATTACCGAAGGAAATTGAAAGCAAAATAATAGTCAACAATAAAACATGGACTATTCCAAGTGTAACGATCACCGACTATCCACGCTTTGGCTGGAGAGCATTGATGTTTGATGTAAGCCGCCATTTCTTTACAAAGAATGAGGTAAAAACATTTATCGATAATATGGTACAGTACAAGTATAACCTATTGCACCTGCACCTTACAGACGACCAGGGCTGGAGAATAGAAATAAAGAGTTTGCCCAATCTTACGAAAGTGGGCGCCTGGCGTGCGAAAAGAGAGGGAGCATGGGGAAATACCAAAGCACCTGGCCCGGATGAACCTAAAACCTATGGTGGCTTTTATACACAGGATGATATTAAAGAGATTGTGCAATATGCAAAAGACAGATTCGTAAATATTTTACCTGAAGTTGATGTGCCGGCGCATAGCATGGCAGCAGTAGCTTCTTACCCTGAGTTATCATGTACACCCGGAACTTATGCAGTGAATGCGGGTGAAGAATTCCAGGTGTGGGACAGGTGGTGCTAACCGGGCATTAATTGATAATACCTTATGCCCGGCAAATGAAAATGTATATGCTTTTTTAGATAAGGTATTTACCGAAGTTGCGCAAATGTTTCCTTTTGAATATATACATATCGGTGGCGATGAAGCAGCAAAAAATTTCTGGGCAAAAAGTGATGCTGTGAAGACATTGATGCAAAGAGAAGGATTAAGGAATATGGAAGAAGTGCAAAGTTATTTTGTAAAAAGGGCTGAAAAGATCGTACAATCAAAAGGCAAAAAGCTAATGGGATGGGATGAAATACTCGAAGGGGGGTTGCCTCCGGAAGCATCTGTTATGAGCTGGCGCGGAATGGCCGGCGGTATTGAAGCTGCAAAGCAGGGTCATCATGTGGTAATGGCGCCAATGGATTATACTTATGTTGATCTCATGCAGGGTGATCCATTAGTCGAGCCTCCTGAATTTGCTACCTTGCGCTTAAATCAATCTTATAAGTTTGAACCGGTACCAGAGGGAGTAGATCCAAATTTGATCCTGGGCGGTGAAGCCTGTTTATGGAGCGAACACACAACTAATATGAGGGCCGGAGAATATTTATTATGGCCAAGAGGATTGGCAGTAGCAGAATCCGTATGGTCGCCAAAAGAAAAAAAGAATTGGCCGGGCTTTGTGAAAAGAGTAGAAAATCAGTTTGACCGTTTGGATGTTGAAAAAATAAAATATTCGCGCAGCATGTACGATGCTGCTTTTATTCCTTCTATTGATGAAAATGGCCAATTAAAAGTTGAATTGCAAACAGAAATTCCCGGGCTTGATATTTATTACTCATTTGATGAAACAAATCCGGATGAATATTATCCTAAATATGAAAAGGCCTTACTCATTCCAAAAGACGCCCTGCATTTAAAAGTTATCACGTACCGGGATGGTAAACCTATAGGCAAACAAATTAATATGCCGGTTGAAGAGTTACTAAAAAGAACCAGAACCAAAAAAGGTTAAAACATTGCGCCAATTAAGTATGCGCACTACACAGGCTCACTCACATCAAAA
This sequence comes from Bacteroidota bacterium, assembly GCA_028876495.1. Taxonomy (GTDB): domain Bacteria; phylum Bacteroidota; class Bacteroidia; order Chitinophagales; family Chitinophagaceae; genus Ginsengibacter. The sequence goes on from JAGWRO010000059.1 coordinate 26,580, forward strand.
ATAAGAAGTACAGGAATAATCAATGGAAAAGAAAAAGGGCTGAAACTAATGCAAATGTGGCTTTCAGGCACAAAAAAACCGCTTAAAAAAAGCGGCATTCGTACCCGGGATGGGAACTGAACATTACTTACCTTACTTCACTTCTGTTTACTCACTGTTACCTATGCAATTCAATGCTGTAAAGAGTTTCATCAAGATAGGTATTTTTTAAAAAAATCTAATTTTAAAAAAAACTGTCAGTAAAACTGTCAGTAAATTTTATTTTTGCAAGAAAAAGATATATTATCATGGCCAAGATTAATTTCTATTTAAATAACAAAGTCGATCATAAAGGTCACAGTACAATTTTGTTGTATTTTTCCTTCAAGACTTTAAGAATACCTGTAACAACAAATGAAAGTATTCCCGCTAAATGCTGGAATAAAAAAAATCAACGAGTGAGAATTTCTTATAGTGAGGGAAAATCTATAAACGAACGATTGGACGATCTTGAGTTGAGGATAAAACAAATGTTCAGAGAGGATTTTTCTGATGTTGCCCCAAGAAGAAGTGTGGTGAAAGAAAAGATTCAAAATATAATTAATCCTCCGAACGAATTTGATCGTAATGATTTTATCAGGTTCGCTCAATCTTATACCGAAACCTGTTTAAGAAAACTTCAAACAAAGAAAAATTATCGACAAGTAATTAATCACTTAATTCTATTTAAAAATCAAAGCAAAGAGTATAAAAAGGATTCAATTTCCTTTAACCAAATCGATCTGGATTTTTATAATGAATTTTATAAATACCTAGAGGGTAAAGGCTTAAGTAAGAACACTATTGGAATGCATTTCAAAAATATTAAGGTATTCATGAAACAAGCGTTAGAAAGAAATTTACACCAGAACCAAAGCTTTATGCTTTCGGGCTTCAAGGTCGTAAGTGAAATAACTGATGCGCCCTATCTATCATTGCACGAGTTAAAAAAAATTTATGAGTTGGACTTAGCTAACAACCCGGGATTTGACCGGATTAGAGATTTGTTTATAATAGGATGCTGGACGGGCTTAAGATACAGCGATTGGTCTCAGGTTAACAAATGCAATATCGTTAATGATAGTTTCCTGCGTATAGAAACAATCAAAGGAGAACGATTAATTACGATTCCTTTGCATCACTACGTAAGAAAAATCCTGGAAAAGTATGATTACATCTTGCCTCCGGTAATAAGTAATCAAAAAATTAATGAGTACTTGAAAACAATTTGTCAGTTAGCAGATATAAATGATACTGTTTCGAATACAATTACAAAAGGAGGCAATCGGACCCAAGAGGTAAAATACAAATGGGAAAAAGTAAGTACGCATACTGCCCGAAGATCATTCGCAACAAATATGTATAATATGAATGTTCCCAGTTTGACCATAATGGCAATTACCGGCCACACTACAGAAAAGAATTTTTTGAAGTATATCAAAATAAATCAGGAACAACATGCAATAAACCTATTGAAGATATGGGAAGAACAAAATTTCAATCATTTAAAAGCGGTTTAAGCGCAAAAGCCGATGCAAAATACTTTTATTCATCATAACATCACAGCTACAATTATACGCTATTACTGTTTACCGATGGAAACCTTAAAGGTGAATCGAAATTATTTCCTATCTGTATGTTGATACTATTCAGATGGATTTTGCCTTAGCTATAACTATTTTTTTAATTGGCAGTTGTTCATCTAGTAAACAATGTTGACTGAAGTGCTTTTAATACGCTTGAATTAAAACTTCAGTAGGGATATTTAATCGATCATGAAGTTGTCTTATCATTTCAAGTGACAATTTTCTTTTTTTATTTAAAATTTCACTAGCTCTGCTCTTAAGTCCTACAACATTAGCCAGGTCAGATTGAGTGTAGCCTAATTGCTCCATCCTAAATTTAATAGCCTCAACAGGATCAGGGAATCCAACTGGAAAATTCTCATTTTCGTAATTGTCAACAAGCATCCCCAAAATTTCTAATTCGTCACCTTTTGGTGAATCTTTTTTTGCATCAAAGATTATTTCTAATCTAGCTAAAGCTTGCTGATAATCTTTTTTTGATTTTATAGGTTTGATAGTCATTTTTAAACTGTTTTAGCGTTTATTTTATCATATTCTGCATGTGTTCCAATAAATCGAATCCAAACAATCTGATAATCGTAGTTTATTTTTACAATTAAACGGTAATGATTTCCTTTAATATTGAAAACAACTCTATTATCAGCTAAGAAGCTTGCGCTTGGATATTCTAGCTTTATTTGTTTCGGCCCTGTCCACTCAGCTTTCGTAGATTCCTGGTACCAGGCCTTTAATTGCTGTTCACTGTCTGAATGGGATTGCCAAAAGTCCCTTAATATCTTTTTTGCGATAATTCTCAATTGATAGTTTTATCAAAGATATATAAAAGTTCCCGATTTGGGAAAATACATTTTATGGATTTTGAATGGAGAGAAGGATCTCAAGCTATTTTTGCCGGAAGTCGGTGAAACTATTTCTGTTAATCGGCTTGCAAAAAATGAATTGTTAAGTTATACTTGGTTTGCTATCAACAATGTTTTTTTCATCGGGCGCTTTACAGTCGCTAACGCTTAAGCCTACGGGAAATAATAATGTCTTTGAAAACTTCGTTAACTGTCGAGACAAACTAATTTCCCCTTGCGTGTTCAAAATGTCAATAGCATTAAGGTGTTGCACCGGCTGACGCACAACCTCCAGGGCTTTGTGCAGACGGGAAATTCAACGTCCCGTCTGGCCGAATCGTCAGTAGAATGTAAAATAAAAAAGTTAATTATTTGTTCGTGTGCTGATTGGCCAGCCCTAACTGCTGTTCATAGGCGCACAAATGCCGATATTTATTACTTCTGCCCGCTTGCCCAAAGCCCAAGATTGTCGGCGGTCACGGTTATCAGGATTCCCCAGAATACTTTTGTGCAGACCGAGGATGTTGCAGATTCGCCTGAGGCAGAACACGATTTATCAACCTCCAAAATATAGTGCAATCGATTTAAAGATTCAAAAAATAAAGTTTTGATACAGTTAATCACATAAATTCGAAAAATAAATAATGATCATGAATTCGTTTTAATGACGTTAAAATTGCTTTAAACAATTATCCTGACTTATTTTGTAATAAACTAAAAGATAAGAGATTTGATTCTGTTTTTAAAATGAGTCCTACAGAAGAATCGTTGCATAGTAACTTTCGCATTTTCTTTGATCAGCATTATCAAGGGTTGTGTAGCTACGCCTTTTCTTTTTTAAAAGATGAAGAAAGTTGTGAAGACATAGTACAGGATATTTTTATTAAAATCTGGTTGAATCGCCAGGATTTAATTGGTTCGGAACAGCTTAAGTTTTATGTATTTTCTTCTGTACGTAATAATTGTCTGACCCGGCTTCAAAAAAATAAAAAATACCGGGTAGTGGAAATGAACGACGAAGATGAGGCCGGGGAAATTATTATTAAGTTAGACCCGGAGGATGAAAAAACAAATCCCACAGAACTTATAGCAAAAGCGCTGGATAGGTTACCTCCTAAGTGCAGGGAAGTATTTCTGTTAAGCAGAATTGGTAATCTTACCTACCTCCAAATAGCTGATAACCTGGGGATTTCTATAAAAACTGTTGAGAACCAAATGGGTAAAGCATTGAAGATTTTGCGAAATTTTGCGAAAGAAAACAGGATATATTTCATTGTCGCCCTTTGCATTATTGGAGGTAATTATTTAAATCATCACATAGGGGTTTTCATTGAAAAATGGTATTATTAATGAATACACATGAGTAGTAAGGAAAACATAATGGAAATTATCATTCGCAACTTAAATGACGAAGCTTCAGCAGTGGAGCAAGAGGAGTTGCAGCAATGGCTAAAAGAAGATCCTTCCCATCAAAGTGAGTTTGAAAACCTCAGGTTAATATGGAATGATAGTGCTAAAGCCGCTTTGCATTCTTTCAATACTGAAAATGCATGGCAAAAAGTAAGCACTCAAATTTCAGCTGCAGATAAAGGAAAAGTTGTCAGGATGTTTCCCTGGAAGAAAGCAATTGCAATCGCCGCTTCAATTCTTATTATCCTGGGTTTCTTTTATTTTTATAATACTACTTCGAAAACAGAGTGGAAAGAAATTGTGGCCCGGGTTTCTAATAAAACGATTCAGCTTCCCGATGGAACCGTAATTACACTTCGCAAAGGAAGCAGCCTTAGCACTCCGGATAATTATGGAAAAGATTCACGCAAGGTTCAGCTAAAAGGAGAAGCTTACTTCCAGGTGCATCATGATGAAAAAAAACCTTTTTATCTAACTACCGATAAAAGCCTGATAAGGGATATTGGAACCGCTTTTTTAGTAGAGAGTAATGATTCAATAGAACAGGTTATGGTTACCGAAGGAAAGATTAGTTTTTCCGGCAAGGCTGATAAAGCAAAGGAACTTATTGTGAAAGCCGGGGAGGCAGCAATCTTAAAAGAGCAAAAACCAGAACTTAAAATAATTGAAAGCAAAAATATTTTGTCCTGGAAAACGAATGTCCTTGTATTTGATAACACCGACTTGCAACAGGTTGCAGAAGACTTGAAAGATTATTATAATGTTGATGTTACCCTTTCTGAAGATTTAAAAGCCAGTGGGATTTTAGTAACTGCGCAATTCAGGAACGAATCGCTGGAAAATGTTATTAAAGAACTTCATTTATTCACCGGTCTGAGCATCCGAAAGCAGTACCATAATGTAATCATTTCAAAATAAGTGATTTAGAGTTTACGTTTACCTATAAAATCCAATGTCTGTTAGCAGATATTTATCCGTCCTAAAATGAAAAACATTCTTTTACCTATTATTATTCTTATTGGATTTCATACTACTTCTTTTGCTCAAAGAAAAATACTTTCCAGGACCTATCATGCTAAAAAGACTACAGCAACTGTCGCTGAATTTTTGGAGGAAATAAAACTATATAGTGGTGTAGTGCTTGAATATTCATCAAATAACCTGGAGGCTAATAAAGTAATCAAATTAAATGGTGATGAAAATACCTTGGGTGAATTACTGGAGAAAGTACTGAACGGTCAGCATCTTAAACTAATTGAACAAAATAATAAAATCATGCTGGTGCCTTCACCTGAGCAATTTAGCCTGCAAGATTTTTTACCATCCCGTTATACATTATATGGATACATAAAAGAAGAGAGTAGTAAAGAACCCCTTATAGATGCAACAGTTTATGAATCAGATTCACATAAAGGAATTATATCAAATTCTTATGGTTATTTTAATCTTCCTCTCACAGAAGGAAAGCATCGGATTATTATATCTTATGCAGGAATGCAGCCGTTGGTTTTGAACGTTGACATGCACAGTAATTTACAAAAAGATATTTCTTTATCTGTAAAAAAGGAAAGCTATTCCCCGATAGTAGTGCAATCAGAATCTGAAGAAAAAGATGCTTCAAAGAAAGTAGTTACAAAGAAATTAGCCCCTTACAATTATTTAATGGGAGAAGCCGACCCTGTTCGTGCAGCATATATTTTGCCTGGTGTGAACAAAGTTCCTGAAGCACTTAACGGATTTTTGGTCCGGGGTGGAGGAATCGATGAAAATCTTTTTCTCTTGGATGGCAATCCGGTTTATAATCCCTCTCACATGTTGGGAGCCTTATCCATCATTAACCAGTCGGTTGTAAAATCCATAAGATTGTATAAAAGTGATTTTCCTGCCCGCTTTAGCGGAGCACTTTCTTCAGTAATTGATGTATACACTAAAGAAGGTAACATGCAAAGTTGGCATGGGGAAGCGAATACAGGTTTACTCGCCGGATCCTTCACACTGGAAGGACCTATAGTTAAAAACAAAACATCTATGATGGTTTCTGCGCGTCATAGTTTATCTATACCGTTTTATGATGCATTTCAAAAAGGTATAAAAACAGATTTTTATGATGCTCATCTCCGGATCACCAATATTTTAAATTCAAAAAATAAACTAACGTTCAATGCTTACAAAGGAGAAGACAACTTAAGACAATCAGGAAATGATATTAATAATTTACATCGGTGGGGAAATCTTATTGGTTCTGTTGGCTGGAACTACCTTCTTGGTTCCAGGTCATTTATCAATACCTCTGTCAACTTTAGCCAGTATCAAAACCTTGGAGGGTATAAATATACCTTATACCAAAATGATGATGATCAGGTAGTGCTTCAAACAAAATCTGTGGGTACTTATTCCTTTATACGACAGTACAACGCAAAAGTACAGGCAGAAATATATGCTTCTAAAAAGATAAAAATAAATACCGGAGCCAAAATAGCCCAAACAGTTATCAAGCCATTCGACACCAAAATATCTAACACACTTGAAGGGAATGCTAAATCTTTTACTTCTTTTGACCCCTTAATTTTTGAAGTGCTGTCTGGTTATTCCGAAGCTGAAATAGAAACAGGACGACATTTATTTTTAAGACCCGGGCTGCACATTTCTGCCTATCAGTTTAAAGATTATCATACAATTGCTTTGCAGCCTCGTTTTTTTGCACATTACCGCATTTCCGGATCACACACATTGTATGCTTCTTATAGTAAAATGAACCAGTTCCTGCACCTGGTTACCAATCCCTATCTGGGAGTGAACAGCGATTTATGGGTTCCAAGTACAATAAATTTAAAACCTGAAAGTAGTGATAATTATAATTTGGGATATTCTTACAGGAATCATAAAGGATTGTCTTTTACATTAGAAGGCTATTATAAAAATATGACTAATGTTACCAACTATGCGGAAGGCAAAAGCTATTTTATTAATAGCAGTAACTGGCAACAAAATATAGAAACCGGAAAGGGAAGAAGCTACGGTACAGAATGCATGTTAGAAAGAAAAGGTGAAAAATTATCCTGGCAAATAGCGTATACTCTATCCTGGAGTTTCAGGCAGTTTACAAGTATCAATAATGGAAAAGAATTTCCGTATAAATATGATCGCAGGCATGACATAAATATCGGCATTAATTATATAATAAATATGCACTTTGAAACCAGTGTTTTATGGACATTTGCTACCGGCGAGGTTTATACACTTCCCAGCCAGATATATCCCGACTTTGATAATTCCCAGCAGATTTCCACACCTGATGATCCATTAAACAGCTACCGTTTTATATACCATTATTCAGGCGTTAATCAATCCCGCACAGCACCTTTTCAACGAGCTGACTTTGCAATTAATTATCATAGTAAAAAAGAAAAAAAAGTGAAGTCATTACTAACAGCTGGAGTCTATAACATTACAGGGGCACCCGATCAATACAATTATATATTGAAAGGTTCAATGAGCAGCAAGAGTGTAGTCATTAAAACCGGAAATAGCATTTTCAATTCGACACCCTATATTTCTTATACTTTAAAATTTTAGAAATTATGAAAACATGGAAGCGCAATATTTTTACATGCTTTTTATTATACAGTCTTCTTATTTCCTGCAGGAAAAATGAAGGAAGTATTCAGAATGAAAAGAACAAAATAGTTGTTTTAGCCGAAATTACGGCAGGAGATTCAGCAATCATACCTGTCAGCAAAAGCATTGCCGTTGGAACAAACGCATCAGTCTCTTTTGAAAAAATAACAACTGCCTCAGTAATGATTACAGATACGATTGGCAATACAAGCATCTTACACTGGAATAATGCGGCAGATTTTTCAAACAATCCTTCTACAATCTTTACAAACCCGGTTCTTTTTAAACCCAACCAGTCTTATTCTTTACAAGTAAGCCAGGCAGGTCTTGAAACAGCAAATGCTTCCACACATATTCCCCAATCTTTCTCAGTACGGAACGTAGATGCAGTTGACGGCGAACGTAATGGCAAAGAGGTCCTTGAATTTAATTTTACAATTCAAGATATTGGCAATGAAAAAGATTATTACATATTTGAAGCTGTAAAACAACTGGTTTATTTACGTACTTATTTTTTCTGGCAGGGGGTCAAATACGATTACAATACAACTGAAGGCCAAAATGTATATGACCAAGCCAGCAGTCAGCAGGACATCTCTCTTTTTAAGGACACTGTTCTAACCAATAAATATCAGAGGCTTAATCTATATACAAGTGATGTGCAAACCAATAATGAAGATTTTACAAGCCTGGATAGTTCATTCCATAGAATATTTTTAACTGATTCCCTATTCAATGGTAACAGTTATACAACTTCATTTGCAATAGATAAATCTTATTTCGAAGCGCAAGTGCCGGAAGATAAAGGAAGAATATTGGTACGTATTAAATCAGTTAGTAAAGAACTATTTGATTATTTATCACAATATGAAAAATATCGGACGGAATTTGGAATTCTACCACCATCCAATCTTCTTTCTCCATCAGGTAATATCAATGGTGGCTATGGAGTTTTCGGAGGAAGTTATAAAAATGAATGGGTGTACTATTATGACGAGTTATAACTAAACCATTTAAAAAATATTTTCACATATCTGTTATTTTTTAGCAGAATGAGAAAACATGCCATAACTAATTACCAACTTTTCAGATTTTAAAATTTTTTCCGGCAAGTAAAATGTTTTGTTCCCTATTATTTTTCAAATTTTTTTTGAAAGATAATAGGGGTTTATTGATTTTATCAGTTTTATGATTAAATAATTCAATCACAAAAATTAAAACCAATTTTATGAAAACGAAACTAATCAGCTCTTATTTATTTTACCTGGAACTTTTATTGTATCCTGCCCGAAATTATGGACTGGAGGTAGTAAAACTAAAAAATACAACTCCAGTGTTTGTGTTTAAAAGAGAAAACCAATTTTAAGGTATGTTCTTTATTAAAGATTAATTACACATTCCCCTTTTCAACTTTTTTATTACACAGCTAACCATTAATTAAAACTTATCACCATTAAAAATGTTTTTGTTAATACTAACTACAAAAAAAAATTAACCGAATAGGGGTTTGATCACTTTTACTGTTTTAGTATTAAATCAAATATTCATTCACAAAAACTAAAAAAAACAACCTTTATGAAAACAAAACTTATCTCAATGACTGCAATCGCTGCAGTGACCTTAATTTTTGGCTGTAAAAAAGCCAACAACTCAAACTCAAACGGAGTTTCCTATCAGTTAAAAACTACAAACCGTAGTACTGCTTTGGCTTACTCCTCAGGAAATACACTAACCTCAGCAGCACGTGTAGCGGGAGGAACTATTACCTGGACAAGCGGTTATGCTTCAGCAGAAGAAATCAAATTTGAAGCTGAAGGATCAAATAGCCATGTAGAATTTCATTCCGAAACACCACAAAAAATAGACCTTTTTTCTCCACTTGCATCTTTAGGAAATATAAATATTCCAACGGGAGTATATGATACAGCACAATTTGAAATTGATCTTGCACCCACTGCAACAGATGCTGCTCTGGAATTACACGGTACGTATAATACCACACCCGTAACTTTTACACTTAACAAAAGCTATGAGTTTAACGCGGAAATACCAGCCATAACTGTTGCAGATGGGCAACATTATAATGCTGTAACTGCTTTAAATTTAGCAACCCTAACCCAGGGAATCTCCAGTGCATCTTTAGATGCAGCAACAAAAGATTCATCAGGAACGATTGTTATTTCTGATAGTTCTAACGTATCTATTTATGATAGTTTTATTTCCAATTTACACGATTCAGAGCAGGAGGATTTTGAATAATTTATTGTTGAAATGATGTAAACTGCGTTTTTTATACCAAAACTTATTCGATAAAAAAGATGATCTTAACAGATCATCTTTTTTATTTTCAGTTCAAAGATGCGCCCAGTACAAACGCTTTTCGGCGATATTTCAAACGTTATGTTTTCATAAATTTAGGGTAAAACTGTGCTAGTCTGCGAGTATTGCATTTATAGCCTCGGTCGGGCATTAAACAACCAATTCACTCTATTTTTGCCCGTCAATACTTATTGAGCAAAGTTCCTCTGTCAGGATTTTTCTAAAGTGTCGTCCCTGTTTCATTGCCGAGCTGTTCAGCAAAACCTATAAAGGAGCCCTTCTATCCCACGGATGTAGCACAGGGGATAAATGTCTTCATACTGAACCACTTCTCCAACAAGTTCAGCACCGTTCTTTAAAAGTCTGGATAACAATTCGTCAAGATTATCAACCCTAAATAAATTTCGAAGGCCACACTATTTTCGTTGGTATGGACATTCACAAATCCACTAACTTTCAATTAACAGCATAAATAGAGATTCTTATTCTCAAAACCGTCTAGGTTATTTTTCAACTGTTAAATTTTTCACGGAATATTTTTTGCGAGGATTAAATTAACCGAACAAAAGTTTATTGAACTTAACTTTATTTTACATCACATAATATTTGAATCCGGCATGATCATTTTCATTTGTTAATAAGACCTTACCAACACCTGTTTAATATTTACCCATGTCTTGTTTTTAATAATTAAGCTCACTAATTTCGTTATTGGAATTTCAATTGTGAACAAGAAAATGAAGAAGTATGAATGAAACACCCATGCTGTTTCCAATAACTCAATCTGAGTTCTGGAAACAAATCAAAATGATCATTGAAAATGTAATTGCTGAAAAATTAAGCCAGCAAAAAATCTCTCCACCAAATTCTCATTTACCTGAGAAAGCTTTATTAAAAGCATCAGATGTATGCGCCATCTTCCAGATTTCCAAGCCAACACTTTATGAATGGCTGAAACAAAAGAAGTTGAAAAGTTTTAAAATCAAGTCACGTAGGTATTTTAATCGTGCAGACATAGATGATCTGATCGCAGGAAGAATGCAAGCCTAGACAAAAATAATCTTAAAAGTGTGTGTGATGAACTGTGAGCAAGCCAATCAAATTGACCTGGTGGATTACCTTAATTCCCTCGGGTATCAGCCTCAGAAAATAAGAGGATCAGATTACTGGTACTTATCTCCTTTCAGGAGTGAAAAAGAACCTTCATTTAAGATCAATAGAAATAAAAATGTATGGTATGATCATGGCCCTGGTAAAGGGGGAAAACTAATTGATTTTGCAATGGAATTTTATCGCTGTGATGTAAGTGAAGCATTGCAAAAACTTTCCTTTTTTCACCCGCAAAATGATTTTAAAAATAAGCTGGTCAGACCGCAGTTCCACTTGCAGGAAAACTCTTTAGCTGATAATAAGGATGCAAGAGAAACTGCTATCAAGATAATAGCCGCAAAGCAACCCATCCAGGACCTGGTGCTTTGCCGCTATTTATGGCAAAGAAGGATCGATAAAAGCATTGCTGATCGTTACTGTCATGAAGTCCATTTTACCAATGCAGATAAAGAAAAAATTTACAAAGCAATCGGGTTTAAAAATAATGCCGGAGGATATGAGTTACGCAATGAATATTTTAAAGGCAGCAGCTCTCCCAAGTATGTTACTTACTTCGATAACAAAGCAAAAAATATTTCGGTATTTGAAGGATTTTTTGATTTCATGAGTTATAAAACAATGAATAAAAATCAGCGGGAGGATCTAACGGGTCTGCCTAACCGACATATGAATTTTCTAATCCTGAACTCTCTTTCGTTTTTTGAAAGAAGTCTTCTTTTAATGGAAAAACATACAATTATTCACCTCTTTTTAGATCATGATAACGCGGGAAGGAAATGCACCAACGTGGCTTTAAAAAGATCAATGAAGTTCAACGATGAAAGCAAGTTATATAAGGGATACAAAGACCTCAACGACTGGATGATGAACTTCGGAAAATTGGAAAAGAAAATACATGTCGGACAAAAAAGGGGAAGACATCTTTAAATATTTTTCTTAGCAAGCGGTGTTTTTGTGTTACAAAAACCCGGCTTGCTTTTTCTCCCGTTGGTCGCAAAAGAATATTACAGAGGATATGATAAGGGAAGCAATCAAAATAAAGCAAAAGAATGGAAGGCCCAAAAAGGCTGTCAAGAAGGAAATTATAAGGAGCATCCGGTTTTCAAAAACAGAATATTTTATTGTCAAACAACACGCTTCCAGGTCCGGATTAAAAATCACCGTTTATATCCGGCAGATGGCTTTGCAGGGAAAAATAATTTCAAGATTATCTGAAGAGGAAAGGCAATTTGTCAGGCAATTAATAGGGATGGCAAACAACTTAAACCAGCTCACAAAGATGGGACACCAGGAAGGATTTATTACTGCGGTATTGATGTTTGAA
>JAGWRO010000060.1 GCA_028876495.1 Bacteroidota bacterium
ATTAAATTTGGGATAAGGAAAAAAAAATCTTGCGAAGGGGAAAGGTTTAAAAATCCTTTTGAATCTTTCTCTTTCAAAAGAAATTAGAAAAAGGAACTACCATATTAACTCTCTCACCGGACTTTAGGTACATAGGATGCACCTGTTGGCTGCTGTTTATTAATTAAAGTCCAATAGCACTTTTTAATTTATCTCTGTCCAATGATTCCATCCATTGAATGGCTTTTGGTCGCAGGTTACCATTAGCACCTATAACTACATAAGTTGGAAAGCCTGAGCCTGCATTATTAAAACTACTTTTTAATTCTTCAACAATCTTTTCATCCATAAATATATGTGTGCCTGGCAATTGTAATTCTGCAATCTTGTTTTCCCAAACTTTAATACTTGATGCAGTGTTTGTACAGATGTAAACGTAATCAACAGGTAAGTCCTTGTTAGTTTCATGAAGTTTTTTGCTGAATGGCATTTCATGTAGGCAAGGCACGCACCAAGTTGCCCAAAAGTCAATAATTAAAGCTTTGTCCTTGAATTTGGATTTAAGATTAACAATAAAATCGTTGACATCTTTGATACTATCCAGTTTATATAATCTCGCATTGAATGGTAATTGTGCTAAAGGTGTTCCAATAAAATTTCCTTTATTATCTAATTTCTTAGCAGAAGCAAGCAAACTGTCAATTTGTTTTTGTTTGATAGTTGTCTCGTTGAGTTCATTTGATACTAATCTCTTGCACCATCCAGTTTTCATACTATTCAGTATTTCAGGATATGTTAACGCAAAAGAATTTTTACCCTTAGCAAGTAGAAAGGTTTTCAAAACATCTGCTTTCGGGCTTGGATAAATGCTGTCAATTTTGTTTAAATTGTTTTCAATACTCGGCACTCTTACATTTAAATAGGTGTTTAGATAGTTGTAAAATAGAACGCCATCATTACTTGTGAAGTAAGGTTGGTGATTATTAATTTTTATGAGCAAATTTTGAGGCATTGTATCTCCCCAATAAGATGTACATAACATCCCGTAAAACTCGGAAGCAGCTTCATTGTTGATTGCCCAACTATATTCTGGATATTGTTGAATAAATTCATTATTGAGTTCAGTTAAAGCCTGCCAAATGGAATCCGATTTCTTAAAAAATAAATCCGAAGTATAATTTTTTCGTGACCGACATAATTCATTAAGGTTGTTTGTAAGTTTACTCTCCTTACCTTGTCTAAATAACGTGTGCTTATTCATTACGGTATTTAATTCGCCATCAATACCAGAATAGCCAATCCCGTCACCAATAAAGGGAACACCATCTTTATATTTAATTTTACTTACATCAATTGTTACTTTCAACCCTGTATTTACATATACTCCTGCATATAAATAGTCCCCTACACTTAACCATATTTGTTGGTAAGGTAGGTTCTGGTCTAAAGTAATTTTTACAAAGCCTTCGGAATTAGTTGCATAATATTTTGTTATTTGGAAGTTAGCTCCAAATGTTATAAAGGTGCATTTTACATCAACTTTTTTAACACTGTCAGGTGCATTATTAATCTGAATAGATAATGTTGCAGGTTGGCGGTCTTGCAAGTAGGAATCCATTTTAGAACTCTCAATTGTCAGTGGCAAACCAGATTGTGCATTGGTTGAAATGCAGAACAGTAAAGCAATAAAAACTAAATTAATATATTTCATTTTTTAGATTTTGTCAAACCAAATAGCAGCCAACGTCCAGGGCTTGGCGATGGGCTGGTATTCAATGCTCCGTCTGCCCGAACGTCGCGCCGATTGAAATACTACAGCTGAAGATAAAATAAAAAATGCTGATTTTTATTCGTCTGCTGGAACTGCCGCTGACAGCGAACTGCAGCCGATTGCTGTTCGGTCTGCCAGCCTATCGCCAAACCCCTTGTTGCCTGCAGGTTTTTTAGTGGATAGATTATTTTGACCTAACAAGTTTTAATATTGTCAAGTTACGCTTGTAAGGAAGTGCTAAACTGTCCATGCTGATTACTTTAAATTTCATTTTGTCTTTAGAACTATCATTTGTAAAAATTATAAGTGGAAAGTGATCACTTTTTGTAAATGACAATTTATAATGATTCGAACCTGTGCCAACTGTTATAGAAAACACGTCCTCGTGTCCTTGAACATTTTGTAAAGTAAAATTTCTGCTGGAAGAAAATGTCAACTCAGCTGTTTTGGAACAGTTATTATTGAAAAAATAGTTTTCATCACTAACCAATTTGATTGTATCTCTTTTGTAAAAAGAACTATCCAAATTACATGCAGTCCAGCGAGACCATTTTAAGCCTGCATTTTTAGCTTGTTTGAACGCATTTTTAAATACGATACGTAGATTCTTTTCTGTCGGCGGTTTTGTCTGTCCAAAAGCTGTCAA
>JAGWRO010000061.1 GCA_028876495.1 Bacteroidota bacterium
ATTAAATTTGGGATAAGGAAAAAAAAATCTTGCGAAGGGGAAAGGTTTAAAAATCCTTTTGAATCTTTCTCTTTCAAAAGAAATTAGAAAAAGGAACTACCATATTAACTCTCTCACCGGACTTTAGGTACATAGGATGCAATGTTGGCGGCAAATTATGCAGCAAGTTCAAGTAATATTGAAAAACTGAAGGACGTGCAAAATGCCATTCAGTTGGCTAAAATCAAGATGCAAAATGATTCATCGTTGCTGGAACGGCAACGCAATTTATGGAAACAGAATATAGGCACCCGTAACGAGTTGGACAGGCAGGAACTGGCATGGAGGAATTCATTAAATGCATATGAAGCAGCTAAATTGAAATATGCCGACCTGCAAAAGCAGATCAGCTTCCAGGATAAACAGGCTCAGAAAAATGTGAGCATTACCAAAAGCATAGCGTCTGACTTTACGGTAAAAAGTGAAACTGACGGTAAAGTATATAACCTGCTTGTAAGTAACGGAGAAATGGTGAATGTGCAAAGCCCCGTAGCCGTTATTGGCAGTGCCACTGATTTTATGCTGGAACTTCAGGTAGATGAATATGATATTGCGCGGATAAAGAAAGGTCAACAGGTCTTGATTAATATGGATAGTTATAAGGGCGAAGTTTTTGAAGGAACAGTTACGAAAATTGATCCATTTATGAACGAGCGGTCGAAGTCGTTTACCGTTGAAGCGGAATTTGTAAAACAGCCACCGGCTTTATTTCCCAACTTAACCTGCGAAGCGAACATAGTAATAAAATCAAAAGACAAAGCCCTCATCATTCCACGTAATTATTTGCTGGATGGTGATTATGTATTGATGGAAAATAATGAAAAACGAAAGGTAGTCACCGGGTTAAAAGATTACCAGAAAGTAGAGATCATAAAAGGATTAACGACTAAAGATGTCATCCGCAAACCGGAAGAATGAACCTGAAATTAATTACAGATATTGCCCGTTCTCTTTTGCTGGCGCGATGGAAACAAACGCTGGTGGCGGCTATTGGTGTAACCTTCAGTATCACAATGTTTATTGCTTTATTGGGTTTTATGAACGGGCTTAATGATCTGCTCGATGGGTTGGTATTGAACCGAACTCCCCATATTCGTTTATACAATGAAATTAAACCCAACGACCATCAGCCGGTTAATCAATCTAAAGATTTTAAGTCTTCCTATAATTTTATTCGTTCTGTAAAGGCAAGTACCAACCGCCAGGAACTATATAATAGTTCGGCCATATTAGCAACACTTGACAAAGATGAAAGAGTTTTGGGATATGCTCCCAAGATTACCTCGCAGGTATTTTTTAATGCCGGCACCACAGATATCACGGGCGTCATAAACGGAATTGATGTGGAAGAGGAGATCCGGTTGTTTCATTTTAAAGATTATGTAACGTCCGGTGCAGCCATAGATATCAACAGAACCTCCAACAGTATTATTTTGGGTAAAGGTCTCGCTGAAAAATTACTGGCCAACCTGGGCGATGTGGTACAACTCACCACTGCAGAAGGCGAAAGGTTTCCGCTAAAAGTAGTGGGTTATTACCAATCCGGTATAGCCGATTATGATAAGGTACAGAGTTTTGCATCTGTTAAAACCGTGCAGAAAATAATGGGTAAGCCGGGGAATTATATAACGGATATCCAGGTGAAACTAAAAGATATGAGCAAGGCGCCGGCAATGGCAAAGGAGTACAGCAGGTTATTCCAGTGCGATGCCGAGGATATTCAAACGGCCAATGCACAGTATGAAACGGGTTCCTTTATAAGAACCTTGATTTCTTATGCCGTAGGAATAACCCTGCTCATTGTGGCAGGCTTTGGGATTTTCAATATTTTAAATATGATGATCTATGAAAAAATGGATTCAATTGCCATCCTGAAGGCCACCGGATTTTCCGGCAGGGATGTAAAATGGATTTTTTTAATCATAGCCATGGGCATTGGTTTTATAGGTGGAATCGCCGGATTGGTTTTTGGATACCTGCTTTCTTTAATCATCGACCAGGTTCCGTTTACTACTTCGGCATTGCCCACCGTAAAAACTTACCCGGTTAATTACAGCCTAATTTATTATTTGATAGGCGCAATATTTTCATTGATAACAACCTATTTCGCAGGCTGGTTTCCGGCCCGCAAAGCAAGTAAAGTAGATCCGGTGATCATCATCCGGGGTAAATAATTATGGCAAATTGTATCCTCGAGGCAAAAAGTATTTCTAAATATTTTTACGATCCGGTTAAATTCAAAGTGTTAACCGATATCAGTTTTCGTGTGAACAAAGGAGACTTCGTTTCCGTTACCGGGAAATCAGGTTGTGGAAAGTCTACTTTATTATATATCCTTTCCACTTTGGATACTGATTACGAGGGTGATCTGTTGATTGATGATGAAACTATGCGCGGGAAAAAAGAAGCCCAACTGGCCAGGACCAGGAATGAAAAGATTGGTTTTGTATTTCAGTTTCATTATTTGCTGAACGAGTTTACCGTATTAAAAAATGTAATGTTACCCGGCTTAAAATTAAACCGGCTATCGGCCCTTGAAGTGGAGCACAAGGCAATAGAGAAATTAAAAATGTTGGGAATTGAACACCTGGCCACCAAAAAGGCCAATCTAATTTCCGGAGGGGAAAAGCAACGGGTAGCCATCGCGCGGGCTATGATCAATGATCCACATATTATAATGGGAGATGAGCCAACGGGTAACCTGGATATGAAAAACGCAGAAATTGTTTTCGACATTTTTAAAAAGCTTGCAGAAGAATTCAATCAAACCCTGTTGATAGTTACCCACGATCTTGATTTTGCAAAACGCACCCATCGTATCATAGAGTTGGAAGATGGGAAACTGAAATGATTATCGTTTATCTTTTTTGATTTTTGTATCTACGTGTTTTTTTTCTGTAGAAAGTATTTGTCAATGGGAACCATTAAACTTAAGTAAAAGATGGTCCTCCTTCGACAAGTTCAGTGTGAGAGCGCTACATTTCTTTTTTACAGCCTCGGGATAACACGGCTTCTTTAAAAAACCGTTCTTACAAGTTGATTGAAATATGGGTAATTTTGTTCGTAAGAAGAGAAATAAGAAAGAGGAGAAATAAAACCGATGAATCAATTTGAAGGAATACATCCGGAAATTATTAATAAACTCAGAACTTCCGGCAATTTTACCGATGAGGAAATCATAGAGGCCTTGAGTTACTTTGAAAAGAGAACGGTGAGAAGAAAAGAATTTTTTCTCAGAGCAGGTGATATTTGCCGTACAAAAGGTTACATCAACAAAGGATGTTTCAAGCGTTATACCATTGATGATCACGGAAAAGAAATCATTATCAATTTCGCTTTTGAAGAATGGATGATTGGCGACCTGGAAAGTTTCAACACACATCAACCCACTATTTATTTTGTGCAGGCACTGGAAGACAGCGAAGTGCTTTGCATCAGCGAGGAGAATCACCTTACCCTTTGTGAAGTGATGCCCAAGTATCATGCTTTTCATAAAAGGAAAGCAGAAAGCTCGCATTATGCAACATTGAAACGTTTAACCTCGTTTCAATCCAAAACCCCTGAAGAAAAATATTTGTCTCTCATACAAAAATACCCGCAACTGTTCCAGCGGGTTCCCCTGCATTATATCGCTTCCTATCTTGGTATTGAACCAGAATCACTCAGCCGGTTAAGAAAACGGCTTTGCAAGAAAGAAAAAAAATCTTAACCAACGTCAATGGTTTTAAGGTAAGGCTTATGGTAGGTTTGTAACCACTTAAAAATATTTTAAAAATGGAAACAACTACGTTACAACCAAAAACCAACGGGAAGCAAACGGCTCCTCATCTTACACCCGAACACATCATGCAGATCGGCATGGGTTTCTGGGCTTCGAAAACTTTACTGGCAGCTATTAAATTTGAACTGTTCACGATTCTTGCAAGCAGTAAACTCACGGGTGAAGAGATCAAAAACAAAATAGGTTTGCATGCCCGGTCATTATATGATTTTCTCGATACACTTGTGGCGCTTGGGTTCCTGCAAAAAGAAGGTTTAGGTGAAACAGCAGAATACTGCAACACCCCTGAAACCGATTTCTTTCTTGATAAGAATAAACCTCCTTATATAGGCGGCATTCTTGAAATGGGAAACGATCGTCTTTATAAGTATTGGGGCGATCTTGAAGAAGCATTAACCACAGGCGAACCTCAGAATGAAATAAAATATGCAGCCACTGCTATAGAAAATCCCTTTGATGAATTATACAAGAATCCTGATAAACTTCGTGGATTTCTGAATGCAATGACAGGGGTACAGATGGGCGCTTTTATGAGTTTCGCCAAGCAGTTTGATTTTTCCAATTACAAAACATTGACTGATGCCGGGGGCTCTATAGGCGCTTTATCTACACAGGTGGCTTTGAATCAACCTCACATGCACTGCACTACTTTAGACCTGCCACCAGTGCAGCCTCTTGCTGAAGAATTTATCAGTAAGCATCATCTTTCAGGCAGGATAAAAGCAAAATCAGGCGATTTCTTTAAAGAGGCATTGCCGCATTCAGACGTAATTGTAATGGGGAACATTCTTCACGACTGGGACGAAAAAGATAAATTGTACCTGATGAAACAGGCCTATGATGCTTTGCCTGAAGGCGGTGCTTTTGTGTGTATCGAAAGCATAATTGATAATGAAAGAAGTAAAAATGCTTTCGGGTTGATGATGTCGCTTAACATGCTGATAGAAACAAAAGGCGGGTTTGATTTCACTTTTAATGATTTTGATGAATGGGCACACCAGGTTGGTTTTACAAAAACCGAATGGCTTCCTCTTGCCGGCCCAACAAGTGCCGCTATCGCCTATAAGTAATATCAATTTTGTACATACAAAAAGCTTTCCCATTTTTATGAGAAAGCTTTTTGTAATTTATGCCGGGGCAATCTGTTGAAAATAAAAAATCTCCTTGTTTATTCATTTACTGTAAACACTACTCTAAACATTACCGCGTCGATCATTGTATTTCATTAAATGGTAAACTTTTTACACGGTTTCCGCAATGAGGTTAATTGAAGCAATCATTGTAATTTCATAGTCAAATTAAAAAGCCATTTTAAAATGTTCAGAAATATTTATAAAACACTGGTGATTGGGTTGCTGTTACTTTCGCCGTTATCTTACCTGCCGGCGCAGCAATTGTCAAATGCAGTTAAAGTATTAAAACAGGAATTTAATTTAGTTCCTCCGCATTCCAAAGATGTACAGTATTTTGATATGGTATCCAAATTGCAACAACATGCGCCGGATGGAACTCCGCTGGGATGGGATGTTTATCATTTATCCCTTCGTTGTATTCCTTCTGCTGATCCTTCCGTGGGAGATGAATATACCTGTTTGAAATTTTCTGTAAAACTGCATGATTCTGCAGAAGTGTTGATACCGGCTCTCACTAACTGGAAGTATCATTTTAAATTAACTGACAGTGCAAAAGATTCTCAGGGGCAGGTATTCGGAATTGACCATAGTAAATTTGAAAATATAACTGATGAAAACGGGAAAAGGCTTCCGGTTGCCAATACCTACGCTGTTTATAATGCTTTTATCGATTTTCATTCAATGAGTGTGTTTGCTGATAGAACGGAGGCAGGTAAAGGTGCCCAGAATTTACATCACATTGGCGATAAAGTGATACACAGTGCTTCCTTTTCCCAACCGCCGGTAAACCTCGGAAGCCAGATTGCTGAAGGTTCTTATTTTAAGAACGGAGAAATTACGTTGACCTTTAAAGGGCTTGGGCTGGTTAATCAAAAAGCCTCTGCCCTGCTTGGATATGATTCGGGCGAAAGTTCTTTTTATATGTTGATGAAGCCCATGGCGAATATGGAAATAACCACCAAAGGAAGCTCTCATTATTGGGGAGATATTTACAAAGACCTTTCTTCCGGCTGGATTCAAAAAGCAACCTTGCATGAGATGGTTGTTAGCCAAACGACGATACCGGGGATGACCTCCAAGACAAATTCTGTTGTTGAAAGAAGTATTGTTATCAAAAATGTGAAAATGAAAAAATAATCACCTCGACATCCTTCGACATCCTTCGACAAGCTCAGGATGACATAGCGCTCTTTCTCAAGAATTTTACTGTAAATAAAAATCTTAATTGTTTCTTTGTTTACTGTAAATACATTTTTACCGGAGATGTAATTTATCCCGAAACCGTTTATTGACGCGGACATCAAAGCTTTACGTAAGCTTGAAACTAAAGGCATTTCTCCAGTGATTTTTTTCTTAGAGAACTACAAAAACAATTATCTTCAACCCAAAATTAAACAAGTGAGGCTACTGCTTCACACTTCCATTTACAGATGAGTATTCCTATAAACAAAAGCATCTTTGCGTTGCTGGCAATCCTGTGGCTCTTCAGCTCCTTTAAAAAAGAAAGGCTTAACCCGCAGGCACCGCAGGCAGCCTTTAAGACACTTCGGTTTCTGGATAGCATTTCCGGACTAAAAACAGTTGCCGGAATTCATAATCGTGAGCCTAATGCTGCTCCTGCTACCTGGACCGACTCTATTCATTCCTCCACAGGAAAGTATCCGGGTTTGTGGAGTGGAGATTTTCTGTTCGAACAAGACAATATCGATAACCGCCAGGCGATGATCAATGAGGCAATACACCAATGGAAGCATGGTGCCCTGGTTAATATCATGTGGCATGCATGCAATCCGGCTCTGAACCAGCCTTGTGGGTTTGATGGTCAAGGAGTGCTGAGCCAAATGACCAATGACCAATGGACGCAATTACTTACGGAAGGCACTCCTGTCAACCGGAAATGGAAGGCTATGATGGATGAGGTTTGCGTCTATCTTCAGCAACTAAAAGATCAACACGTAGAAGTACTGTGGAGGCCTCTACATGAAATGAACCAGGCAAAGTTCTGGTGGGGTGGCAGGCCGGGACCGGAAGGAACCAGGATGTTGTATCAGCAAATGCATGATTATATGACCAAAACCAAAGGGCTTACCAACCTTGTCTGGATATGGGATCTCCAGGATTTCAGCACACTGCCCGGCGATGTAAACGCCTACAACCCTGGAGCCGGGTATTGGGACATCGCTGCGCTGGACTTTTATGACGGCAGCGGTTACACCTCCAAAAAATACAATACAATGGTCAGCATGGCTAAAGGTAAGCCCATTGCTATTGGCGAATGCGAAGTGCTTCCTACCGCAGCCCAATTATTGGCGCAGCCTAAATGGACTTTTTTCATGAGCTGGTCAGAACTGACCTTTGCCGGCAACAGCAACGTAAAGCTGGACAGTTTATACCATGCCGGCAATGTGATTACGCTCGATCAAATGCCGGGATGGAAATAGGAGGGTTGGAAAAATTTAATGAGTTGAAGGTTACCACAAGTTAAATTTCAAATTCAGCTCACGGTTTCTATGGACAAAGGAGCAAATAATTATTTTTTGTTATGCATGTCCCGAAATGATTACATTTAGTCTTTCAAAAAAATTATTTAAAGATTAAAACTAAAAGAATGAAAAAAATAATGATATCAAAAGGGCTTGTGTTAGCCTTGTTCGGAGTGTTCCTGACTTCTCTGGTTTCGGCCCAAGCTGAAGATAAATCAAAACGGGCAAGTCCGCCGGCTACTGCTACCGGGCAAGTAATGGGCGCAACCATTACCATTGATTACAGTAGTCCCGCAGTTAAAGGAAGAAAGATTTGGGGAGGACTGGTTCCTTATGGCCAGGTATGGCGTGCAGGAGCGAATGAGGCTACTCTATTTGAAACAAATAAGGACATCAAGGTAGAGGGTAAAGACTTGCCAGCCGGAAAATACAGCTTATATGCGATACCCGGAGAAAAAGAATGGGTAATCATCTTTAATTCAAAAACCGGGCAGTGGGGAGTAAAAAATGATGAGAGTACAAGCGAAGAACCTGCTAACGACGTATTGCGTGTTACTGTTAAACCAGTGAAATCAACTGAGTTTAATGAACGAATGAAATTTGTAGTAGGGGATAAAGGCTTTGCTCTTGAATGGGAGAATTTAAGCGTACCGGTTTCGATAGAATAATGTTCAGCTTTTCGTGAATGTTTCCCGGCTAACCGCAGAACATTTAAATTGTAAAATAGTACTATCCTTAGCTTGCAACTAAGGATATTTTCTTTAAGAAGGACCCCTGGAAAAAGTGATGGAGTTGCGTGATCAGGCTGCCACTATCACTTTGTGGCTTACGATTATAATAGCCATCGTATATGAGACGATTTTCATTTTTCAATACAAACAAAGCTGGGTAAAAATTGTAGGTATTATCCTTTTTGCGGCAGTTATTGGTAGTATTGCCGAACCGGGCATTTAGGTGGTTAACTGGTTTACAACCACGGAGCCGGGGTACAATTGGCATTACCCGATTTTTTAAATGCAGGCGCAGGCACTGAAGAAAAATAAACAAATTATATTCGTCTTTTGTGCTAATTTAACGCGATGAGAATTTTATTAGCCGAGGATGAACCAGCTATTTTGATAAAGATACTTTGGTAATTGATGTTTTTATAAATTCGCTTTGCAAAAAGCCGGACACCCCGGGAAAAGAATCATTCATTCAAACGATACGGGAGTAGGTACCGGGTAAATGACCATTCATGAAACTAAGTTTTAAAAAACGTATTGCACTTTTTAATACCCTGGCTGTTGCAATAACAACGGCTATTGTATTTATAGTTATTTATGCCGTGGCCCGGTTCAGTTCTTTCCGCCATCTCGATAATGATATATTAAAGGAGAAGACGGAGATTTTAAATTCGCTCGATCGGAAAAATAACAGCATTATCATCAAAAAAATGCCGGAATTGGAAGAGACGGAACATAGAAAAGTGGAAGTAAATCCCAACTTTATTCAAATAGTTGACAATGAAGATAAGCTGGTTTTTAAATCGGCCAACCTGCAGGCGAATCATTTTTTATACAATCCCAACAATAAGACAGAAAATTTCTACAACACCCGCATAGGGGATCAAAGATTAAGAATTGGACAATTTCCTGTAAAGAATGATGAAGGAAAAATTATCGGCTATTTAACTGTTGGTGTTTCACAACAGGAATCCTATTATGTTTTAAGTAATTTGCTCTTTACGCTTTGTATTATATTCCCGGTGGTTTTATTGGTGATGTATATTGTTATTTATATGTCTGCCTCAAAAGCCATTGCACCTGTAAACCAGCTTATAAGAGCAGCTTCCGGCATAACAGATTCCAATATAAACACACGGTTACCCCTACCCGTAAATCATGATGAATTATATCAACTGGCAACCACTATTAATGAGTTGCTTCAGCGAATAGAAAACAGTATTCAACAGCAAAAACAATTTACTGCCGATGCATCACACGAAATAAGAACACCGCTATCTGCTATAAGAGGAACCCTGGAAATTTTACTGCGAAAAAAAAAGGAGCCTGAACAATACGAAGAAAAAATTAAGGAAGCCATCGGGCAAACAGACAGGCTTAATTATCTCCTGGAACAATTATTACAATTGGCGAGGATGGAATCCGGATCAATAAAAAAGGAAATAATTTCTCTCCATCTACTTGTTAGTGAAACAGCAAAAAAATGGGAAAAGCAAATGGCTGAAAGAGAGGTGTGTCTAAAAATTTCTTTTCCCGGGAATAGTGCTGTATACGCCGATCATTTTTTAATGGTTATTATCATGGATAACCTTTTCAGCAATGCAATAAAATATGGTGCAATAAATGGAAAAATATCCTGCGATTGGGACGAAGGTGCCAAAATATTCTCTATCACCAATGAAGGGCCGGGAATAAGCAGAGAACAAATACCTCTTTTATTCAACCGTTTTTACCGCACTGATGATACGCGAAGTACCCGGATACCGGGGAATGGATTGGGGTTGGCTATTGTAAAGCAATTATGCGATCTGCAACAAATTAATATTAGCGTGCAAAGCCACAGCAGCAACACTACCTTTCATTTACAATTTCCTGCAAAATCTTAAGCTGATCTTAAGCGAGTACAAAGAAACCCTGAATGGTTGCAGGTATAGCTTTTCCCTATCAATTATTTAAAACAATAAAATAAATAACACTGGCACGTTGTGGAATTTCAATGACAAAATCTGATAGATTTATAAAAATAGTTTCCCTATAAAAAACACCAGTTTGGTTTACCTCTGTGCTGAGCTTAATGCGGTGCTCAGAGGTTTTCTTTGTAGTAAGTATTATTGTATCCGGCATTACAAATGACTAACTTTATAATCATAATTATCCAAAACAATGAACAAGAATATTCAAACCGAAGTGGATGCCTGTTATTTATACGAAAAGCTGGCAGATAACGAAACAGATGAGACCATTGCTAATGTATTTCGCCAGATGAGCGAAATAGAAAAAAGCCATGCAGAAGCTTTTTTGCAGAAGCAAAAAATTCAACAAGAGTCTTTATTGCCACCGCCTTCCTTCAGAGCCAAAGTACTTAACAGGATTGGTAAAATATTTGGATACGATTATGTTTTAGGCGTTTTAATGGACACAGAAAAAAGTATATCCATTGCCGTTATTAATGCAAAAAATAAAAACAAACTCCCGGTTACCGGCGCAGAAACCAATCATGTAACCATTTTGCGCTCCCTGCTGGAAAGAGAAGCTAAAGTTACGGGAGGCAATGTGGCTAAATTTGAAAGCAGGCATCGTTCTGTTGGTGGCAATGCATTACGGGCAGCCGTTTTAGGCGGTAATGATGGGTTGGTTTCAAATTTTAGCCTGGTAATGGGTATTGCAGGCGCAACAGAAGGTGGCAGTGCTGTATTGTTGGCGGGTGTTGCTGGTTTATTAGCCGGCGCTTTATCGATGGCATTGGGTGAATGGATATCGGTTAAAAGTTCACAGGAATTGTATGAAAATCAAATGCAACTGGAAATGGATGAATTAGAGACCAATCCTGAAGGGGAAGAAAAAGAATTGGCCCTGATATATATGGCAAAAGGAATACCTGAAGACCAGGCTCATGAAATGGCAGCAGGTATCATGAACAACAAAACAGAAGCACACGAAGTATTGGTAAAGGAAGAATTGGGAATTAATCCGGAAGAATTAAAGGGTTCTGCAATGGAAGCCGCCATTTATTCATTCATATTATTTGGTATAGGCGCTGTAATACCCGTGATTCCTTTTATGTTTACTACCGGCATTACTGCAATTTTGATAAGTGTTGCGGCCAGTGCCATGGGATTATTTTTAATCGGATCCGTCATCACATTATTTACAGGAAAAAGTATTTGGTACTCCGGATTCAGGCAGGTATTGTTTGGCCTTATAGCAGCAGCCATTACGTTTGGAATAGGGAAATTAATTGGAGTTTCACTCGCAGGATAAATAAATAGCCTGAATTTTATGATTCAGATCAAGTTGGTAGCAGAGAGATTTGGCTTGTAATTGGATCTGATTTTTAGTTTTCGTTTATGCATTCCTGGTATAATGATAAATTATTATCATTATAACAGGGTCAGAATGGCACCGCTACTTCCCTTCAATACCGATACCGAAATGTAAATCTTCCTTATTTCTTTGTTTACTGTAAGAACTCATGATTGGGAAAGCCTTGCCCCTGGGCAAGACAATAATTAACTTAATCAGGATGATAGGCAGGATATGGCTTTCGAGGTTTATAAAAATACCTCATTGCGCCTTATGCAATCTTTAAAGTGAAATAATTGAATGCCTTCAGATTTACCGTTCATGTAATTAACAGGTGCCTTGTTAAAATAAACGATTTTATAAAAGCTGAATATAATATCTTCATTAATACAAAAAATATCCTCACAAATTAAAAAAATAAACAGCTTATGAAAAAACACTTTTTCGTTGCAATACTTATTGTGCTCGCTTCTTGCCCTGTTAATACGTTTTCCCAGGTTGGGGCTCCAACAATTGTAGCCGGTAAAAATTTTGCAGTGGTGCAAACTGAAAGCGGCAAGGTAAGGGGGTATACTGATCATGGCATTTTTATCTATAAGGGTATTCCTTATGCTCACTCAGAAAGATTTATGGTACCTGAAAAGCCAAAACCCTGGACTGGTGTCCGCAGTTCTACAACTTACGGTCCTGTTTGTCCTACAGATCCAACCACAACCACTAATGATGAATTCGAATTTGCTTTTCAACATGATCTGGGTTATTCCAATGAAGATTGCCAGAGCCTTAACGTATGGACACAAAAAATAAATGATGGCAAAAAAAGGCCGGTAATGGTTTGGCTTCATGGGGGTGGTTTTACCGCCGGCTCTTCTATCGAATTGCCAAGTTATGATGGTGCGAACCTGGCAAAAAAAGGAGATGTAGTGGTGGTAAGTATAAACCACCGTTTGAATGTGCTGGGTTTTTTGGATATGAGTGCTTACGGCGAAAAATATAAATATTCTGCAAATGCCGGTCTGCTCGATATTGTGGCTGCACTAAAATGGGTGAAACAAAATATTGCTGCCTTTGGAGGTGATCCCAACAATGTTACCATATTCGGCCAATCGGGTGGCGGTGGAAAAGTAACCTGCATGTTGGATGCTCCTTCTGCAAAAGGCCTTTTCAATAAAGCGATTGTAGAAAGCGGCAGCTATGTAAATGAATTTATGGAAGCATCAGTGTCTAAAAAAATAACTGCTGCTTTATTAAATGAACTTCACCTTGAACCATCACAAGCTGATTCGTTGCAAAAAATACCGTACGATGTATTGAATGAAGCAGGTAAAAAAGCATTAAGGGAAGTACAAAAGGAATTAAAAGAGGCCGGTAAACCTATACCAGGCTTTGGCCTTGGATGGGGCCCAGTTTTAGATGGTAGTTTTTTGCCTTATCAGCCCAACACGGCCGAAGCGGATGCCATTGGTAAAAATGTTCCGCTAATGGTAGGGTCTACTAAAAATGAGTTTACTCCCTTTAACCCAACAACAAGAGGAATTACTATGGAGCAGGCAAAAGCCATACTTGAAAAAAGATACGGTAACAAAACAGACGATTATATGGCGGCAGTAAAAGCTGCTTATCCCAATACTGTGAAGCCTTCAGATTATACTGATATTGATTTTGTGATGCGCCCCGGGGTAATACACCAGGCAAATATGAAAGCCGCTGTGCCGGGTGCTGCACCGGTTTATGTTTATTTATTTGCATGGCAATCCCCGGTAAATGATGGTATGTACAAAGCGATGCATTGTATGGATATTGCTTTTGAATTTGATAACATTCAGCGTTGCCGGGAAATGACCGGCGGTGGCAAAGAGGCGTACGCCCTTGCTGCAAAAATGAGCCAGGCCTGGATAAATTTTGCGAAAACAGGAAATCCTAATGCCAATGGGTTACCTAACTGGCCTGCTTATACAGCAGCCAAAGGGTACACCATGATGTTTGATATAAAATGCGAAGCAAGGCAACATCCTACTAAAGCATTAATGGAATTTGCACCACAGCAATAGCCTTCTTACAAAATATCCTTGAATCCGGATAGGATGGTATTTTAAGCGATACTTAATAAATTGAATTCATGGAACCCGGCTTCGGCTGGGTTTTCCTTTGTATGTTAGGCATGTATATCAACTATAGGGTGGAAGTCCCGAATGCGCCGTTACAGTCGGAAGCATTAGCCAAGAGCAAGGGTGTCCATCGTGAGGTGGAATCTGAAAGAAGCTGGCGGCA
>JAGWRO010000062.1 GCA_028876495.1 Bacteroidota bacterium
AACCGATGGTAAAATTGATTTGCATAACGATCTCGGAAGAGACTTTTCTAATTATTATATAGCAGCGACTTCTCCGGGAATAATTTATAAAGACATGATCATTATCGGAGCGCGAGTTTCAGAAGAAGCGGATGCGGCTCCCGGTTATATCAGGGCTTACGATGTGCATACCGGAAAGTTGCGCTGGATATTTCATACCATTCCTGAACCGGGCGAATATGGTTATGACAGTTGGGATAATAAAGATGCCTGGAAACATATCGGCGGCGCCAATGCGTGGTCGGGTTTTAGTTTGGATGAAAAGAATGGAATTTTATTTGCCCCTATCGGCTCCGCCTCTTATGATTTTTATGGCGGCAAAAGGTTGGGCAATGATTTGTTTGCCAATTGTGTGCTGGCACTGGATGCAAAAACAGGAAAAAGAATTTGGGATTTTCAAACGGTGCATCATGATGTGTGGGATCGTGACTTGCCGACGGCGCCCGTTTTGGTGAATATAAAAAAGGACGGCAAAAATATAGATGCGGTAGCGCAGATCACCAAGAGCGGTTTTATTTTTTTGCTCGACAGGAAAACGGGTGAACCTGTTTATCCTGTAAAAGAAATTTCTGTACCTACGCAAAGTGAATTGGTGGGTGAAAAATTGTCGCCCACGCAACCCATACCCACTTTCCCCAAACCATTTGCAAGGCAAGCCCCAATAACAGAAGCAGATTTAAATAATTTGGTTACCGATTCTTCTTACCAGGATATTAAAAACAGGCTTGCCGGTTATAAAGCAGGAAATATTTTTAATCCTCCTTCAAAAGAAGGAACAATAATCTTTCCGGGCTTTGACGGAGGAGGAGAGTGGGGCGGGCCTGCTTACGATCCAACAACCTCCATCCTTTATGTAAATGCGAGCCAGATGCCTTGGATACTTACCATGGTGGATGTAAAAGAAAAACCGAAAACAGCAGAAAATAATTTGCAGGCAGGCGAGCGTTTATATCATTCAACCTGTATGGCATGCCACGGAACCGAAAGACAGGGAAGTGGAAATTATCCGACGTTGATCAGCGTAGATAAAAAATACAATGAACAACAATTTGCGGCACTTCTTTCGTCAGGCCGCCGGATGATGCCTGCTTTTAAACAGTTGTCGCCTTCAGAAATTCATGCCTTGGCTTCATTTGTTTTGGAGAACAAAAAAGAGCAAGAGCAAAAATTTGTTCCTCCTGTAAGAGCCGAAGATAATTGGAGAAATCTTCCTTACACATCTACCGGTTACAATAAATTCTTAACCAAAGAAGGCTATCCTGCTATAAAGCCGCCATGGGGAACGTTGAGCGCTATCAATTTGAATACCAGCGAAATGTTATGGAAAGATACCGTAGGTGATTATCCTGACCTGAAAGCGAAAGGCATTCATAGCGGAACAGAAATGTATGGCGGCCCGGTAGTAACTGCCGGCGGAATTATATTTTTAGCGGCGACAAGCGACGCAAAAATTCGTGCCTTCAATAAAAGAACAGGAAAACTTTTGTGGCAAGCGGATTTACCTGCATCCGGGTTTGCAACACCAAGCGTTTATGAAGTTAACGGAAAAGAATTTTTAGTAATTGCCTGCGGCGGCGGAAAATTAGGAAAACCTTCCGGAGATGCTTATGTAGCTTTTGCATTGCCGGAGTAACGGTTGGTAGTAAACGAAGAAAGAAGGAGGATTTTATTTTCTGGATTGATTACCATAACTCAGACTTCGGATTTAATCTTAAAGCGTCATAACCCATATCCAGGTAGACGATTTTGTTTTTGCTTGATATGTTTGTTGGCATTCTAACTGAGCCATATACATCTTCAGAATATTGAGACCAGCAATGTGAAGGCAAATTGCCATCGGCTGTAACTTTATCAATTGAAATATTCCAGTTAGGCAATGGAGTATTTGGTTGCCCATTTTTTCCATACAATTCAGTCCAAAGACCAAATCCGCTTTTTATGCCGGTACCCAAGGAACTCTTTTCAAATCTCAATGAACCCATATAATCTCTTATGTTATTTTGGTTATTAGTAACCCATACCGAATACCAATCCCCAACCAAATCCGTACTATCCAAATTCAGCGCAATGGTATAAGTTCCTCTACCCCAATCATACCATTTTCTTACACCGACAAAATTTCCTTCATAACCGCCGCTTTCATTCCATCCACCTGGTGCTATTTGGGTATTGCTTAAATCGCGGGTACTCCATCTTGAAAATATAAACCCCTTTTTACCATTCAATTCTGTTTGAAAACCATAATAGAATTGAATGGTATCATTTATATATGCATTATACAGTTGTAAATAAATACCATCATTATTTAAAGTACCATCCCAGTTTGTAGGTAAATTTTTAATTGTTATTGTATGGGTTAAATTAGTAAAAGTATTTGTTGGAAAATCGAAATTTACATAATGTAATCCTCCTGTTTGACCTAACTTAATGGTATCTGTGATTAGCGACAAAACTGGCGATTTAGGACTTTCTTTATATGCATTATATGCAGATACCGCATAGTAATATTTCTTATAAATTCCTAGGCCTGTATCAATGTACATATTTGTCCCTTTGGGAATTGTAGCTATTAACTTCGAAGGCGAGGCAATTGTATCTCTATATATTTTATATCCAATTAAATTGCTACCTAAATTGTTATTCCAAATTAGGGTATCTAATCGGTATCCCGTATTACCTCGTAATCCAGTTGGAGTTGTTATTGAGGAATCGATATTTATTAAATTGTTGTTATTTAAGGTTAGAGTTCCATTTTTGCTGCAACCCAACATAAAAATTACTAAAGCCGAAATAGAAATTAGAATTTTCAATTTATAATTCAGATTATTTAATTCGATTTATGGATTACATCTGC
Organism: Bacteroidota bacterium; assembly: GCA_028876495.1. Taxonomy (GTDB): domain Bacteria; phylum Bacteroidota; class Bacteroidia; order Chitinophagales; family Chitinophagaceae; genus Ginsengibacter. Next base: position 2,894 of record JAGWRO010000062.1, read on the forward strand.
AGCAAAGTCTAAAAATAATACCAATCCTCGTGCAAAATTCTTCGGCTAATCGCCTTGTAGCAAAAGGTCCTATCCAAACCCCATTTTGACCAACATTTGCATTGACTCTCTTTCCCCTACCATAGTTACAGTGGCCGCAGTTTTCTTTATGTATTGTACCTATATTCTTTTTCGCTTGCCAATTATAGTATATATAAAAATTCATGGAATTCTATTTATTAAAACTTAATAATGAAACATCTCGTGATATTTGCCTTTAATTCTCGAGTAATTCATTTTCTTATGAATTTTGATGTCCGGTTCTTACGTAATTCTTTCATTTACTATATTGCAATTTACAAATTAGAAATCTCTGATTGAGTTAATGCACGATTCCAAATTTTGAAATCTCTAATTATAGTTCCTCTATAAACTCCGATATAAGAACTTGGACTAAAACAATTCGTTAGTGAAATTGGGTATTGATTTGCGCTTTGAAATCTAAGTGCCCCATTGACATAAAAACTTATAATATCCTGACTAATGGTGATTACAAGTTTTGCATAATTTGCGGTTGAAATTGGATTAGGTATATCATTTATTTGACCCGTATATGCACTAGATATATCACAATTATCAGATGGAGTTTTCCATTCCATAAATAATGATGAAGGAATACCATTATAGTTTTCAAGATGAAGGATAAAATTGATAGCCAATGGATTAACACCAATGGGTCCAATACCTATATCTGTAAAATAACTAGTTGAATCACTATATTCACTTCCGCTGCCAGTCTTACCATTTTTTACATCTAAGAAGATACTCAAATTATTACTGATTTTACCTATTGGCAAATTATTTGTCAAATATTGAAGTATTCCGTTTTTGGCATCTCCACCAAATTCAATACAATTTCTGCCGCCATCAGTCACAATAGTATCCATAGCAGTAATTACAGTTGTGTTTTTATAGATACTACTATCATTAAATCCATTTGGTATTACATTTAATGCAAATAATAAAGTTGAATCATGGTAGGTGCTGCTTGCTCCAGCTCCTGAAGGATTTATGGCATTTTTAGTGCAACCTAATATTAGGGTTAATAAACTGATAAAAATATATTTTTTCATGTCATTTTACATTAAGTATTTCTGTTTTTTAAATTAATTTAAGTAACCATTATCTCTCTTTTTGTAGAGATTAAAATAAAAAACTAACCAGATTAATGAGCTGCCAAATATGAGATTTCTGATTGCGTCAAACAACGATTATACAATCTAAAATCATCGATAGAACCATTCAGGTAATTAGTAAGCACTCCTCCTATAGTTTCTACTCCAAATCTGTTAGATCCTGCATCTTCGGCAAAATTGCATTCTGAGTCAACATGTGAATTTGTGATTAAATTTCCTCCCTGCATTACAAAAGACATTGTTGAATTTGCTAATACTCCATTAATGTAAACAGATAGAACTGGATTACTGTAGTTTACTACAACATCATTCCAGTTATTAATAGAAATAGAATTTGCAGCAGACCTAACTTCAGAATATGTATTTCCGCCATTTGAATTAGCCCAATTGAGGTTAATACTATTATCATTCATTATAAACAAATTAATCTCACCCCAAAAAAGAGTCTTGCCCCAAATACCATAATTTCCACTGGCATTTATTTTAAATCTGCAATAAAAACTAAAACTATCTACTCTGCTCCCATTCATAAACGGATTAGGGATATTAATAGAATTGGATGTCCCATTAAAGCTATACGCTGTATTTGGAAATCCTGATTTACCACTTATCAACGTTGCTCCATTTACTGTTCCGTTATTTTCATTTCCACTACTGTCGTTTGCATTTCCTGTAAACGGATACCAGGCAACCAGGCCATTAGACAAGGAAGGAGGGGCGGCATTTGAATTTTGGTTATCAGGTTGCTTTTTACAAGAAATTTGAGATAGAGTAATTGCAATCGCGGAAACACCGAGTAAAATTTTCAGTAGGTTAATTTTTTTCATTTTGATTATTTAAAACTTTCAATACTTTTAGTACTGCAATTAAGAAAGATTTTATTTTTCTATTTGATAATTAATATCATTTTCAATGATATTTTATTGACCCAAAAAAATCGTTGCTAAACACCTACTAACCTGCAAATAGCATATGTAATAAGTATTAAATATAAAAAACAGATAAGCCTAAAACCTGAAACTTCTTCTTACATTTGAGAATGCGAAATATATTTTCCTGTGTCTTATTTTTAGTAATCCCGTTTCATACCATTGCTCAAAAGAGATTGCTGCAATTTTTAGAATCAGACACGAACTACACTCTCATTAAAGGGCTTAAACCGGAAAATAAAATAATTCAGTTACCAAAGGAACTTAACTGTGGTCAGGCATTTCATCATTACATCGTAAAATCAGGGATATTATATGTACAGGTGGACGGCTCTGGGAAATTGTTTAAAATTGACAGTACATTAAGACCGGTAAGAATAGACAATACCTGCTACGAGGGATATAATTTTGGAGCATATAACTTTACAGCCACCAACCGATTTTATAGTTTCGGGGGGTGGGGGTTTTGGGAGTACAATGGTGCTTTGCGTTTTTTTGACAATAAAGCGAAAGAGTGGTTTGTTACAGACCTAAATAAAGATGTTCCTTTTTCTATATTCCTGAATGGCATTGTTTACAATGATTTTAAAGATCATCTTTTGTACTTAATTTATAAGCCAACACCGAATACCTATATCAAAAGTGACGATAAGGAAACAAATGATACTTTAAGTGTACAATGCCTTAATTTAAAAACTTTTAAATTTTGGGCTAATCCTCGGAAATTAGTCAACGGTCTTATAAACTACAGTCTTCCCGGAAATCCCAATATACTTAATATGAGTACCTCTAAGGGTTTATTGGTTGCGACTCAAAATGGTTTTGGACTGCTTGATTTTAAGAACGAAAAGGTTTATAGTTTCAATAATGAAGCTGCTGAAAAATTTCAAAGTCAATCAAAGCCACAATATTTTTTAATAAGCAGGGACAGTAGTCTTTATTTTTACAATCCGGTGAATGATTCTGTAGAGCATGCCCGCTTTTCTTTTAAGGACTTTAAATTAACCAATGCCAAACTTTTTTATGAAGTTCCCAAACCTGATAGATTTAGTGTTGCATCATTAATTTACTGGTCGATTATTTTTCTGCTTATAGCATTTTTAATTTTGATCTATTATAATCAAAGAAATAAGATAAAAAAGCTGAATAGTCAACTGGTAAAGAAAAATGGCAATAATGGAATTAAGAATAAGGATATCAATTTTGGGATTAACTCATCATTCCCAGGTATTCTTACGGAACAGGAAAGATTTGTATTTGAATTAATTCTTAAAAATTCAAAGAATAATAGATTCACAACTATAGACGAATTAAATATTTTGTTAGGAGTAAAAAGCAAAGAATCCTATATACAAAATAAAGTCAGATCAGATAGTCTTCAAAGTATTAATCAAAAATTCACCGTATTTGCGTCGACCGTAGATGAATTGATTGAGAGAGAAAGGACTGATTTTGACAAGCGGTATTATCATTATAAAATCAACAAAAGATATATGAATAGGTTATAGTTTATCTTCAGAGAAATTGAAAAAATAAATAGCTTGTTTAAAATAAGAACTTATGCAAAAAGACGACATATCTCTCGCAGCCTGGGCGCTGGTAGAAGAATTTAGACAAGGTAAATGGAAAGCCCTTGATCTTCCAAAAATTACAAGAGAAGATCTTGATATCAATGGAATTGAATTTGTCAACACGCTCTTTGAAGTGCCCACGATGACTTACCTGAATCAATTAAAACAAAATGCTGCTGATTATGGAACAGAGCTGATTTTGATAATGGTAGACGAAGAAGGCGACGGATGTGCCGCTACCGCCAAAGAAAGAAAACAGTTTGTGATCAATCACCGGAAATGGATTGACATTGCGCATTATTTAGGATGCCATGCTATTCGTACCAATTGCCGTGGAATAGAAATAAGTTCCGGCGAAGAAGCTTTAAAACTTTCTTCTGAAACCTATCATCAACTACTTGATTATGCACAGGATTCCGGCGTAGAAGTGCTGATAGAAAATCACGGCGGCTATTCCAACGACCCCGAATGGATGGTGGCTTTGATGAACGAAGTGAACCATCCGTTATTTGGCGCTTATCCAGACTGGCGGGAACCTTCCGCCGAATTTGACAATTATAGGTATCTCGAAAAAACCATACCCTTTGCAAAAGGCATGTCTTACCGAAACCAACCCACCGAAGAACAGACTGCAAAGTTGATCGCACTTTGTCGGCGCGAAGGTTATCATGGTTGGTACGGGATTGAGTCTAAAGGAAGAGAGGCAGTGATGCTGGGGAAGAGTTTGTTGGAAAAATATCTTTTGAAAAAGTGATTTGGTGATTTCTTACCCTGAAAATATCTTACATTTATCAAAGCGTTTTCACTTCCTTCAAAAGTAGTCACCACTCACTCACCATAAATGCTTTGATATGAAAAAAGACGATCCTCAATATCTTTCTACAAACGATATTGAAAACGAAAATCTGAAAGATTCTTCTGCAAAAGGTTCAACATTAAGCCGGCGCAAATTTGTTCAATTAACTGCTGCAACGGCAGCAGGGTTCACTATCCTTCCAAGGCATGTGCTTGGTGGCAAAAATTTTGTGGCACCCAGTGATCAAATTACGCTCGCTCACATTGGCGTCGGTACAGAAGGTACGCGCGAAATGTTGGATTTGCTGCAAGTGCCCCAGATAAGAATTGTGGCTGTTTGCGATCCTAACAAAAACGCAATCGGTTACCGAGACTGGGGGATGAATTATTTGAAAGACGCCATCCGTAAAACTATTAAGGATCCCAACTGGAATCCCGGAGGCGACAATACGATTCCGGGCGGAAGAGATAATGGAAAATCTATTGTTGATGCCTATTATGCAAACCTTCATCCAGATATGAAATATAAAGGTTGTACGGCTTATGAAGATGCGCGCCAAATGCTGGATGAATTAAAAGATGTGGATGCAGTAAAAATTATGACGCCTGATCACCTCCACGGTGTGTTGGCTATCGCTGCGATGAAAAGAGGTAAACATGTATTGATGCATAAGCCGGTTTCAAACCGCATTGTCGAATCAAAAAAAGTGATCGGCATGGCACGCAATAACAGTAAATTAATCACGCACCTGATGCCGTGGGATGCCAACGGTGACATGACGCCGGTTATGAACTGGATCAATTCAGGAGCAATAGGCAAACTCAAGGAAATTCATAACTGGACGAATCGTCCTGTTTGGCCGCAGTATTCTCATATTCCTACAGATACGCCTCCGATACCTGACGGGTTTAACTGGGATTTGTGGCTTGGCCCTGAAGCTACAAGGGATTACAGTCCTGATTACACGAATATGGTTTTTCGCGGCTGGTACGATTTCGGTGGAGGTTCGATGGCGGATATGGGTCATTATAGTTTGTGGACCGTCTTCAATGCACTCAACCTGACTTCACCAACAACCGTACAACCGCACCGAAGCCATGTTTGCGATTTTCATGGTCCGATACCTTACAGGATCAATAACGATTTTGCCTTTCCTTTTGCAAGTACCGTTCAGTTCAGTTACCCTGCCAACGGCGACCGTCCGCCGGTAGAACTTTTTTGGTATGACGGTGGAATGAGGCCTGAAATTCCCGAAGAATTGGTGGCGCAAAACAAACAATTGCCGGAAGAAGGAATGATGTTCGTTGGCGACAGCGGCAAAATCCTCGCAGGCTTTAATGTGCAGAATCCGCAACTGCTTGCCGGTGGTAAAATGGAATCTGCGCCTAACCCAACGCCGCAAGAAAACGAGGAAGAGCACACCCTCGGCTGGCTCGGAAGATTTGCTGACGCGTGCAAGACCGGCAAACAATATCCCGGCAATTTTTCAGAAGTGGAACATTTGGCCGATGCGATCAATTTGTATGCGGTTGCCTTGCGGTCGGATAAAATGCTGGAATATGACGCAGCAAATTTGAAAATCACCAACGTTCCTGAATTCAATAAATATTTATCACGTGACTATCGTCCTGGTTGGGACCCCGATTCAATTTAACCTTTTCAAAAAAGAATATTTATGAAAAAAATAAATCGTCGTCAGTTTATTGGTAAAAGCGCATTGGGGCTAGGTTCTGCATTTGTGTTGGCTCAATTGCCAAAAGAACTTTTTGCTTACGCCTCAAAAGTAGAAATGCCCATAGGCTTTCAATCCTGGTCTGTAAAAGATGAGTTGGGGAAAGATCTCACCGGAACTTTACAAATGATGAAGGGATATGGCTACAGTCAAATTGAAATGTGCTCACCAAAAGGCTATGCCGACATTGGTTTCGGTCCGCTGGCAAAAATGAAAACAAGTGATCTGCGGAAAACGATTGCTGATGCAGGTTTTGGTTGTATCAGTTGTCATTTCGGTTTTGGCGAATTAGCAGATGATAAGATTGATGAGAGTATTGAATTTGCCAAAGAGATGGGGCTTACTCAAATGATCTGTTCTACTTTTTGGCTACCGAAAACGGCTACTTTAAGCGATTACAAGGCATCTGCAGATAAACTCAACAAAGCGGCAGAAAAAATAAAACAAGCCGGAATGCATACCGGATTTCACAATCATGAATTTGAATTTGCAACGCTCGATGGCCAATTGATCTATGATGCAATGATGAACCGTTTTGATCCGGAGCTGGTAAAGATGCAATTCCAGACAGAAGTGATCAACCTTGGATATAAAGCCGCTGATTACTTCAAAAAATATCCGGGAAGATTTATTTCTTCTCATCTCTCCGACTGGACAGCGGATAAAAAAGAAGTTCCCATTGGTGATGGAATTATTGACTGGAGAGAATTTTTTGCGGCTGCAAAAACCGGTGGTGTTCAAAATATTTTTGTTGAAATGGATTTGCCTGATTTGAAAGACAGTGCTCACAATATTCAAAAAATGAAAGTGTGAATAACGCGGGCAGTGAACAAACAAAAATCAGGTTTTTTTATTTTATTATTTTAGCGAATGAGATCCATTTTACATTCAGAAACCAGGGAAGAAATTATCAAAAGAATCAACTCACTGGACGCAGGCTGTGAGCACCAATGGGGCAAGATGACGGTCGGGCAGATGGTAAAGCATTGCACCTTGTGCGAAGAATTGTACCTGGGAAAAGTGAAATTAAAAAGAGTTTTTTTAGGACGCATTTTTGGAAAAATGGCTTTGAATAAATTGCTAAGCGATGATCGTCCCATAAGAAAAAGTTCACCAACTGATCCGTTTCTAAGGGTCGTTGAAAATATAGATGACCTGGAAGCACAAAAACAAAAATGGATTGCTTTGATCAAAGAATATGAAACTGCTAATACACAATCTATCCATCCCTTTTTTGGCAAAATGACAATTGAACAATTAGGTCAGTTGGCTTATAAACACAACGATCATCATTTAAGGCAGTTTGGCCGCTGATAGCTGATTTTGTTCAATAAATTCAGTAGGAATAGAGTAAACCAATCAATAAGAAGGATTCTTATTTTAACCTGGAGTACACTTCGTATTTGTCAAATCCTGTTGATTGAAGTAATTTTGCGATCTATTTTGAAACAGGCAGTTGCGATATGGTTAATTATTACTTTGGGTATTCAAACGTTTAGCAAATTAGTTATTGAATTTAATTTTGAAATTAACAGAAGCTACATTGCAAAAGACCTTTGTATCAACAGGAACAATCCTGAAAGCACTTGTAAAGGCAAATGTTATCTTAAGAAAAAATTAGCTGCTGATGAAGACCAGCAACAGCCTGCAAGCAAAAATGCTGTTCAGAAAAACCTTCAACAGGATTTATTTCTAAGCGAGCCTATGAGGATCAATTTTTCATTCGCAAAAGATATGATTCTTCATGCTTCACTATACAGATTTAGCGACTCACAGGAGTTTGTAAAATCTATTTTTGAGCCACCTCAATTTTCATAGAAATATTAATACTGTAACAGGAGGATTATTGTAATTCCCCCTGTATCATCGTGATTTTATTTTTTAAAATCATGGTCTGTAATTGCCTGCACATACTTTCAGGTGTTGGTGAATTTTTAATCAAACATTTTTATTTCTATGTATAAAACTTTTATGGTTTTGTGTATTGTACTTATTTCAACGTATAGCTTTTCTCAAAAAATACTAACCGGAAAAATACTTGATGAAAAAACAGAACAACCTATAGAATCTGCTGTCGTAAACGTGGTTAAATACAATAAGGCGGTTATAACAGATGCAGAAGGGAACTTTGAAATTAATATTCCCGCAGATACCTGCTTTGCCAGTATTTCAATGATTGGATACCAAACTAAAAATATTGAATTATGGAAAACTTATCCTAATGTAATTTTTTTGAAAAATGGACCGGTTAATTTAAAAGAAGTGGTTATTACACCACAATCTAACCTGGTTTCATTTCATAATTTAAGTGAGATCGACCTTAACATGCGTCCTGTAAATTCTTCTCAGGATCTGATGAGATTGGTACCCGGCTTGTTTTTAGGGCAACACCAGGGCGGCGGAGTAGCCGAGCATATTTTTTTCAGGGGATTTGATGCCGATCATGGTACAGATGTAAATGTATCAGTAGATGATATGCCCCTTAACCTCGTATCACAGGCACATGGCCAGGGGTTTGCCGACCTTCATTTTCTTATCCCTGAACTGGTAACCAAATATCAATTTGGCAAAGGCCCTTATTATGCACCTTATGGTGATTTTGAAACAGCCGGTTTTGTAAGCTTTACCACCGCTGATGTTTTAAATAAAAGTATGGTAAAGGTTGAAGGCGGTCAGTTTAATACCGGGCGAATAATGGCTATGGTCAATCTGCTCAGTGATAAAGCAAAGCAACGAGGCGAGAATGCTTACATAGCAGCAGAAGATGCCTATACAGATGGGCCCTTTGATTTTGCACAACATTTTAACCGCTTTAATGTATTTGGAAAATATAACGTAAATATTAGTAATAAAAGCAGGCTGGATATTACTCTTTCAACGTATAGCAGTGGTTGGCGCTCATCCGGGGAAGTGCCCGAGAGAGCCGTGAAAGAAGGAATAATAGATCGCTTTGGATATATTGACACTGCGCAAGGTGGTTATACCAGCCGATCGAATATGATTGCAAAACTAACTACCCGTTTTTCAGACCGTACTACACTTGAAAACCAGATTTATTATTCCAAATATTTTTTTAACCTGCATTATGACGCTACCTCATTTGCAGATGATAGTATTAACGGAGATCAGTTGAGGCAAAGGGAATCAAGAAATCTGTTCGGGTATAACGGTAAGCTTACACGAAGAAATTACTTTAATGATAATGCAACCCTTGTATCTGATGCAGGTATCGGAATGCAGTTTAATTATATTGATAACAGCGAATTGTCTCACACAAAAAATGAAAACACCGTTTTGGATTATATTAATTTGGGTAATATAAAAGAATCGACCATTAATGGTTTCCTCGACGAAAATTATAGTGTTGGCAAATGGCTGATCAATTTTGGAGCACGTCTTGATTATTTATATTTTGATTATGCAGACAAATTAAACCCGCAGCAACCATCAAGATCGAAAGTGATAGCCAGCCCGAAATTGAATTTTGAATATACGCTCAATGATAGGGTACAATTTTATTTAAAAACAGGGAAGGGATTTCACTCCAATGATGCCAAAGCGGTGATTGCTAATAAGGGACTGGAAACATTGCCAGCCGCGTATGGCGCCGATTTAGGAATCAACTGGAAACCAATCTCTCACTTATATCTGAATGCAGCATTGTGGTATTTACAGTTGCAACAGGAATTTACGTACGATGCTGATGAAGGAACTCTTTCTGCCGGAGGCAGGACCAGAAGGCAGGGTATTGATTTGTCTGCCCGCTACCAATTTAATAAATGGCTCTTTGCAAGTTTTGATATAAATGTCTGCAAAGCAAGAAGCCTTGATGCGCCGAAAGGAAGTAATTATCTGCCTTTGGCTGTGCCATTGTCGGGCACCGGCGGACTTGATTTTAAATTTGCTGATGGTTTTAACGGGGGGCTTAGTTATCGTTACATGAAAGACAGGCCTGCAAATGAAGACAATACTTTAATTGCGCAGGGATATTTTGTTACAGACCTTACCTGTAATTATACCAAACGTAAGTACGAGGTTGGATTGGAAATTCAAAATCTTTTCAACACAAAATGGCGAGAAGCTCAATTTGAAGTAACGTCGAGATTGAAGAATGAACCTGCTCCTGTTGACGACATCAGTTTTACTCCTGGCACTCCTTTTTTCGCCAAACTGAAATTTGCTGTTTTTTTTAAATGAATTTTGAGATGCCAACCTTTCATAGGTTGGCATCTTTTATAATAATTTATAGTTAATGATTCAGTTTAATTAAATTTATAAAATATGATTACAGACGAAATTACAATTGCCGCCGAAAGCAAAAACCCCTTGAAAGTAAAACGTTTTGGTTATGGTACGATGAGGCTTACAGGTCCCGGAATTTGGGGCGAGCCGGCCAACCGTTTAGAAGCGCTGCAAATATTAAAGCAATGTATTAGAGCGGGTATCAATTTCCTGGATACGGCAGATTATTATGGCGAAGATCTAACTAACCGCCTTATCGCAGAAGCTTTGTATCCCTATCCGCCGGATTTAGTGATCTGCACAAAAGTGGGAGGAGCAAGAAAACCTGATAAAAGCTGGGTTCCTTTTAACCGGCCGGAAAATTTGCGCAGCAGTATTGAAAATAATTTGCACACATTGAAAACAGAGCAGGTACAACTTGTTCATTTCAGGGTTATACATGGCAGTGAGGTGCCTTTCAAGGAATCAATGCAGGCAATGTTTGAAATGCAAAAGGAAGGGAAGATTTTGCATGTAGGCGTGAGTAATGTGAGCCCGGACGAATTACAAACTGCAATGGGTATGGGAAATATCGCTACAGTGGAAAATATGTATGGCCACGCACAACGCACTTCAGTACAGTTGGCGCACGGAGGAGAAACCCGCGGAGGCGAGGAAGTGCTGCACATTTGTGAAGAAAACAAAATTCCATTGATTCCCTACTTCTCTTTGTTCCAATCCATGCCTAAAAAAGATGAAAGAATTTCAGTTATTGCAAAGAAATATGGAGCTACCGAAGCACAGATAAATTTAGCGTGGTTGCTTCATCGTTCTCCCTGGATATTGCCAATACCAGGCACTTCATCATTACAACATTTTGAAGAGAATCTAAAAGCAATAGAGATAGATTTAAGTGAAGAAGATATGGTGTTTTTGAATGGGGAGTTGTGATTATTGTTTGTATTATTGTATTATTGTATTGTTGTATTGTTATATTGTTCTGTTGTTAAAAAGGGTTTTAATTAAGGTTACCAATAATTTGATAATTCAATAATTAAATAATTGCGTCCCCAACAATATAACAATAAGACAATAAAACCATAATCAAATCTCCCTTTTCTTCAATTGCTCAACCGCATAATTTGCTGCTCTTGCTGTCATGGCCATAAAAGTGAGTGATGGATTTTGCGTAGAGGTAGAAGTCATACACGCACCATCTGTTACAAATACATTTGGACAATTATGAAACTGGTGCCATTTATTGAGTAAAGATGTTTTTGGATCTTTGCCCATTCTTACACCACCCATGTGATGAATATCCAGTCCCGGCGCCTGTTTTGAATCGTTTGTTTTAATATCGGTGAATCCGGCTTTGGTGTACATCTCTGTCATCTGCTCAAAAAAATCTTTGATCATCTTTTCGTCATTGTCGTCATAATCAATATTGATTTTTAACAATGGCACGCCCCAATCATCTTTTTTTTCTGTATCCAAACTGAGGAAATTGGTTTCTTTCGGAATGGTTTCTCCCATCATTCCTGATCCAACACTCCATGGACCTAAAGTTGGTTCTTTTAATAAATTGTTTTTGAGATCTTCGCCAAAACCACTTTGATCATTGTACGACCATCTGCCCGCATAAAAAGTCAATGCATATCCACGAAGAAAATCAGTTTCCTGTTTGTAAAGGTTTCTAAAACGAGGCATGTAAGCGCTTGTCGGCCTTCTTCCGCCTTCTGATTTGGTATCCTGGAAACCATCATATTTTGCATGGATGCTTGCCCTGTAATTGTGGAAAGCAGCATATTTCCCTAAAATTCCATTGTCATTTCCCAATCCATTCGGAAAGCGTTTTGATTTTGAATTCAGGAGAATGAGGTTGCTATTGTAAGCGCCCGCATTCACAAAAATTACCGGTGCATAATATTCTATTGATTCTTTGGTGTTGGCATCAATTACGTGTACGCCAACTGCTTTCCCTTTTTCATCATCATAAATGATGGAATGAACCACGGAAAAAGGACGTAGCGTCATGTTTCCTGTTTTTTCAGCCCATGGAATGGTAGTAGAGTTTGCATTGAAATAACCTCCAAACGGACAGCCACGCTGGCAAAGGCTTCTGTTCTGGCATTGTGATCTTCCCTGTTCGAAATGAATTTGCTTTGGTTGTGTTAAGTGCGCACAACGGCCATAAATTACATTCCTGTCTTTATAATTTTTTGCAACAAAATCTTTAAAATAATTTTCTACACAGCTAAGGTCAAGCGGAGGTAAAAATTCTCCGTCAGGCAGATTGGGCAATCCATCTTTATTGCCTGAAATTCCTGCAAATTTTTCAACATAGCTGTACCACGGTGCGATGTCTTTATAACGGATCGGCCAATCAACCGCGTAGCCGTCTCTTGCAGGTCCTTCAAAATCAAAGTCGCTCCAACGCTGTGTTTGACGCGCCCACATGATCGATTTTCCACCTACCTGGTAGCCACGTATCCAATCAAACGGCTTATCCTGTATGTATGGATGCTCTTTATCTTTTACAAAAAACTGCTCTGCATCTTCACGAAATGCGTAGCATCGGCTTACTACAGGATTTTCTTTTTGTATTTCGTAAGGAATTTCACCACGGTGTTTAAATTCCCACGGCATCATATTGGTTGTAGTAAAATCTTTTGGCTGCACTACATTTCTTCCTCTTTCCAACACGAGTGTTTTAAGCCCTTTTTCACAAAATTCTTTCGCAGCCCATCCGCCGCTCATTCCTGAACCGATAACGATGGCATCGAAAGTGCGTGATTGTTTTGAGTCTCCCATATTTTAGCTTGCTTTTTTTACCGGTACACAACCGTAGAATTTGCCCGGTACCAGTTGGTACACGTGCACTTGTGTTAAATAATATTTTGATTGAGTAAATGCCTCCAGCGTTAATCTCTTCATATTGTTATAGAAGAAGGCTGCATTTTCAGGTATATCTTTTTTGCTTTCGATAGACTTTAAAACTTCTTCTCTTTTTGCAGGAGTCGCTTTTGCAAAGGATTGGTTGATTTTCTTTTTAGAAAAATCGTCAAATTCTTTTAAGCCTTTCATAAATTTTTGCTGGTCTTCGGGCGAATAACAATCGTCCATCATCATCAAAGCAAATTGGTAGGCGCCTACATCTTTGGCTCCCGGAGTTTTGCCTTGCGGAATAATTGTATCACTTACTGCTGATATGATATCTTCTTCATTGCCGCTAATCTTAAAATTCTTTACTGTTACAGAAGCTTTCTTTTCTTCCTGCAGGCAGGATGGTAGTAAGGCTGTTCCGGCAGAAAGGAGTAGTAGTGTTTTAATGCTTGATCGCCTGTCCATTGAATGTGTTTTTATAGAATGAAGAAAGGTAATTCAAAATGCTTATTTATATATCGGTGAAATAAATTTTATTGGTTCTTTTACAATATTTTGCTTTTAAAATGTGAATCATTTTTTCGGAATTACATGAAACCAGTTGCATATTTTTTAGGAAAAGCAATTCATTTACGTTAACAAAGTTTAAAGCTAAGAAAAAAATCCGGCGGAAAATGAGCAGGTTAAAAACTTATCAATCTAAGATAAGAATTTGGATTATTTGTAGGTTTACTGTGAATTTAAACCGGGGATCACTGACACAATTCCTTATTCTTCGCTCACAATTTATTACTTTCGGTTATTCAAAAAATTCAATCTTCATCTGATGAAAAAAATTTACTTATTGCTGGTAGCTTCTGCTTTTTATTTTTCTGCTAACGCGTATTTAAGATTGCCTGATATTTTTTCAGATAATATGGTATTGCAACAGCAAACCACTATTCATTTTTATGGATGGTCGGGCCCTATTCAAAAAATAAGTGTGATTGCCAGTTGGAATGGTGATACTTTAAAAACTTCTACTTTGTCTGATGCTGTATGGTCGGTTGACCTTAAAACACCTAAAGCCGGAGGTCCTTATACCATCACTGTTATAGGCGACAGCACTATTACGATACACAACGTTTTGATAGGCGATAACTGGATTTGCACAGGGCAGTCCAATATGGAATTCAGTGCTGACTGGCACAAGAATTATTACAAACAGGAAGTAGCTGAAGCGAGTCATCCTGAAATACGTTTTTTTCATATTTGGAACATTTCTGCGCCTTACCCGCAGCAGGAAGTGCGTGGTAAATGGGAAGTGTGTTCACCCGAAACCATGCATACTTTCAGCGCGGCAGGATATTTTTTCGGACGTACACTCAATGAAAATCTTCATGAGCCAATCGGTTTGATAGAATCCTGCTGGGGAGGTACTCCGGTGGAATCGTGGACACCAATAGAAGTATTTAACCGCAGCGAAAAGCTGGCGATTTCTGCCGCGAAACTAACGCCCGTTCCGTGGTGCCCGGTAAGACCGGCGGTTACCTACAATGCAATGATAGCACCGATTACCAGTTTCCCGATAAAGGGTGCAATCTGGTACCAGGGTGAAACGAACACCACCAACCCGGATACATACGAAGAAACTTTCAGTGCCATGATCCATTCATGGCGTGAATTATGGAATGAAGATTTTCCTTTTTATTTTGTACAGATCGCACCATTCAATTATGGTAAAGGCGATAAGGGAGCGTTGGTAAGAGAACAACAATTAAAAACATATCGTGCCGTACCAAAAACAGGAATGGTAGTGGTGACAGATATCACCGGCGACACGAATAATATTCATCCGAAAGACAAAATAACTGTGGGCAAAAGGCTTGCCGGATGGGCGCTTGCCAATACGTATGGAAAAGAAAATATTCAATATTCAGGGCCATTATACCGTTCCATGGAAATAAAAGGAAGCAAAGCCGTTATTCATTTTGATTTTGCCCAAAACGGTTTGATGAAGAAAGGAGACAGGCTTACTGATTTTATGATAGCGGGAGAAGATCAACAATTTTTTCCGGCAACAGCTATTATTGAAGGCAGCACTGTAGTAGTTTCCAGTCCGCAAGTGCAGCATCCTGCAGCCGTGAGATTTAGTTTCAGTAACACGGCAGAAGCGAATCTTTTTAATGAAGCCGGCTTGCCTGCATCACCATTCAGAACAGATGACTGGGAAGTGAAATAGTGTGTCACGGTAACGAATATATGAAAGTAGCATTATCAGTATTTGATCAGGAATCCTTCTACTTATAGTTTTATTATCAACCCTAACAACAAATTTATTTTTTAATTTATTTGTTCGTTTGCTATAACGATTTTATTTATTTTTAATAAGGTATTTTTATACAAAGTTGTATCAGGGTGTTTTGATAAAAAACTTACTTGTAATGTTTATATACACATATTTTTTAAACTTAAATCTTATTGTCCCTTTTTGGACGTGGTCTTTTTTGATCCTTTTAATGGGCCTGCTGTTTTATGTTTTTTTCAGGGTGGCGAGGTTGCGCGAAAATAAGATCAGGGAAATAGAAGCTACTAAAATCGAACTGGAAAAATTACGGTCTGAGAATTACAAAACGAGGTTGGAAAGAGAACAGATTAATAATTTTTTCTCAACCTCTTTACTATTAAAGAATGATGTGGACGAGATACTGTGGGACGTTACCAAAAACCTGATTGCGAAGCTGGACTTTGAAGATTGTCTTATTTATATGTGGAATGAAGACAAAACAAAGATGGTGCAGCGTGCAGGTTTTGGTTTAAAAGATTCAAAAGAAATATTGATTCAATTTCCTTATGACGTTGCTCCCGGGGAAGGAATTGTAGGAACCGTGGCCCAAAAAGGACATGCACTCATCGTGCCCGATACCCGTAAAGATCCACGGTACCTTGCTGAGGGTTATAGTGGTCTCAGCGAAATCGCGGTTCCGATAAAATATGAAGATGAATTGTTAGGCGTGATAGATTCTGAACATTCTGAGCTTGGTTTTTTTAATGAAAATCATCTTCAAATGATAACTACCATAGGCACGTTAATGGCCAGTAAAATAAAGTCAATTGAAGCAGATCAGCAGCTAAGAAAACAAAAAGCTGAATTGGATAATATTTCAAAGCAACTTACCGAAATGCAACTGGCGGCGCTTCGAAGCCAGATGAACCCGCATTTTATTTTTAATGCACTTAATTCTATCAAGAAATTTGTATTATCGAATGATGCCGAAAATGCTGATATTTACCTCGGTAAGTTTTCAAAATTGATCCGTTCAATTTTAAACACGACGAGAGAAGCGAATATCAGCCTCGGTAAAGAAATAGAAATGCTTACTCTTTACCTGGAATTGGAAAAACTACGTTTCGGTAAAAAACTAAATTATCATATTTATGTAGATCCGTCTTTGGAAGAAGGGAGTATATTTATTCCAACCATGATCGTACAACCATTTATCGAAAATGCCATGTTGCATGGCATTATGCATAAAGATTGCTGCGATGGCGAAATCCTTGTCTCTTTCTTAGATCATGAAGATCACCTTGAAATAAATGTGAAAGACAATGGTGTGGGAAGAAAAGCTGCGGCCGATATCAGCCTGAATAAAAATGATTTTCATACCTCCCTGGGAATTGAGGTGACTGCAAGGCGCTTGGAGGCTCTAAAAACAAACTCTGAAATACCTTCTGGAATTGAGATTGTGGATCTTGAAGAGAAGGGAAATCCAGCCGGCACATTGGTTAAAATATTTGTTCCGCAATAGAGTATTTATTTAAATCCCGGCTAAAAAATATAAGAGCATGATCAAAACGATAATTATTGAAGATGAGCCACAAAGTGCTGAAGTGCTTGAATTAATGCTTAAAAAATTCAGCGATATTATTGAAGTGGTGGATTCCTGCAATACACCCTCTAAGGGAATTGAAAGCATTCAAAAAAAATCGCCTGACCTTGTTTTTCTTGATATAGAAATGCCCAGGATGAATGGTTTTGAGATGCTGAAAAAGATCGGCCCAGTAGATTTCTGTGTCATCTTTACTACCGCTTATAATAAATATGCCATCAACGCGATCAAAATAAGCGCTCTGGATTATTTGCTTAAACCAATTGATAAAGATGAACTGGCAAAAGCGATAAAAAAATGCCAGCAAAATGTAGAGCGGAAAAACGTGGGCGAAAAGATGGATATTTTGTTGAAAAATCTTAGCCGGCAAAGAGCATTTGATAAAGTGCTTACACTTACCTCTACCGATGGTGTACGATTTATTAAAATGAAAGATATCATCCGCCTTGAAGCACAGGGCCGTTATACAAAATTTTACCTCACTAATAAAGAGGTAATTCTGACCAGCCGTACGCTTGGTGATTTTGAAGAAACACTTTCTGCCAATGAATTTTTCAGGATTCATGAAACCCACATTGTCAACCTGCTTTATGTTGACAGATTTCACAAAGGAAATAATTATGTGCTGCTTAGCGATAAAACTGAATTGCCTTTGGCAAGAAGGAGAAAAGAAGAATTTCTGAAACTAATACCAAAGATATAAACATCGGTTTTTCCCGAATATTACATAAACTTCTCCTCTATTGAAGCTTTTGTGTCCTTAAGATAATTTTACAATTTTATACCAATTTTATTGTAAGACTTTTACACCTCTTTATATATCTTTTGAAAAGAATTGCAGCTTCCGAAGTAAAAATCAAGAATATAAATTTATGATTGCAGGTACAGAAGTTTCGTGGTGGAAGGAGCTTACAAAAAAAGATATGCTCGAGATGGCTTTCGTTCTTTCTAAAAAGGCATTGCCTGCCTGGAATAATTTTCATTTATATTCTGAACTAAAACACGAACTAAAAACGCTCCCTGAAAATGCGCTGCAAGATATTGAAGCTATGCTAAAGGGTAAGTCTGATGAACAGAAACTGAATGAACATTTTACTTCCTTTGTTACACCAGTGATCAATATCCAGGATGGTTATTTAAAATTCCCTTACGAAGTAAAGCTGGCTTTTTTATCAGTTTTTCATATTTTGCACGGAATGCTTTCAACCTCCAATATGGTTGTTGCCAAAGAAGCTTTTTCTTCTTCTATCTCAAGGTCTATTGATGCTATTAAAATTGCCGGTATTTTAACTGCTGATGAAATTTCTTTAATGATTCAAAAATATTATTTGCTAAGCAAAGCCTTATAATCGGCTCCTTCCCCAAAATAATATTCCTGCTTTTTTATTCCTGAGCGAATGATTGCCTGCCAGAATAAATCTTTCGGGCGGGTTGACGCGGGGGGGACTGCAATTATAAAATCAGACGGCGAATTATTTTTCAATCGTCGTCTTTCTGTTTTTCTGCCACCTTTATAAAAGCGCTGTGGCGCGGTGCGGGCATCACACTGTTTTCTCCTTTTATGGCCTTCCAGATGATTTCATTAAAAGGAATATCCGGTGCTGCATCTTCTACTGCCAAATCTAACTGTGCAGATTCCATAGCCAGTTTGTTCATCGCTGTATTTCTTTCATTGATGTTTATATTGGCTGGTTTTGCTGAATAGGGGGTGAAATCAGGAGTAGCGGTGAACGATCTGAAAAGAGGCATCGCAGCTGCATCATACTGGCTCATTGGCGGCAGGCCGAGGATTAATTCCATGGTGCGTAACAATCCCGAGGTGGAATACATCGTGTGATCCACGTAATGCCTTTTAATATATGGGCTGATAACAAATGCAGGAGAGCGGTGCGCGTCTACATGGTCAGGGCCATTTTGAGCATCGTCTTCCAAAATAAAAATGGCAGATTCTTTCCAGATCGGGCTACGCGAAATATGTTCGATGAAACGGCCAACAGCCTGGTCATTATCTGCTGCTGCAGCCAAAGGCGTATAAGCACCTTTTCTCATTCCGCTCGTATGATCGTCAGGAAAACGCAATGTAGAGAACGCCGGTAATGCATTTATCGCAACCAGTGAATCAAAATCATGCTCCCACACTTTCTCACGATAAACATCCTGTATGCTTAAATCAAAATCAGGAAAACCTGCGCAATAATGCCCTTCAATTGCAGGCAGGATCGGCTCTTCACCATTGTGAACAAACTCGCCATAATTTCGGTAACTGATACCTGCGCGTTTGCAATAATCCCAGATAAACCCTTTTGCAGGGTAAGCAATTTTTCTTGTTCCTTCATAATCATAATTGCCCCCGCGGCCGCTGTAATTGGTAGGCCATGTTTTTTCTACATAGTCTGTAGCATAAGCAGCAGTACTCCAGTTGTGACCGTCAGCACTCACTTCCGCATCTACATAAAAATTATCAAGCAAAACAAAATCACTTGCGAGCGCATGCTCGTTGGGCGTTATTTTTTCTCCAAAAAGGCATAGCGAACTGTCTCCGTTTCCTTCTTTCATATCACCCAAAACCTGGTCGTAGGTCCTGTTTTCTTTGATCACATAAAATACATATTTGATAGGAGAGTGTTCACCAACTGTTTCCGGAATGGGATTGCCATATTCACCTTCTGCCAACACTTCTTTGTTTTTGTTATAGGGTGTGTTTTTATAAACGGCTGTTGAATAATTTTGAAGTTCGCTTGCTTCAGGCACTTTAATAAATGATAAAGAACCTTTAAACAAACTGCCGATATATTGAGTGGGAGGATTTCCTTTTATGTTGATTCCTTTTTGATAAGGCATTATTTCTTTTTTATTCATCGGCTGCGGTCCGTAAGGATTAGCCATTGATTGAAATCCTTTTCCGTTGGACACCAAAAGTTGATTGCCAACTACACGAACACAAGTGGGATACCAGCCTGTTGGAATAAATCCTGCAGAGCGTGATGTGCCTGGTTCAGAAACATTAAAAACTGCGAGACAATTATTATCTGCATTGGCAATGTATAAAGTTTTATCATCTGCAGATAGCGACACACTGTTGGTGGTACTTCCCGCAGGCGCGTCTGGATATAAGCTGGCAGAAAGGGTTTCTACTGATTTTCGTGTATCCATATTGATCACGGAAACGCTGTTGCTGTTGGCATTGGCGACAAAAAGAAATTTTCCATCTTTAGTCAGCGCCATATCATTTGGATGGCTTTCTGTTTCAATTGAATCGGTGATCATTTCTTTTTGCAAATCATAAACATCCACTTTGTCACCGCCCCACAAAGAAATGTATAATTCATTTTTTTGAGGATTTAAAAGACAAGTGTATGCTTCCGCACTTAAAGGAATTTGCTTTATGATTTTATCGGTTTTTGTATCACATACATATATGGAGTTGTCTTCCCTGGTAACTGCAAATAAGAGGGAATTGTCGGCATTTAAAGCAAGACAGGTAATACCGATTTTATTGGGCCATGGTTTGCCCAAAACAATAGAATCGTTTATTATCAGCCTGTTCTTTTTTACTTTAAACTGCAGGATCATATTTTTTTCGCCGGTAGAAGCATACAAATATTTTCCATCATTCGTGAATTGCAATCCGATATAAGCAGCAGGTATTTGGTTAAAAGACAATAGCTTTTTTTTCTTAAGGTCAATCAAATCAATTCCTTCCTTGCCATCGCCGTTATCAGTTATCGCAATATATTTCTTGTTTGGTGAAATCGCCATATTCAACGGCAGATCACTGCTAAGGTTTATGGCTGTACCTGCCGGCGAAAGTGACCAGCCGTTTGGCAGTTCCACCGGTTTTGGCAAAAAAGGTTTTTGTGCTATCGCAGCTATTGTAAAAAGCAATAAAATAAAAACCAGGTTAATTTGTTTGTTCACTGTAAATGGATTTTAGTAGTCAAAAATAATCAATGAAATTGAAGACGTTTATTCAGTTCGCTTAAAACTGAGATCCTGGAAATCAAAACTGAAATCAGTCAAAGGAGAAATAGGTTTCATTTTTATTCCATCAGGCTTTCCTTCGTAGTCGAGGTTGAACATCACATAAGCATCCGCATCCATACTTCTGTCGTTCCACTTTACAATAAAAGTATTGCCTTTATAATAAAACATCTGACCCGTTAACCTCGGAGAATTTTTGGAATCGAACCATAATTTTCCATTTTTTTCAGAGACTGTAACATCGCCAAACCATGGATCCGTAAAGGTTCCGGTATATAAGTTAAAATCAGTTGCCGATTTGGTTTTTTGCATTTCGGTATTGATGTCGCTCCATATTTTATCAGTTATTTTTTTTGCACTGGCTTCACGTTGCATCACGATATCGTGGTATTGCTTAACCCGATCAACTTTTTTTATGCCATAATAACTGTCTTTAATGCTATTGGTAATAGCGGTGAAAGCTGCGCCTGATTGCTGGTTGGTAAAAACGATAATACCTAATTTTATTTCAGGAACAAGCGTAACCTGCGTTACAATTCCTGCAAGTCCGCCGGTATGTGTCGGAACTTTAAATCCATTTTCATCACTTAAAAACCAACCTAATCCATAAGAAGCAAAATGTGTATTATAAGTGGTTTCACCATGCACAGGAATGATCGTTTGCGGTGTCCACATTTCTTCATGTGTTTTTTCAGAAACCAAACGCTTACTCAAATCATCGCCATATTTTCCGTTATTCATTTGCATGATGATCCATTTGCTCATGTCGTGCACGCTGCTGTAAATTCCACCTGCCGCATCAGCTACGTATTTCCAATCCCGATGAATTACCTGTACTTTTCCGTTTACCGGGGCGTGCGGATCGATCACATTGCTTTTGTCTTTTAAAAGATTATAATTCGGCGCACTTTCTGTCATTTTCAAAGGATCCATTATTTTCTTTTGAATAAAATCTTCCCACTTCATGCCTGAAACCCTTGCCACCACTTCGCCTGCAACGATGTACATTAAATTATCGTAATCATATTTGGTGCGGAAATCAGAAGCTTGTTTTAAAAAACGCAGGTTATGAATAATGTCTTTTAAAGTGAAGGTGCTGCTGTCGGGCCAGATCATCAAATCTCCTGCACCCAAACCAAGGCCACTTCGGTGTGTAAGCAGATCGCGGATGGTAAAATTTTCTGTAACGTAAGGGCTGTACAATTTAAATTCGGGAATATAATCGGTAACCCTGTCATCCCATTTTAATTTTCCTTCATCCACCAAAATCCCGAGAGCCATTACGGTAAACGCTTTGCTGTTGGAGGCGATGCCGAATAACGTGTGCTCATCTACTTTTTGCATCGTATTTAATGAACGAACGCCGTAGCCTTTTTCATGAATGATCTTTCCGTCTTTTACCACTGCTACGGCTATCCCGGGAACATCAAACGTTTTCATCGTTCTTTTAACCAATGCATCTATCTGGTCTGATGTTAAAGGTTGGGAAAAAAGCTTTACAGTTAGAATTGAGAAAACTAAAAACAGCAGGAGTACTTTTGGATTTTTCATCTGTAGTTATTTAATATTTCTTTTAAAAGATAAAAGTAAGTTCTTCTGCTAAAAGAACTTGCAGTAAACAAAGAAATAATAAAGATTTCACTTTGAAAGGTGCGGTTGAAAAGTATCAGTACGTACAGTAGCATTTAATTCATTCAATAAAGTATACAAACCAAAATTGGTTCTGTTTACATAAATAAAATGTTTTACACCGCGCGGTTGTTTGAACTCCGGCATTTTGGCGATCTTTTCACCCCAGGCATATAATTGTTCGAAAAATTCAGGCTTGCTGAAATCAAAAGTTTTGCTGGTATAAGGAAGTGCAAAAAGCGAGATCATTTCTTTGTATGCTTTGTGATAAAACTCTATTTGCTTTTTATCATCATTGGGTTGTATCATTTCAAGCTCCCTGAAAGCCTTAATGGTAGCGGCTTTATTATCCATGAGGCCCGGAGCAATGAGCGAGAAAAACGGATTGTAAAAATCTTCAGGCAATTCTTTAATACAGCCAAAATCAATTACCGCAAGCTTTTCATCAGGAGTGATTAAAAAGTTTCCCGGATGCGGATCAGCATGTACAGCTCTTAATTCATGTTGCTGAAAATTATAGAAATCCCACAAGGCCTGCCCGATCTTATTCTTTAATTTTTGCGAAGGATTGGTGGCCAAAAATTCTTTTAAATGCAAGCCTTCCATCCAATCCATCGAGATAATTTTATTTGAAGAAAGTTTGGGATAGTAGGTTGGAAAAACTACGTTTTTTAAATTGGCGCATGCTTTTGAAAATTTAATGGAACGTCTAACTTCCAATTCATAATCCGTTTCTTCCAAGAGTCTTTCTTCTACTTCCCTGATATAAATATTCAATTCTTTCTCACTCATGCCCAACAAACGAAATGCAAATGGCTTTACGAGTTTGAGGTCAGAAGAAATACTATCGCCAACGCCGGGATATTGCACTTTTATCGCCAGTTTTTTTCCATCCAATGTAGCTTCATGAACCTGGCCGATAGAGGCCGCCTGGATAGAATTCAGATTAAAAGTGTCGAAAATCTTTTCGGGAGATTTTCCAAAACTTTTCGTGAAAGTCTTTATGATCAAAGGCCCGGAAAGAGGTGGCGCATTGTATTGCGATTGTGTAAATTTATTCACATATGCTTTTGGCAAAATGTTTTTATCCATGCTCAGCATCTGCGCAATTTTTAATGCAGAGCCTTTCAACTGGCTTAAAGAATTGTAGATGTCGGTCGCGTTATCTTCATTCAATTCATCGCGCGAAAGATCAGGATTGAATAATTTTTTAGAATAGTGTTTTACGTAATTGCCGCCGATCTGAAAACCTGTTTTTACAAATTTTGCAGAACGTTCCACTTTCGTGGTGGGCATTGATTCCTGAGTTTTCATACGAATTTAAAATCCCATTTTTTCTTTGAGCTTTCCATTGCGGGTTAAAAATTTTCCATATTCAAACAAGTTGTCGATAGGCGATCTTTGAAAAAGATCAAACGTTACATTGATTCCTTTTTCAATGGCTTCGTCTGTTTTTTCAAAGCCGGCGCTGTCATCATCCATCCAGAAATTAATGATAAAAGCAAATTGAACCCACAAAGCATCTTTGTATCTTTTGCTAAAAAGTTTCCTGTCGGCGAGTTCACCGCTGCCCAGTCCTTCATTGATTACATCTTCAGCAAAGCTTTCAAATACAGAACGTGCGCCAGACAAAACATTAGGAGTCGTTATTTTTGTTGGATGCTTTTTTAAAGTGTAGATAATAAAGCTTCGTTTGGTTTTCAGCAATTCCATATAACTGTAAAAAAAGGAAAGCATTTTTTCGCGGGAAGTATACTGTGGCCAAACTTCCTGCTCCTTTATGGTAATAATGGTTGCTATGGTTAAATCTTCCCAAACCGCTTTTTCAATTGCTTCAAAAGAACCGTAAATTTTATAAAAATCAGCTTCAGTGATTTTTGTTTTTTTTGCAAAATTGTAAACCGATTTAGGTGGTTCGCCATTGGTAAGCACGTAATCGATGTAGTTGTCTTTTATTTTTTCTGCGTTTGCCATGGTTGATTTTTTAAGGGTAAAAATGGCCGGGTAAATGGATTAAAAAGTTTCACTTTACCGGAGTATAAAGGTAATACATTCCATCATTGAATAATGGGAGATGGGTTATTAAAATACAGATATGATAATGCTTTAACAATTTAATCAGGAGACGTCAGTTAAAATGTTTCCAATTTTTTTATGAATTCAAAAAGATATTGCATTAAGTTTGACAATCATTAATTTACCATAACAATTATATTAATTATGATTATTGAGAAGAATGGCTTTATACACCATGTATTTTTCTGGTTAAAAAATCCGGAAAGCAAAGAAGACCTTTCAGAACTTATTGCCGGATTGCAAAAACTTTCCAAAGCCCCTACCATCAAAGATTTTCATATCGGACAGCCTGCAAACACCAACCGCGATGTGATTGATACTACATACGCTGCTTCATGGCTGCTTTTGTTTGAAAACGCCGAAGACCAGGATGTTTACCAGACTGATACGGTTCATTTAAAATTTATTGAAGAATGTTCTCATTTGTGGAGTAAGGTGGTGGTATATGATACCGTTGGAGTATAGAATTAATGACCTTACTGCTTTTATTTATAATTTATTGCCTGATGAAATTCACACTATTCGTTTGCGCTTGCCTGTTATGTGCCTCGGTTTTTCCACAAAAAAAGAATGCTGCCTATCAACTGCATATTTATCCTACTACTGAAAAGATAACCATTGACGGTGTTGCAAACGAGGAGGTATGGCAACGTGCAGAAGTGGCAAAGAATTTTTATATGGTTCTTCCTATGGATACCAGCCTTGCCAATGTAAAAACAGAAGTGGAGATGACTTATGACAGAACCAACCTGTACTTGCTGGCAAAATGTTTCGATGCTCCGAGAAAAGATGAAATAGTAGAATCCTTAAGAAGAGACTGGAACTTTCTGAAAAATGACAACTTTATTGTTTTTATAGATCCATTTGATGACCAGACTGACGGATTTGCTTTTGGGACGAATTCTGAAAATGCCCAATGGGATGGCCTTATGTATGAAGGAGGTTCTGTTGATTTAAACTGGGATAACAAGTGGGTTTCGGCAGTAAAACATTATGCTGATAGTTGGGTACTGGAAATGGCCATTCCTTTAAAAATTCTCCGGTATAAAAAAGGAGTTACCCAATGGGGAATTAATTTCAGCAGGAACGATTTAAGAACAACCGAAAAATCAAGTTGGGCCCCTGTTCCAAGACAATTTCCTACGGCAGCACTTGCTTACACCGGAACATTGGTTTGGGGCCATGCTCCAACTGTACAAAAGGGAAACATTTCTCTGATTCCGCATTTATTAACGGGTGTTTCAAAAGAACAAATTCCTATTGCTCCGGCAGAATTTAAACATGAAGTAGGATTGGATGCGAAAGTAGCAGTTACTTCTTCTCTAAATCTCGATCTGACCGTTAATCCCGATTTTTCGCAGGTGGAAGTTGACAAACAGGTTACGAACCTGGATCGTTACGAATTGTTTTTTCCGGAAAGAAGACAGTTCTTTTTGGAGAACGGCGACCAAATCAACAACTTTGGTTATTCAGATATCCGCCCATTTTTTTCGAGGCGCATTGGTCTTGGTATTCCTATAGAATATGGCGGAAGATTAAGCGGTAACCTGAATAAAAAGTGGCGCATGACGTTAATGGATATGGAAACCCGAAAGCAAAGCGACATTGCTTTACCTGCTCAAAACTTTGCTGTTGCAGCTTTACAGCGAAGAGTTTTTTCACGATCGAATATTAATATCATTTTCGTGAACAAGCAATCGGTAAATTATACTTTACCGAAAGATTCTACCGTTCCAAAATATTCTTTGTTCAACAGGAATATTGGTTTTGAATACAACCTTGCTTCGCCCAATAATTCATGGACGGGTAAACTCTTGCTTTTAAAATCTTTTACGCCGGATAAAAACAATAATAATTTTACTCATGCGGCTAACTTAAAATATGCAGGAAAAAGATGGACGATCAGTGGTGCTTATGAATCTGTAGGGGGTAATTATAATGCAGAAGTGGGTTATGTTCCGCGCATTAATTATATCAAATTAAGTCCACAGATTTCTTATAATTTCTTTCCGAAAGCAGGGAGCATCTTAACGCATGGACCACAGTTTACTGCTAACTATTTTTACGACAAACAATTTAATGAAACCGATCATGAAGATCTTTTTACTTATCTCATTACTTTTCGCAACAAAGCCACACTTTCCGGCGTTTTGATGGACGATTTTGTGAGAGTACTTTTTCCTTTTGATCCGACCAACAGTGGCAAGGATTCATTAGCGTACAATTCAAAACATTCGTGGGAAACTGCCGGAGCAGATTTTGTTTCGAAACCTCAAAGTCTTTTCAATTACAGTTTTTCTTTTCGTTATGGCGGTTACTATGCCAATGGAGAAAAGTATACTGTCAGCAGCGAAGTTGGCTACCGTTTTCAACCGATTCTTAATTTAAGCCTGGGTGCTTCTTACAATGAATTACAACTTCCTGCGCCGTGGGGGCATACTTCTTTTTGGCTGGTGGGCCCAAAAGTAGATTTTACTTTAACGACCAAGCTGTTTTTTACCGCTTATGTTCAATATAACGAACAACTGAATAATACGAATATTAATGCAAGGCTTCAATGGCGTTACAAACCGGCTTCTGATCTGTTTATCGTTTATACCGATAATTACCTGATTACTCCATTTGCAGTGAGAAATAGAATGATCTTATTGAAGTTTACTTATTGGTGGAATCCGTGATCGGGAAAATAGGAATCGGTATTATTTGTTGGTTTACTATAATTGGGTAGGTTGTTCAAAAAAATCAAATAAATATTTTTCTTCAAAGGAGATTTTAAACTTTTCCAACAATTGATGATATTCCTGGTTGAATGTTTTCTTTTGATGATGTTGCTCCTGATTTAAAATATATTTTACAACCGCATCAATATGAGACTGCGAATAAGAAAAAACGCCATAACCATTCTGCCATGCAAATTTATTATTTAGCCAACCTTTGCTGTTTATAAATTCATTGCTTGCTACTTTTATCTCTTTTACAAAATCAGAAATCAGGCGGCTCTAATGGAGCCAAATAATAATTTAATTGTAATCAATAACTATAAACAGAATGCTCTTCTGAAGCAGTGGTACTTATAATCAGTATAATTTTATTTTTCTGAATTGGTTTTCATGGATAATTTTAAAACTTTTATTTCTTAAATAAAATCAGGCGGCTCTAATGGAGCCAAATAATAATTTAATTGTAATCAATAACTATAAACAGAATGCTCCTCTGAAGCAGTGGTACTTCTAATCGGTATAATTTTTATTTTTTGAATTATTTTGATAGATAATTTGACGATTTCTCGTCGATAAAATGAATTGCGACCTGCATTTCGCTCCATAGGAGCCACCAGTTTATAGACTTTAAATAATTATTAGTTGTTGGCTCCATAGGAGCCTCCTTGTGCTTAATGTCAATAGCATAAAATTTGGATATGTTGAATGCTAAACAAAAAATTGCAATTTTTGTTGATTTACTGTGAAAGAATTACCAACTAAAATCCTCCACAGCATCAAAAGTTTTTTGCAGATCTTCTGAACTTAAAGCATTGCTTATAAACCAACTTTCATAAGCCGAAGGCGGAAGATAAATTCCATGATCAAGCATGTGATGGAAGAATTTGTTGAAGACCTTTATATCTGTTTTTGATGCGGAATCAAAATCAATCACGTCATCATTCGTGAAAAAAACACTCATCATACTTCCAACACGGTTAATGCGGTGAGGAATATTTTTATTACCCAAAATATCATTCAGGCTTTTTTCAATGCGCGCTGTCTTTTCATCCAATTGGGTATAAACGGAAGGGTTGTTTTTTAATTCATTCAGCATGGTATAACCGGCAATCATTGCAATCGGGTTTCCGCTTAAAGTGCCCGCCTGGTAAACATTTCCGATTGGCGCAATGTGTTCCATGATTTCTTTTTTACCACCAAAAGCACCAACAGGTAATCCGCCGCCAATCACTTTTCCAAAGGTTACAAGATCCGCGTTGATGTTCAGTTTTTCCTGCGCCCCGCCGGCAGCCAAACGAAATCCTGTCATCACTTCATCAAAAATGAAAACGATATTTTCCTGGTTGCATAATTTTCTTAATCCTTCTAAAAACCCTTCCTGTGGAGGCACACAGCCCATATTGCCTACGACAGGCTCAACAATGATCGCCGCGATTTCTCCCTTATTTTCTTCAATTAATTTTTCAACTGCCTGCAAATTATTGTAAGGAGCAGTAAGTGTATCCTGCGCCACACCCGCAGTTACGCCGGGAACCGACTGGATGTTCAACGTAGCCACGCCACTTCCTGCTTTTACTAAAAACGCATCTGCATGACCGTGATAACAACCTTCAAACTTGATAAATTTATTTTTACCGGTAAAGCCGCGTGCCAGGCGGATAGCGCTCATGCACGCTTCTGTACCGCTGCTTACCATACGAACCAAATCGACATTGGGTGCCATGCTTTTTATCAACTCCGCCATTTCAATTTCCAATTCGGTTGGAGCGCCAAAAGATGTTGATCCCGCTGCCTTTTCCTGTATCGCTTTTACCACTGGTTCATAAGCATGGCCGAGAATCATTGGCCCCCATGAATTGATGTAGTCGATATAACTGTTTCCGTCTTCATCATACAGGTACGAGCCTTTTGCAGACTTGATAAAAAGAGGAGTGCCACCAACGCTTCTGAAAGCACGTACAGGAGAGTTAACGCCTCCGGGGATGGAATTTTGTGCGCGTTGAAATAGTTCTATACTTTTTTTTAGATTCATTAGCGACGATTTTTTTTGATCAATTATAGATTACAAAATCATGTATTTATAAGGTATTTGCATTAATAACCTTAAGGCCTGAAATGTTGTTAAAAACTTTTGTTTGTTTTATCATTCAATGAATTCAAGACAGCAACCTCACTGCATCCTTTGCAAAATAAGTCGCAATCAAATCAGCGCCTGATCTCTTAATAGAAGTGAGACTTTCCAAAACTGCTTTTTCTTCATTAATCCAGCCCATCTTTGCTGCTGCTTTTATCAAGGCATATTCACCGCTCACGTGGTAAGCACTAACTGGAATTCGTACACTGTTTTTTACTTCGCGGATAATATCCAGGTAAGCCATCGCCGGTT
The DNA here is from genome assembly GCA_028876495.1 of Bacteroidota bacterium. Classification (GTDB taxonomy): domain Bacteria; phylum Bacteroidota; class Bacteroidia; order Chitinophagales; family Chitinophagaceae; genus Ginsengibacter. The sequence continues at coordinate 32,862 of JAGWRO010000062.1, forward strand.
TTACCATTACAATATCGGCACCTTCCTGCTCATCCATTAACGCTTCTTTTACAGCTTCGATACGATTGGCATAATTCATCTGGTAGGTTTTTTTATCACCAAAGCCTGGTGCCGAATCCAGCGCATCTCTGAAAGGCCCGTAAAAGCAGGAAGCGTATTTGGCACTGTAAGCCATGATACCGGTTTTTGTAAAATTGTTTTGTTCAAAAGCTTTACGGATAGCGCCGATGCGGCCGTCCATCATATCGCTGGGCGCTACAAAATCCGCCCCCGCTTGCGCATGACTTAGACTCATTTTTACCAAAGCTTCAACAGTAGGATCATTTACAATTTCGCCATTTTCAACAATTCCATCATGTCCGTAGGAAGAGTAAGGATCTAAGGCAACATCCGTCATTACGATCATTTCAGGAATCGCGTCTTTAATCGCTTTAATACTTCTTTGCATCAATCCGTTTGGATTCCACGATTCTTTCCCTGTATTGTCTTTTAATTCATCCGGCGCTTTGATGAAAATTAAAACACTTTTAATGCCCATGTTCCAACATTCTTTCACATCTTTTATGGTTTCATCCAGCGATCGGCGATAATAGCCAGGCATAGACGGGATTTCATAAACTAAATTTTCACCTTCGTCAATAAATATCGGCAGAATAAAATCGCTTGGAGTAAGTGTTGTTTCTGCTACCATACTTCTGATGGCAGGGTTGCTTCTGAGAATTCGATATCTTTTTTGTAAATACATTCTTATAAATTTTTTAATGATTCATGGTTTCGGTTAGTATTAAAAACTCTTAATACAAGTACCGTATTTTTCATGATTTGAAAAATAATTACAAAAGGAAATGTTTTAATTTTTATGTCGCGAATATTTTTGTCATTCCGGATGTAGCTATAATATTGCGGTGTTTGCGATAATTTTAAATAGGAATCTTCAAGAGATTTCAAAAACCTTTCACCCAAACCGGGAGATTGTTCTTCATAATATTCATAAGCATCTCCGGTTTCCTGGTAAGCAGTTGCAGAAACTTTTATTTGATACTTCATCTTTTTTTGCTTCTGATCTGCTCATGAGCTTCTTCAACTGTGAACGTGGTTTCGGGATGTGCTAACATTTCATCTTTAATTCTATAAAATTCTTCAATTTCTTCCTTAGAATATTCTTGATCATTGTCATTATATTCATTCGCTAATGCGATCATTAAGCTTACCAGTTTTTCATCGGCCTTTTCGATAATTTCTTTTAATACTCGTTTTTTATCAGTAATAACCATTGGAAGTATTTTTACAAATTTACCTGATTTTTTTGTAGAGACAACATATGTGTCGTCTCTGCGAAAACTAATTATTGACCCATTCCTTTGGCTGCAAACAAACAATCTGTAACTTCTCTTCCTCACTCTCCGGCACAGGTTGGTAATTATATTCAAAACGAACAGTGGGAGGAAGACTCATTAAAATACTTTCCGTTCTGCCATTTGTTTTTAAACCAAACAAGGTACCACGGTCGTGGATCAAATTAAATTCAACATACCGCCCTCTTCTTATTTCCTGCCAATATTTATTTTCAGCAGTAAACAAACAATTTTTGCGTTTTTCTACTATAGGAATATAAGAAGGAATAAACGCGTTGCCACAGGCTTTTCCAAAACTTACCCAAAAATTTACATCGTGTTTTTCATCTGGCCTTTGGTAATCATAAAAAATACCTCCGATGCCTCTTCGTTCATTATTTCTGTGACTATTTACAAAATAATTATCGCAATCTTTTTTAAATAATGAATAAAAAGTTACATCAAATTTGTCGCAAACATTTTTATACGTTTGATGAAAATGTTTTGCATCTTCTTCAAATAAATAATAAGGTGTAAGGTCGGTGCCACCGCCAAACCATCTGTCGATCACTTCTTCTTTTTCATTGTACAATTCAAACATCCTGTAATTGCAATGAACAGTTGGAACAAAGGGGTTTAAAGGATGAATCACGAGGCTTAAACCGCAGGCAAACCATTTTGCGCCATCGATTTTTAATTGTTTTTTCATCGGTTCAGTCACATCGCCAAAAACCACCGAAGTATTTACACCACCTTTTTCAAATACATTTCCCTTGGCGATCACTCTTGTTTTTCCTCCTCCACCTTCTTTTCTTTGCCACCGTTCTTCTACAAATTTTGCCTTGCCGTCTACATCTTCCAATGCTTTACAGATGCGGTTTTGAAGGTTTTCAATATATGATATCCAATCTTCTTTAATACTCATTGAGGATAAATTCTATTGTTTGTTTTTCCATTCGCTATTCCCCTTCATATTCTTTAACTGCATCCACAAAAGCTCTTGCGTGATCGACAGGAATATTCGGAGTAATGCCATGTCCTAAATTGGCGATGTACTTTTGAGCACCGAATTCACTGATCATTTTATGAACGGCTTTTTTGATTTCAGGTATCGGTAATAATAATTTTGCAGGATCAAAATTTCCCTGCAAAGTGATGCGGTTCCCTGTCATTTCTCTTGCCATTTTTGGCGAAATCGTCCAGTCGATTCCAATACCCGAAGCGCTGCTTTCGCTCAATTCAGGCAAAGCGTACCAACTTCCTTTCGGGAATAAAATTACAGGCGCTTCTTCTTTCACGGCGTCTGCAATTTTCATTAAATAAGGTTGTGCATACTCTTTAAAATCTTCAGGACTTAGTGAGCCACTCCAACTGTCAAAAACCTGCAAAACATCTGCTCCCGCTTTTGCCTGCGCTTTTAAATAATTGATAGTTGTGTCAGTGATCTTTTGTAATAATTGGTGAGCCAATTCAGGTTGTACATAACAAAATGCTTTTGCTTTTTCCCATGTCTTGCTTCCTTTCCCTTCTACCATGTAGCAAAGGATGGTCCACGGTGCTCCGGCAAATCCTATCAAGGGAACACGACCGTTTAATTCCTGTTTTGTAAGTGAAAGCGCTTTTAATACATAATTTAAATTTTCTTCCACCTCATTAGTTACCAAAGCATCAATATCTTTTTGCGTTTTGATCACATTGGGCAGTGAAGGTCCTTTCCCTTCTTCCATCAACACTTCCACGCCCATCGCCTGCGGTATCACTAAAATATCAGAAAATATAATTGCTGCGTCTACAGCTACCTGTTCTACAGGCTGCAAAGTTATTTCTGTTGCAAGCTCAGGTGTTTGCACTCTGGTGAAGAAATCATATTTCTCTCTCAATTTTATGTAATCCGGCAAATACCTTCCTGCCTGGCGCATCATCCAAACGGGCGGCCGTTCTACTTTTTCCTGTCGTAAAGCTCTTAATAAGAGATCGTTCTTTAATAGTTGCATTTATAAAATGGGGCTTTTACTGTAATGTTTAATTGCCAGGTTGACTAAATTTTCCTTTCCGGGCTTTTCTGCAATGATAACCGGTTTGGTTGTGTAGGGCTCAGCAGCATGAGCTGTTGTAGACCCGATTGCAAATATTTGAGTGTTATTGTTTATCGCATTCTCTGAAAAAAAACTCAGAACAGCGCTGGGGCTAAAAAATAAAATGGCGTCGTATGATTTCGAAAGTAATTCCGGTGTTTGTATCGTTTTGTATACTACTATCTCTTCAACCTTTATGTGATTTTTTTTTAATTTTTCCGGTAGCTCATCGCGCCGTTGGTCGCCGGAAAAGAAAACAATATTTTTTGTCGATGTCTTAATAATTGAATCAGCAAGAGCAGATGCATTATCGGCAGTGCCGGCAATATTTTTTTCGCCAAAAATTTCTTTTACTAATTTCCGGGTCGTATTACCGATACAGAAAATTTTCCAGTCATTTTTTTCTGAAACCATTTTCCCGACTGCTTCCACCGCATTCATACTTGTAAATACAACCTGTAAATTTTGGTGCAATAATTCCTTTATTTTTTTCGCTTTGTAAGTATCTACAGTTTCCTGAGTTTCAATAAAAGACTTTTCCTCGATAATAATATCATGTTGCAAAGCTTTTGCCCTTGCTGTTTCTCCAACAGGCCTTGTACTCAGTATGTAAATTTTATTATTTACCATTTTTAATTTCCGAAATTATTTTCCGGGCCTGCTCATTTTCCAAAATTTGCTTGCCAGCTGTTATGCCTAAAACAATTTTATTTTCAATAGAAGCTTCTTTTTCGATTTCCAGTTTTTGCTTTCCGTCTGCACTGCAAAGATTTCCTTTGAAGATAATTTTGTTATCATTAATAACAGCCAAAGCGCTTATGGGTGTTGAACATCCTCCTGACAAAGTACGCAAAAAATCGCGTTCTGTTTTGGTGCAAATAGCAGTAGCTTCATCATTCAGTAATTGGCAGGCGTTAAAAGCATACTCATCCTCATTTCTGCAGGCAATAGCAATGGCACCCTGAGCCGGCGCAGGTAACATCCAATCAAGATCAATGGAATTTTCGGGACGTAAATTAATCCGTTCTATACCGGCAGCCGCAAAGATGGCTCCATCCCATTCATTTTCATTTATTTTTCTTAAGCGTGTATTTACATTGCCTCGTAAGTTTTCAATCCTGTCATCAGGGTACCTGTTAAGCCATTGAGCTTTACGGCGAATGCTGCTGGTGGCTATGGTGAATGGTGAATGAGATTTTGTGAATGGTGTATTAAGATGTTTCTCGATTTTATTACGATCTCCTTTAAAGACTAATACATCTCTATAGGTTGCGCGTTTTAAAATTGCTGCCAGCCTGGTTCCTTCGGCTAATTGTGTGGGCAAATCCTTCATTGAATGAACCGCAATATCAACCCGTTTATTTAAAAGTGCCGCATCAAGTGTTTTGGTAAAAATTCCCTGTACGCCCAATTCATACAGAGGCGTTACAATATCAATATCACCTTCACTTTTTATGTAGATCAATTCAGAGTCGAAACCTTTTTCTTTAAGGAGATTTTGCACAAGAGATGCTTGCCATACCGCCAACTGACTCTCACGGGTACCTATCTTAATAACTTGTTTCATGCAGATAGTTGCTTAATGCATTAATGCATTGACAACCTTTATCTTTTTTTACTTTTAATTCAATTGCAAGTGAAGATACAGTTTTGTGAATTTTTTCGTCGTTCTTTTTGTCGTTTGAATAAACGGAATTCAGTTGAAAAAGCTGTGATTTTACCATCCGTAGAAGTGGATTGTTGAACTGAAGCCGATGCCATTCTTCCAGGCTTTCCAAAGTTTCGCTGATTATTTTTTTCGCTTTCGGAATTTCTGCCTGGCGCAGGGAAATAGTCTTATCAAGAATCGTTGAAACTTCATCCACATTTAAAAGCGTTACACCCCATATGTCCTTCACCAGTGGATCAACATTTTGAGGAACAGAAAGATCTAAAATCAGGCGTTCTTTATCATTAGTAAAAAAAGAATGAATTACTGAATAAGAATTTGATGCTGAACTTACAATAATAATATCAGCTTCATTACAGGCATTGTGTAAATATTTATAAGGAACAAATGTTGCGTCATGGATGGTTGCCAACTCATTGGCTTTTTCATCGGTTCTGTTGGTAAATGAAATATCGCAGCCTGGTAAATAATCCTTTAAATTTTTGGCAATATGATTTCCAAATTTGCCGGTACCTACCAGTAATATTTTTTTATCAGCAAGATTTTTAATTTTTTCTTTTATGATTTCTATCGCTGCATAAGAAACGGAAACGGTTCCGGAACTTAACTGGGTTTTGGTTTTAATTTCTTTTGAAACCTGCAGGGCGTAATTGATCGCCCTTTCCATGAAGTTATTGATACAGCCGTTTTCTTTGGCAATTTTTGCCGATTGTTTCATTTGCGATAATATTTCATAATCGCCGATGATCTGGGAATCCAGCCCTGAAGCTACATTGAATAAATGTTCGATAGCTTTTAATCCGCTAAAACTGTATCCGTGAGTTCTAAAATCTTCAATGTTGCTTTGTGTATTATCACAAAGCATTTGTGCAAAAACATTTGGGTCATTACAAATGCCGTAAATTTCAGTTCTGTTGCAGGTAGAAAGTGCAAGGCATCCTGAGATTTTTTTTGCAGTAGCCTGTCGTAAAATTTCAATGGTCTGATCTGCGGAAAGTGAAAACTTTCCACGTACATCCATATCGCTCTTTCTATAATTAATGCCGACTATACAGAAACTGTTAAGAGAATTATTATATGATGTTTTTATAGTATTCATTTTAATGCTTGCAAAAATATTTTTTTAAACGATTGTAAAAGTCATTGGTAAGTCATTCCTATGCAATTTTTTTAATTTATCTTCAACAGAATAGATGATTTTCATAAAAAACTCTGAATTATTTAATAATTGAGCACTTACATTTGCAAATATTTTAAATTATGGCTTCAAACTCAAAGAAGGGAATTGTATTAATGAATCTTGGTTCTCCCGATTCAACAAAGGTTCCTGATGTAAGAAAATATCTCGATGAATTTTTAATGGATGAACGGGTAATTGATAAACCCTGGTTGTTCAGGGCTTTGTTGGTTAAAGGGATTATTGTTCCCTTTCGTGCACCAAAATCAGCAGAAGCCTATGAGAAAATATGGACCGAAGAGGGATCACCATTAGTAGTTCTTACAAAACATTTACAGGAAGCTTTACAGGCACGTATTGAAGAACCTGTTGAAATTGCAATGCGTTATGGAAACCCTACACCACAGGATGCCTATGAAAAATTATTAAAAAGGCAACCGGACCTTGAAGAAGTAATTGTTTTGCCTCTCTATCCGCATTATGCAATGTCGAGTTATGAAACTGCTATTGAATACATGAAAGAGGTTTATAAAAAGGAAAAATATCCTTTTAAACTTTCTTTTATTCCTCCTTTTTACAATGAAGAATCTTACCTGAGCGCGCTTGCAGAAAATATTCGCCCGTATTTAAATCAAAAACACGATCATATTTTATTTAGTTATCATGGTATTCCAGGAAGGCACATTCGCAAAAGTGATGTGACAGGCAGCCATTGTCTTGCGAGTGAAAATTGTTGTGAGGTGGATTCGCCTGCGCATCAATTTTGCTATCGCCACCAGGTAAGAACCACTACTAAACTGGTGACAGAAAAACTGGGAATTTCAACTGGTCAATACAGTATTTCTTTTCAATCGCGTTTAGGAAAAGGTTGGCTGGAGCCATTTACAGACTTTAGATTGGCAGAAATGCCAAAAGAGGGAATTAGAAATTTACTGATATTGTGTCCCGCATTTGTTAGCGACTGTCTTGAGACTTTGGAAGAAATTGCTATGAGGGGGAAAGAAATTTTTATGCAGGCAGGCGGCGAATCTTTCACTATGATTCCATGCCTCAATACTCATCCGTTATGGATAGACGCAGTTGAGAATTACATGAGGGAAAGGATTGGGGAATAATGAACAGTAAAAAAACAAAAAAAGGGATTTTCTGTTTTTCATTTATTTTTAATTGAAATAATTTTCTCAAATTCACCATTCATAATATGTATTTATACGTCAAAGCGCTGCACATCATTTTTGTCATCACCTGGTTTGCCGGGCTTTTTTATATGGTAAGGCTTTTTGTGTACAGTGCAGAGGTGAATGAGAAACCAGAACCTGAAAGATCAATTCTGCTTAAACAGTTTGGCCTCATGCAAAAGCGCTTGTGGTATGGCATTACGTGGCCTTCTGCGATACTTACTTTGATCTTCGGTACCTGGATAGGAATTTTGTACCGTGGGTTGCCCACCTGGCTTTTAATCAAACTTTTTTTTGTAGCGGGTTTATTTGCCTATCACATTATTTTGCATGTTATATTTAAACAGCAACAAAAAGAAAATTTTAAATGGACCTCTTACCAGTTAAGGATGTGGAACGAAGTGGCTACTGTTTTTTTAGTAGCCATTGTAATGCTGGCAGTGGTAAAACAATTACTAAGCCTTGCATGGGGGATAGGAGTGCTGGTTGTTTTCTCAATTCTCTTGCTTGCTGCTATTAGAATTTACAAGAGGCTTCGAAAAGATTAGATTATAGTTGCTATAGTAAGAAAACAAATAATCATTTAGCATAAATAAATTTTTATAAAGTGATAGAGCAAACTGAATTTGTTGTAACAGAATGGAATTATACACCACCTGCCGAATCTTTTGATCCGAAAGAAACGGTTTCAAATTTTACCACACTGGATGTAATGAAAAAAAGAACGTCTGCAAAAAAAGGAATTGCATGCAGGTATACCAGTCGTTTTGTGTATAAAAAAGAAACCATCCTTGAATATGTGGGAGAAAATTCCTACGTAATTGATTTGGCTGATACAATTGATAAAAACGAATTGTTGCGGATGCTCAGGAACGCGTACACAAAATTTGACGAGAAATTTCAGTTGAGAAAAATAAGTACGATACTTAAAGATGCATCTCTTACTCCCTTGGATGAAAGCTCAATAAACACAGATGCGATCCTTCCTCTACTGGTCTAATCCTGTAAAAGCGCTTCTGCTATATCTTCCCATTCTTTGTCCAAGGGAATATTGGGCCTTTTTTTGGCCGCACGATTGTACCAATACTCGGAATTGAAAACATCTCCTTCTTTACGATGAAGGTAAGCGTGTATCCATGAGGCGTTCTCATCAGGAATATCCTGGATAATTTCGTGGGCTTTGTCCCAGTCTTTTTTGGCGTCAAACCATAAGGCTTGCAGGTAAACCGATACATTTTGAGGCGGTTCATTTCCTAATAAAGTTTCTTTAAATTCATATAGCTTCATGAAAGTGAATTTTATCAAATTATAGTAAACGAACTTTTACAGCTTATTTTATTTTCTTCTATTAAAGGTAAAAAGAATATGAGAAAAACCGGTCAGTAAAATTTTAAGCACACTAAACCAATAAATAAGAAGAATTTTATTTTTACAGATCATTATTGATCACCTTGTTATTTTTTCTAAAATAATAATAAAAAGGCACACCGGTTAGCAATAAAGCAGTACCGGTAAGGCTTTGGCGCGGATAATTGATTAATATGCCAATTAAAAATACCCCGGTACATATAATAAAAAGTACCGGCGCTAATGGATAAGCCGGAATTTTTTCTTTAATTACTTTTTTTCTTTTCATTTTAATGAGCCCCACTGCCGCAAGAAGGTAAAAGGCAAATCCTGTAAAAATAACCATGTTGGTAAGCACGTCATAGGTTCCTGAAAGAACAAGCAGGCAACTCCATATCATTGAGTACCACAAAGCATTGTAAGGTGTTCTGTAAACGGGGTGTACTTTGGAGGCTCCTTTAAAAAATACACCTTCCTGTGACATTCGGAGGTAAACACGTGAATAAAAAAGGATAATAATATTAAGTGCTCCAAAAGAACTTAAAATGATAAGAACAGATATCAAAACTGTACCGCGTGGGCCTAAAAGTTTTCCTGCGATTTCTGTAGCAGCAATTTTGTTTTCTCCCAGCGCTGCCAATTGCTGTAATGGCATTGCTTTCATGAAAGCATAATTTGCCAGCACATATAAAGTCATTACGATTAGTACGCCTGTTATAATTGCTATCGGAAGATTTTTTTTCGGATCTTTTATTTCACCGGCAAGCGCCGTCACATTGGTAAACCCATCATACGCCCAAAAGCTACTCAGCATTGCCCCCAGAAAAATACTTAAAAAAGAAGTATTTACTAGTGAAGAATTTTGATAAACTGTATTATCTGCAATCGGGGAAGGGCTGCTTAAAACCAATGCAACTACGATCAAAAATAAAATGCCTAAAATTTTTGCAGTAGTAACAATGGTGTTTAGAATGGTACTGTTTTTTACACCCCGGACGTTAAACCAGGTAAGCATTACAATCGTTACGACTGAAAATATTTTTATCCCTGAACTTTCAAAAGGGTAAATATAACCTGCAATGGAAATATGGCTCCATTGCTGAAACGGGTTGGGTAAAGCGATCAGTGAATTTACTGACTGTGAAAAAATAAAAGCAATAGCAGCGATAGAACCGCTACCAATAATAATGAAAAGGCCCCATCCGTTGAGAAATGCCGGAAAGTTACCAAAGCAAAGCCGCAGGTATTCGTAAGTGCCGCCCGGCGCGGTTGTGAGCTTTGCGAGACCTGCAAAAGTAAACGCACCAAAAATTACAATAAGTCCGGCAACGATCCAGGCGAGTAAAATAAAATTTTCATTGAGGCCTGTTTGCGCCATTGGCACCACTTTTTTAAAAACACCTGTTCCGATCATATTGCCGGCAACCATTAAGATGGCTGCTGCCCAGCCCACCACTCTTTTAAGCGGTATATTAAATTCGTCAATGATGTTCTTTTCTTGTTGCATTATTTCCGGCATAGACAAATATTTTTAAGTGGGTGATTCAGTTAATGAAAAGTAGTGTATTTGAATATGAAGTAAAATACTAATTTTTACTGAACGTAACCGAAATTTTGCAGATGCCTTCATTTTATCCTTTGCCCCTTATCCCATAGCTTTGCAGAGCCCTAAAGGAAAAGAGTATCAGTTACCAGTTACTGATTTTATTCTAATGCCTTCCATTTCCCGGCGAATGATAATTCATTTAAATTGGAAAAAAAAATAATAAATCTCAAAATATATTTCATGAAAAATATCCTTTTAATTTCTTTATTACTTACTGCTTGTTCTCATAATACCAATAACGACAAAGCGGTAACCAAGGCCAGGGAAGCAGAACAAATGACTATTCCCAAAAATAAGTACCCGGGTGTTGAATTTGCCGTAAATAAAGACCTGGCATGTGGCATGCCTTTATCTGCAGGCGTGGGAGATACAGCGCATTTCAATGGAAAAATATATGGCTTTTGTTCAACTGAATGCAAGGATTCATTTTTAATGGACCCGCAAAAATATTTGGTAAAAAAATAATCAATTGCCCCAAACATTTTAAATATATAATGCTATTGTCGGGCAATCGTCCAAAAAATATATTATATTTAATCTTCAATGATTAAAGTATTATAATGGCATCATACGGAATTGAAATTATACTGAACAGGCAATTAGCAGATTGCCTTTCTATTCCTGTTTTTATAATTGATACGATAGGAAATCTTATTTTTTATAACACACCGGCAGAAGAAGTATTGGGAAAGAGATTTGAAGATACAGGCGAAATGCCTATGGAAGAATGGTCTGTGATGTTTAAGCCCGTGGATGAATTCAATATAGAGATACCTCCTGAAGGTTTACCATTGGTAAAAACGTTAAAGAATTTATTGCCCTACCATAAAACTTTTTGGATAAAGAGCCTTTCCGGCGAGTCTGAAAAAATCGGACTCACTTCTTATCCTATTATTAACAGGGAAGATCAATTTTTAGGTGCGGTGGCAATGTTCTGGAAAGTACAAGACGAATGAAAATTACTTTATGGGGTGTTCGCGGTTCTATTCAAACCTCCGGCCCCGACACAAAAAATTATGGGAGCCGGACTTCCTGTGCCTTTGTATCGGAAGAGGATAATGTATTAATTCTTGATGCAGGGTCAGGTATCCAGCAATTCAATTCGATTAATTTTTCCCAAAAAAGAATAGATGTTTTATTAACGCACCTTCATATGGATCATATTCTCGGGCTGGGATTTTTTAGCCCCTTTTTCGATCCCACAATGGAGGCGCATATATGGGGGCCCAAAATCAGATCTGAATCACTGCGTTCACGGCTTAGCCGCTACTTATCGCCCCCTTTATTTCCGGTATTACTTCGTGATCTTCCCTGCAAACTTATTTTTCATGAAATAGGGAATACTGATTTTGAAATTAATAATTTTAAGATAACCTCTAATTATGTAATCCACCAGGGGCCTACTGTTGGATTCAGGGTAGCAGGCAGTAATTCTGTATTTACTTATATTCCTGATCATGAACCGGCTTTGGGATGTGGTGGAATGATAAAAGACCCTAAATGGATATCAGGTTTCAACCTGGCTTTCGACACGGATTTATTATATCATGATGGACAATATACCGCAGAGGAATATAAAAACAAAAAGGGATGGGGGCATTCGGGTATAGAAGATGCCCTGTTATTCGCATCCATAGCGCGTGTAAAAAATCTTATCATTGCTCATCATGATCCCTCACATTCCGATGAGCAGCTGAGCCAAATATTTAAAGACATACAGTTAAAAACCAGGGGCCTTTTTAAATATGAAATGGCTGAGGAAGGAATGGAATTTGATTTGCCGTAGATGTAATTTTCTATAAATCGGCAAAATAAAAATTGAATCTTTTTGTTAGTTTACTATATTTTGCTTTTTACTTATCGTAGAAACTCATTTTATTGCTTTCAAAAACAGGTAACTTTAGGGTTAATCTGGATTTGTCATGAGGTCTGTTTTAAAATCGCTGCTGGTCTGTAGTTTCTTTTTGGCGATCTCCACCTACGGGATTTCGCAGGTGAGCACAAATCAACAAATGAATGAAAGAGCTGTTGATTCAGTGCTGCGGCAGCAACAAATATTGCGTCGCATAGTAAGGCTAAATCCTCAAAACATAAAACCACTATTTGGATTTTCTACTGCTGATGCAACAGCGGGTTTGTCCCGTAAATTCAGTTCGGAATTTCAAACAGGCATTACTACAGGATGTAGCGATACCTCTTCCCGTTTTTTTCTAAAAGGCAATTCTTCCAGTTTTTATGTAGGTGATTACATAAGGTCGCGCGATGGAAATTTATTAGTAGCAGGCCAGTATGTGACAAGCAACGCCGGTTCTTTTATTTCCAAAGGTTTCTTAATGAAATGTGACGAGAACGGAAATGTTTTCTGGGCTCATCTTTATGAAAATTTGAATTCAGCAAACACTAACGATTTTATTTATTATTATAAGCTAATTGAATTGGGTAACGGAAACATATTACTCGCCGGATCTACATTAGATTTTGTTACTCAAAATAACGATCTCATTATTACTACAACCGATAACTCCGGAAATCTGATTTGGAGTAAAAATTATAAATCAAGACTTTGGTCGCACGGTAACCAAAGTTCCAATTATTATTATGTTCAACAAATGGTGCAGGATCAATCATCGGGTAATGTTTTTATTACCGGGCAACACTGGACTGAAGGCAGAAGTATTATAAAACTGGATGCTGTAAATGGAAATATTCTATGGAGCAAACTTTACCAACCTTCGGATGACGGATATTTTGATGATCCTTTCGGGGTAGATATTCGTAACAACGAATTGCGGATCTTCGGGCATTTTCTTACTTCAGACGGGGCGCGGATAAGTGTTTATACGCTCAATAAATCTACGGGCGATACCATCAAAAGCAGGTTTTATAAAATAGCAGGTGATGGCGACAGTAAGAACACTTTGGTAGGCATTAATCCCCTGGTAAAATTGGATAATGGCAATTTTGCATTAACAGGTGAACAGTATGGATACAACAGAACGCCCGGGGATACCGGGGCTTACTATCATGCCGGCTATATTCAACTGGACAAAAATTTAAATTTTATAAGCGCGTATTCTTTCAGAAATAAGACTCGCGGCAGCAGCAGTAATACGATGCTTACAGTTTTGCCAGACGGGTCAGGTTTGTTTACCATGCTTCAGTACGTAAGCGCTTTTTCAGGGCCGGTATATTATGTTCAGTTTAAAGATGGCAAAATTTTAAATCAACGGATCAGGTACTATTCAGGTCAAAGCGTTCCTAATGAGCATCCCGCGTTGCAACTAAATGATGGAGGTGTTTTAGTAATAAAATTGCTCGGCGACAGCGTGGCTAACGATACCAAAGTTGAGTTTTTAAAATTGCATGCCAGCGATTCTTCATCACAATGCCTGGGAGTAACCGATCATTCAACTTTTATTGAGCCCTTTTACCTGGAGGATACCCCCGGGTTTATTGATTCTGTCGGCAATAATGTTTTCCAGGAAAACATCAATAAGTCTATTAGTGTCAGCAATACAAACCTTACTTATTATCCCGGTTGTCAACAAATTTCCTTTTGCGATTCGTTATCGGTTTCATCTTCCTCAAATAGTATTTGTGGGGGTGATTCACTTCTTGTAAATGTCCACACCAACCCTGAGTGCACCGGTTCTGTTTTTTTTAGCATGGATTCTTCACGGCTTCAATCTATTACCGGTATAAATGATTCTGCCTATCTTTTTAGGTTTACTTCGTCGTGGCAGGGAACTATTTATGCCGGCTTACATGGATGTAAATCTTTGACAGATTCGCTGGTAATTATTTCGCCATCTATTTCTCTTGCGAAGGATACCGGTTTTTGTCCCGGCAAGAGTCTTGAACTTGATGCAGGCCCTGGTTTTTCAAATTATCAATGGAATACAGGAAGCGATCAACAAAAAATTATTGTTACTAATCCCGGCCATTATTCAATAGAGGCAACTACTGCTGTAGGCTGCAAAACTACTGATACGATTAGCGTGCAAGAGTTTGCAACACCTGTTGCGGGTATTTCCAAAGATTCCACCCTCTGTGAAGGAAATGTTCGCATTCTTGATGCGGGCAATTTTAATTCCTATAAATGGAATACCGGAGAAACAACCAGGACGATTGACGTAAATCATTTAGGAATTTATTCGGTTAAGGTAACAGATAACCATGGCTGCAGCGGCTCTGATACTGCGCAAATAAAAAAAGTTGTTCCTATACCCAATCGTTTTTTGCCGACGGATACCTCCATTTGTTCTTACAGGCCTTTGGTATTGACGTCTTTGAACGATTATTCAAACTATTTATGGAATACCAATGCTATTACAAAAGCGATCACTGTTTCTCAACCGGGCCTTTACTGGCTCCTGGTAACGGATGCGCAAAATTGTACAGGCAGGGATTCGATCATTCTACATGCTGAAAATTGTGTGCAGGGTTTTTATATTCCTAATGCATTTACCCCCAATAATGATGGCAAAAATGATGTTTTTAAACCTTTTCTTTTTGCGCCCGCAGATGAATATGAATTTACTATTTACAACCGTGCAGGAGAGATTATTTTCAAAACCCATCAGCTGTCAGAAGCGTGGAATGGTAATTATAAAGGTATGCCGCAGGACGCAGGTGTGTTTGTTTGGATTTGCAAATATCGTTTCACCGGGCAGCAAGAAAAAATAGAAAGAGGAAGCGTCACACTTTTAAGATGATTAATCAATAATCATAAGAGGTATAATGCGATCGTATTTTCTCAACTTTTCGTTTTTTTTGATTTAATTTGAATTATGAATACTGAAACACTCAAAAACTTGCAGGCACCTCTAAAAGAGAAGTACCGGGAACAACCGGAATCCGCTGTTATTACACTAAAAGCAGAAGGAAAAATTGGAGAGGGAATATCCTGTAATGTCGCTACGGCACAGGCGATGGTGGAAGCAGGGCTTCATCCGGCTACCGGCGGAACAGGTATGCTTGCCTGCTCCGGAGATATGCTTTTGCAGGCGTTAGTGGCATGTGCTGGTGTTACACTCCAGGCTGTTACTACGGCAATTGGTGTTGAAATAAAAGGCGGTACGATTACGGCAGAAGGAGATCTCGATTTTAAAGGAACATTGGGTGTTTCAAAAGAAGTGCCTGTCGGCTTTAAAAATATTCGTTTACGATTTGACCTGGATAGTAATGCGTCTGAAGAGCAGATGGCAAGTGTGAAAAAGCTTACTGAAAGATATTGCGTGGTATATCAAACGCTTACCAAAGGCGTTTCGATTGAAACAGAATATAAGGCTTCAATTTAGACCCCGATACGGCGACCAAATACCTGATCAGAAATAGGATAAATAAAGAAACTGCTCCTGAGCGGGGAGCAGTTGAAAGGGAAATGGGAAAAAAGGCGGTATATTAAATCGGGATTTACTTTAATCGAGATCTACTGCCTGATTCGTCCAGTTAAAAACACCATCAGGATTATATTTCCAAACCCAGGCATGAACCAACCACAAAGGGAATCCTGAAGTGCCGTTCCAAACATCAGTTGAACCCGTGAACCCTTCCGGCATTGGGTCAGTTAGCGGTACTGCATATTCCACCGCCACCAATTCAGGATGACCGGTTTCAATGCCGTTATACACCAGTATTTCCGGGTGCCGGATGTCGAATACGCCATCCACCAAAGACGATTTCATAAAATGATGCCCCATGTTTGGTACATCAACGTTGATGTTGGTATAGCCATCTTTGATTGCGTTTTTCAGGTCTCTGTATCTTGCAGTTGCGGCGCGGGCCTGTTGTAATTCCCAAACAGTTTTACTGCTTAGCCCGCTATACATATTCATTACCTCGCTGGCGTTCGGGTTGTCAGTAGAAACCAACCTGGCATCACTGGTAAAAGTGGGGCTGACAATTTCGTTAGACGGCTTTTGACATGAGGGAAAAAAAATAGCTGCGAAAATTATTGACCATAGAAACAACCCGGCGGCGGTGCTGATTGTATGAATTGGCCCAAATAATTTGTTCGTGAAGCGCATAGCTCTGTTTAATAGACTTTTCATAATTTCTTTTTTTTATAGTAAAAAATAAATTGATAAGGCACGAATGGAGAATTATTCTTAATTGGCTTCAGCGGTTGCTGGACTAATTCCTGTAACGACCTCGGTGATCTTGTTTGCAGGAAAACCTCCTTTTTTAGCATGTTCCCTTATTAGATCTTCGTTTTCGGCTTTGTAAACACAAAAAATCTTATCTCCTGTTACATAGCTTTGTATCCACTCAATGTCAGGTCCCATTTCTTTAAGTACTGAACACGATTTTTGCGAAATGGCTTTTAACTGTTCGGGAGTAAATTTACCTGCTCCGGGTATATCCCGTTCGATTAGATAGGTTTTCATCTGTTTTGCTTTAACGGTTGCTGAATGGTTTGATGCAGCGGTTTGCGCTGAAGAAGTGAAGCCTGCTAACAACATCATTGTTAGAACCAGGATGTGCCGGTTAATTCGTTTCATAATATATATTTTAATTTAGAAAAATCAAAGATACCCGTAGGCAAAAGGGGAGGGCTATAACAAATCATCCATTAAATGGAAAAGCAGGTAGCGTAAATCGTTCAATTAATAGTAAAAATAATTCTGAGGCCATTATAATTTTCTTCTTTATTAGCGTCGAATATTGATTAAGAAATAGAAAATCAAGAAGTTGAAAAACCTGAACCTGGTAAAAAGGATTGGTGGTGGGTTTGAGGAAAAGGATTGAATTAATGAAGTAACTCAAGATAGGTCATCGGTAAAAGGCCAAATTTCTTTTTAAAACATTTGGTAAAATAGGAAGCACTCGTAAAGCCGGAATCGAATGTTATTTGCGCAATATTATAAGCCTGTTTCTTCATAAGATCCTTTGCTCTTTCCAGCCTGTATTCTTTTAAAAGTATATTAGGCGATAAACCGGTAAGTGAAAGTGTTTTCCTATATAACTGTGAGGTACTCATTGCGGTTGCCTTGCAATAATCTGATAAATGAAAATGCGCATTTTGCCATTTCTCTTCCAATTCGCCAAATAGTAATTTTAGCAGACTTTCATCCTGCGGCGTAAGGGTTAAAAGTTTTGTAGTGTTGTTATGAAAAAAATCTTTTGCTACTAATTCTTTCACTGCTGATGCAACGGCAATTTGATAATTGGCGGCAATAAAACACATGATGTTTGCTAAGCCAATCGTATCACCAAAAAGTTGATTACTCGACTCAACAGGTTCGCCCGCGTTAATGCCCATCTTAAAAGTAAAATGTTCGGAATGTGACTCCTTCATCTCCTTGTCAATGTCGAAGGCACACGCTACCGCCTTTGCTGCAGAAGAGAAGGAGATAATAAAATTGTTTCCTTCATTTTCCACTTCCGTTCCCCCATGTTGCCGCAGATTTTTTCGTATAATCTTATTATGACTATCAAGTAACTGTTTCGCTTTTTCAATTCCAAACTGAAACCGCAATAAATTAGGGTCGGTGATCTTTGTGAGTAGCAGAATTCTTAAAGACGGATCGCTAAAAACACGAAGTCCTTCCTCCGAAATTTCTACCGATTCAGGATCGTAAATACGACCCAAAAATGACCTGACGACAGTTTTGCTAACTTCTATAATTTTATTAGGTGTGAGCCCATGTGCTTTCCTGTGCATTTCCTGCACCGCTTCTTTATCGGGAGCATCAATCAGGCAGAATATCGTTTCGCGCTCTTCATCAATCCAGTAGGTCATGCAGGTGCACCCGTATTCTTCCTGGTGCAATAAGTCCTTGCTGTGAGCCGCAGCCACGTCTTTTGCTTTAACTCCCGGAACAATATGTACATCCATATAAATGGGCATTAGAGTAATCCTCCTTTCCGAAGATAAATATATTTATTCAGTATTTGATTGCCCGAAGAATTTAATTTATAGTTCCTGATTTTATAATATATGTCGAATTGGAAGCATTTCAATTGAATCGGAAATAGAACAATTTAGAAAGGAAGCGACTTGTTGCAAATCTCTTTTGTCTCTGACTGTTCTTATCTTCGTACAAAATTTTTTATGGCTGAAGACCTTGAGATTATAAAAGGAAATAAGGAAGAACAATACCAATCGCTGCTTCCGCAGATAAAAGGATTGCTTTCCGGCGAAACTGATCTTGTGGCAAATATGGCAAATGTAGTAGCAGCGCTTAAAGAACAATTTCCGTGGTTTTGGGTAGGCTTTTATATGGTAAAAAATAATGAGCTTGTCTTAGCCCCTTTTCAAGGCCCGGTTGCCTGTACAAGAATACAAAAGGGCCGCGGCGTTTGTGGTTCTTCATGGTCGCAAGCTGAAACCCTTATTGTGCCTGATGTTGAACAGTTTCCGGGTCATATAGCATGCAGCAGTTTATCAAAATCAGAAATTGTGGTTCCGGTTAAAAAAAATGGCGAAGTGGTAGCCGTATTGGATGTGGATAGTGATGCTTATAATTTTTTTGATGCCACAGATAAGAAGTATCTTGAAGAAATTGTGCAGTTGGTCAACTTTTGAACAGACTTAAAATTTACCAAATTTGTTGCTTTACTACTAAATATTTGCCATAGGATGCAGGTTTTTTTATGAATTTGTAGATCCCATTTTTGCTGATAGCAGGAAAACAGAAGGGAAAAGTATCAGACTTTCAAAATGATTTTTTCAAAAAGTCATTATTTATTCACGTTTTTTTTAAATCATAGGCTTTAATATTTTATAAACCGACAAACTTTCTTATCTTTTCAACGTAAAGTTTTCCTGAATAATGATTACTTATATTCTATCCTTTCCTCATAAAAAACTACTTTAACCTAAGTAACATCCTTGCCTGCTAATAAATTCGCATGGGTTCCGGAATTTATAAACGGAGCAAAATTATTTTCTTCATTATTTGTTTGATTACTGCTGCTGGTAATCTATTACAAAAAATGATTAATATTTAAAGGGTAGGAAGCTAACAGCAGGTTTCAAACAAAAACTTTAATATCACCAACTGTTGTTTTACTGCTTCAAAGAGCTAAAGCGAAGCCGTTTTAAAATATTATAAGCATAGGTTAAATCTCACAAAGTAATTAAATGGGACATCCGGTGAAAATTTTGGTGGTAGAAGATGAGATGATCATTGCAGCGAAAATATCGATGCAACTGACAAACATGGGTTACCAGGTAACCGGTATTTTGCCGCGTGGCGAAGAAGCTGTGCTCAGTGTGAAGGAAAATGTGGTGGATCTTGTATTGCTGGATATTAATCTTAAAGGTGAAATAGATGGCATAGAAACATGCAAACAAATTCAGCAGTTTTCATGTATTCCAATAATTTATCTTACTGCAAATGGAGATGAGGCCACTTTTAACCGTGCAAAGATTACCAAACCTGCCGGCTTTATTTCCAAACCTTTCAGGCAATTGGATTTGCAAAGGGCAATAGAACTTGCCATTTGCAGGATGGCGGAAAATGAAACCGCACAGCAAACGTTTGAAGGAAACAGTGAGGTGCAACACTTTATTTTGAGCGACCGCATTTTTGTGAGATACAAAGAGAAAATGATAAAAATAATGGTGTCGGATATTTTGTACATCGAGGCAGACCGTAACTATAGCCGCATCTTTGCCTGCAACAAAGAATACCTGCTTTCTGTGACCCTTAAAACAATCCAGGAGAAATTGTCTGAAAATATTTTTGTAAGAATACACCGTTCTTATATGATTAATATAACCCAGGTAGAAGAAGTGGCAGACAGTTACGTGATTATTGACAAAAAACCGATTCCGATGAGTGCTGGGTTGAAAGAACAGCTACTGAACAGAATTCAAACATTGTAGAAATACCTTTATACCGGCAATGCATAACCGATAATTACATTAAATGAAAAAGTTTTTTTTACTTTTCTTTTTGTTGGTTCAATTCGCTTATGGCCAAAAGAATCCTTATGACAGCCTGGAGCTAAAGTTGGCTGCAGAAAAGGTGTATTCTCAAAAACTTGAACTGCTGGAACAATTGGTGAATGTAGCTTTTGGATCAGATATGCAAAAAGCGCTCGAATATGCAAAAAAGGGCGTAGAATTATCTGCAAAGACCGGCGATAAAAACCGATTGCCTGAATTTTATGAAATGGAAGGTAGGATGCATGCCAATCTCCTTCATTTGGATTCAGCCACCGTTTTTTTTAATAAGGCAATGGCTGCTTATATTTCCGTTAATAACAAAAGGGGAGAGGCCACCACGCAATTTAAAATTGCCTGGGTTTTTAAAAAGAAAGGCGAGTTGGATAAAGCCATGGAAGCTGACTTGAAGGCATCTCAGTTAATGGAGATATTAGGCGACCAACCAGGAATGGCAGATGCTTATGGGCGCGTTTCGGAAGATCTTACCCGGCAGGGAAGGCTTAAAGAAGCGATAACTTATGCACAAAAAGCAATCGATATCTGCGAAAATAATCACCTGGAGAATGAATTGGTCTATGCGCTTACGTATGCGGGTAGCACAGCAATTGAAGGTGGCCATAACCAACAGGCTTACGAATATTTTAACCGCGCTTTGGAATTGGCAAGAACGCAAAATTTTAGTGAAGTGTCGCTTTGCGATTTTCTTAATAACCGCGGCAATGCGCTGAAACGGCTGGGCAATTACAATGAAGCAATTACTGATTATAAAGATGCTTTGGCGAAAGCAAAGAAGACAAATTATGCCAATGCTGTTTCTGCTACCATCGCCAATCTTGGAGAAATAAATCTGCTGCTTGGAAAATACGAAGAAGCGTTGCCCTACCAATTAGAAACCGTCCGGTTACAGGAAAGCGACAGCGACCTTTCCAACATCATAGAAAATTATCTTCATCTAAGCAGCATTTATGAGCATTTGGGCGATTATAAATCAGCGTTGGCTTATCACAAAAAAGCCTTTTTGATAAGAGACAGTATTGCCTCTGTTAAAAGCGATGAAGCCATGTCTAAAATGCTAACGCAGTATGAAGCACAAAAGAAAGAAGCTACTATCAAGGCACAACAAATAGAGATTTCAGAGCAACGTGAAGTGCAATGGTTGGGCGGTGTCACTTTTTTTTTGATGACGGGATTTATAATTTTTGGATACATTAGTTACCGGGGCCGTGTTAAAAGAAATCGCTTACTGGCATCTAAAAATGCAGAAAATGAATTGCTGTTGAAAGAAATTCATCACCGGGTAAAAAATAACCTTGAAGTAGTAAGTAGCCTGCTGGCATTGCAATCCGCACAAATTGACCACCCCGAAACAAAAGGTGCCATGCTGGAAAGTCAAACCCGGGTACAATCTATTGGTATCGTTCATCAAAAATTATATCAGGGTAAAAACTTAGGGGCGATTGAGATGAAAGATTATTTTCTCAATCTTAGTGAAAGTATTTTGAATTCCTTTGGTGCAGAAGAAAGAGTAAAAATTGAACTGGCTATGAAAAAATTAGATGTGGATATTGACACCGCAGTACCACTTGGATTGATCGTAAATGAATTGTTGACCAACACACTTAAATATGCTTTTCCAAATGGCAACAACGGCAAAGTATTTATAAAACTCGAAAAAAGAGAAGACAATATACTTCACCTGGAAGTGTCTGACAATGGTATTGGTAAATCCTGTGTCACATACGGAACCGGTTTTGGTTCCCAATTAATAGCCCTTCTTACCAGCCAGTTGAATGGTGAAATGAGAGAGGAAGTAAAAAATGGAACCCGCATTTTTTTTGATTTTAAGATGGATAAAGTAGCTTAACCAATATGTGGCTTTTTTGTAGTAAGTTGAATCAAATACGCCAGTAAACCAAGAAATTATAATGATTCCTGTTTTAAGAATGTCTATACATTCTTTCAAAATTTGAACGACAGCATATTTTACTTTTTATACACGTTTTTTTCCGGTAAATAATTACCCGGTTGGAACAATAAATAAATAGCCTTAGGGGGCAGTTAACCGGGATTTTTAATGCAGGCCGATCCTTAAACTTGCTACGTCTCACCATTCATGGATCTTTCTTTTGTATAACAGCACCGGTTACCCGAAACATGACGCGTAGCGTAAAATTATTATTGATCGCGGGACCAGTTTATTCGCCGGTAAAAAATATCCCTGTTCGGACAGTAATTGACAGCCTTCGTCCTTAAACCACTCGGTTCAATTTTTCTTTCCTGTAGGTTTAGGGTGATCAAATAAGTTTCTCCTGATCGCAATAACCAATTCTTTATTTATCACAAAAAATCAAAAAAAAATGAAAAAGATTATTTTATTAACAATGGGTTTATTCCTTTTTGGCTTGACTGCTTTTTGCCAGGCAGAACAAGAAAACGGCACCATTTACATCAAGCATCCCTACATTGATGTAGTCAATAACGGTGCGAAAGCTTACCTGGCAAAAGATAACGCCACTCTTAACAGCTATTATTCAGACACGGCTAAATTCTGGGCTTCAGGAATGGAAAAAAATATATCCATGAAGGATGCTATCCAACACTGGAATAAAGATTTTGACAAGTATGATGATATAAAATTAACTGTACAAGGTTACCCGGATTACCTGCATTATTTAGACAAAGATCAAAAGTATGTTCAATCATGGTGGGTATGGTCAGGCAAATCAAAAAAGACAGGGGAAGTGTTGACTATTCCGTTTGTTCAATTTGACCAGTTTAATAATGATGGCAAAATCGATTTCGAAGTGAATTATGGGGATTTCTCAAAAATGGAGGATTAAAAATTAAAATCTGAAGGAACAAAAAAATCGCACTTCATTCATTAAAACTATAAACATGAAAAAGATTATTTTATTAACAGCGACTTTATTCTTTTTTGCAATTACTGTTTTTTGTCAACAGGAAGAAACCAATGGCACCATTTACATTAAGCATCCATACATCGATGTGGTAATGAATGCCAATAAGGATTACGTGGCAAATAACTTTTCGACAGTTAAAAATTATTATTCTGATACTGCCAGGTGGTGGGCGTCAGGCATTGAAAAATTTATTCCAATTGCAGAGGCAGAGAAAATGTGGAGGAGCGATTTTGATAAATTCGATGATATCAAACAGACTCAACAGGGCTACCCGGATTACCTGCACTACAAAAAAGGAGATGCGATGATCGTTCAATCATGGTGGAACTGGACTGCAAAATCAAAGAAGACCGGTGCAGAAATAAAAATTCCAATGGTAATGTTTGATGAATTTAATGCAGACGGAAAAATCGTGAGAGAGTACATATATGGAGATTTTTCAAATATGGAATAAGGAGAAAAACTTCAAAAGTTTGTGTCTTCACGAAAGATTCAAAAAAAGTATTTCGTGAAGACACTTATCAGGTTTTTAAACCAAAATAAAACGGGTAAGCCCAAAACCAACCAGAGTAGGCATTAACAACATAAATTATCAAACAATGGTAACAGCAATTATTCAACATGAAGTAAAAGACTTTGCAGAATGGAAAAAAATATTTGATTCAGACGAGGCCAACCGCGCCAGGGCCGGTGTTAAACTTATAGGCCTTTATACATCCCTAAACAACCCCAATGATGTAACAATGATTTTTGAAGCGCCTAATCCTGAAATATATGACATCATGATGAGTGATCCCAAAAGACAAGAAGACATGAATAAAGCCGGTGTAATAAGTGCGCCTGTAGTAGCAATGTTGAACAAAGTTTAATGCTTCCGGCGTGGAAGTCGGGAAAAAATAAAAAGACAAAACAAAAAAACGGGTGAGTCGAAAACCGCTCAGAGTAGGCAATAACCATATAAATTATAAAAAATGGCAACAGTAATAGGACGCCACAAAGTAGGCGACTTTAAAACATGGCTTGATGGCCACGAAGACAGGGTAAGAATATTTGCACCTGCAGTTTCCAGCTTTAAAACTTTCCAGGATACGGATGACCCTAATTCAATTGCATTAGTGCTGGAAGTTACAGACATGGAAAAATTCGGAGCTATAATGAATGACCCGGATACACAGCGCTTTAAAGAAAAACACACGGTAATAGAACCGGTTATTATTTCAATGCAGGTAGACGTTTAAAGATGTTTAAGCGATGAAAACTTAATTCAAATACCGGAGAAGTATGGGCGGATTTGATTGGTGAAACATGCATTATGGTTTATCAAAGACATTGACATGAAACAAAAAACGGGTAAGCCGAAAACCGCTCAGAGTAGGCAATAAAAACAAATGATATGGGTACAATTGACTTGGGTACACCTCTATACGAGTATAACCTTAAAATTACCGGCCTCACAGAATACGGAGTCAACCTGCAGGAATTGGCATCAGGGAAAATTCCACCGCCACCGGAAGGCGCCAGGTTTGATGTAGCATTCGCCGGCGAGGCAAGTGGTTCAAAATTGAGCGGAAAGGTCTCCGGGGTTGACTACTTACACATCCGTGCAGATGGGCGTTTTCAGCTTGACATTCATGCAGAAATAACAACAGCAGACGGGCAAAAAATTTCATTGAAAGCTGATGGCGTAGCCCTCACCCGGCAAGACAGCAGCATTTCTGACTTACGGGAGAACGTAACATTGTTTAGTTCTTCAAAAGATTATACGTGGGTAAATACAATACAAATATGGGGCATTGGAACAGTGGATCTCGCTACGCAGGATATTCATATAGCGGGCTATTCGGTGTAGCATATTGCAGGATAATAAAGATTCTGATCCGAAAAAGATTGTTTAACTAAAAACTCAAAATAATGAAAAAAGTTTTTTTTGTCGTTGCCATAACGCTTATGGTAATTGGCTGTAATCAAACAGAAAAAAAGGATGACACTGCTTCCGATAAGGGCGTTGCAATGCAAGCACTTTATCAACAAAACCTGGCAACTTTGAAAACGCTTGTTGCCGATTTTGAAAAAGAAGATATTGATGGTGAAGCTGCACAGATAGCAGATAGTGCAGTATGGAATTCTCCTGCTTATGGCGACACAGTGCATACCAAAAAGCATTGGCTGGAAAGCCATAAGTTTTACATGGACAACTGGAGCGGCCTTCATTTAACCGATGGCCAGTTTCTGCCCGGTATTGACTCTGCTACTCACCAATTTGACGGAAGCGTAAGGTATTATGGCCGCTGGGATGGTGTTCATTCATCAGGGGTAGCTACGCAGGTTAATTTCTATGGAACCTATGAATTCAACGCCGACCATAAAATTATATCAGGTTCCGATTACTTTGACCTGGGCGGATTGATGAATGCAATAAAACCAAAAGGGTAATCATTGGAGAATCATTATGGAAAAAAAGCACTTTCCTGCACATGCATTTCTGCAGGGGCGATTCCGAAAAGCCTTATGAGTAGGAACCACTAAAAATTTAAATAAAATGAAAAAGTATTTAATCAAAGGAACCTATAATGCCGCGGGAACAAAAGCATTAATCCAGGAAGGTGGTTCCAAACGCAAAATTGCCGTTGATAAAATGTTGGCGGACCTGGGCGGTAAAGTAGAATCATTCTACTATTCAACCGGTGAGCACGATATCTATGTGATTGTAGAACTTCCTGACGACATTGCTGGTGCAGCCGCTACATTAGCTGTGAATGCCGCAGGGTTGGTGAAGATAACTGCATCACCGCTGCTTTCGCTAAAAGACATTGATGCTGTATTTAAAAAATCCGTCAGTTACCGGGCGCCGGGACAAAAATAAACAACAATACTGTTTGGTCTGCTACAGCAGTTCTTACTGATTAGTCTGGCAAGGTTTTTAGTTACCTGAAGAAATAAGAGGTTTCTCATAAACCTTCCTGGTTTTAAAGTGCCCGGGAAAATATTTACAAATGTTTTTAAAAACAAAAACAACATCATGCAAACAGTAGGAATCATCGGAGGTTCCGGATTTATCGGCAGCTACATTACAAAAATATTTTTAGAAGAGGATTTTAAAGTAAAAGTTACTTCTACTGATATCAGTAATAGAAGTAAATATGAACATTTGCTCATGCTTACCAATGCGCAAAACCTGGAAATGGTGCCGTTGGATGTAAGAGATAAAAATGCATTGCAGGATTTTGTAAAAGACTGCGAAATCATTGTGCACGGTGGAACTCCCTTTCAACTGGAAGTAAAAGATCCGCAAACAGAATTGTTCGATCCAACGGTAACCGGTACACGCAATTTCCTGGAAGTAATATCAAAATCAAAAGATTTGAAGAAAGTTGTTTTTATTGCTTCTGTGGCCGCATGGAACACTTCTTTTCCAATGAATCCGGCCACTTACGATCACGATCATATTTTTACCGAACAGGACACGCCATACATGAGCGACGGGGACCACCCTTACGCAAAAGCGAAATTTTTGGCCGACCAGGAAGTAAGAAAATTTATTAAAGACAACCTCAATCTCTCATTTGAAATTTCTTCTGTATTCCCCACCTGGGTTATTGGTAACCCTCTTTCTGAAAGGCCGGATTCCACTTCTATGGATATGCAATATTTAATAAAAAATAAAATTACACCCAATCCTTTTGTTGAAATGTTATTTGCAACAGATACTATGTTTTCGATGGTAGATGTAAGGGATGTGGCCGAAGCGGTTTACCAGGCGGCTACCACCAAAGGCCTTCATGGAAAAAATTATTTGATAGCGAATGAAAGCTATAAAGTTTCTGATATTTCGCTGATGCTTAATAACCAGATTCCTCTTAATGACGCGGCTATAGTGTATGACAGTTCGCTGGCAAAAAAGGATTTGGGGATTGCGTTTATTGCGGCAAAGGAAACACTGAATCACTGTGTATGAAAGTCTTAGTACTACAAAATGAAAGAAGCCGTTTTGTTGTTTTAATAATAAACATCGTAATTTAGGATTCGTACGAAAAATTCACATCAAAAAGCAAACTAGTTGAAGATGAAAACACTTGTTTTACCAGTGCTTGCAATCCTTCTATTATTCTTCTCATGCCAACAATCTGAAAAATCTGACAAGTCATTAACAGGCACAGTAAACCAACAAAAAGCAATTATTTCTATGTTGGATTCTTTTAATACTTCGGCCGCAAATGCAGATTATAAAGCCTACTTTAATTTTTATACCGATGATGCCATTTTCACCGGAACTGATGCAACAGAAAGATGGAATAAAAAAGAGTTTATGGCGTGGGCAAAACCGTATTTCGATAAAAAAACTACATG
This sequence comes from Bacteroidota bacterium, assembly GCA_028876495.1. Lineage (GTDB taxonomy): Bacteria > Bacteroidota > Bacteroidia > Chitinophagales > Chitinophagaceae > Ginsengibacter. The sequence continues at coordinate 60,414 of JAGWRO010000062.1, forward strand.
GCATTTTACTTCACTTGAGCGGCATATTTATTTTAATAAAACCGGCACTCTTGCCTGGTTTGATGAACTGTTGAACACCCAAATGAAAATTTGCAGAGGTTCTGGCGTTTTGATAAAACAAGCCAATGGATGGAAAATTATGCAATATATTTTATCGGCAACTATTCCAAATGAAGTAATGGATTCAGTCGTAAAAATTAAAGCGCCTATTGAAGATAAATTGATTAAAAAGTTATTAGCAAAATGATTTTTTTCAATTAAACTAAAACCAACCAATCATGCCAACAGCAACAACTGACGAAGGATTAAAGCGGGTTGTAGGAATCCCCGGTTTATCGTTGAATGTTATTAACAATACTATTGGTGCCGGCATCTTTGCTTTGCCTGCCATTGTTGGTATTGCGCTTGGCTCCTTTGCCATATTCGCTTATATATTTTGTGCGATCATGCTGGCATCCATTATGCTTTGCTATGCAGAAATAGGAACCCGGGTTACATCTGCCGGTGGCAGTTATGCTTATGTAGAAGCTGCTTTTGGAAACTTTGCCGGGTTTATAATAAACTGGTTATTTGTTTTTGCATGGGGCATATTGGGCGATGCTGCGTTGATGAATGTTGTATCTGATTCACTGGCAGTAATTTTTCCTGTTTTCTTAAATCCCTGGATGCGGGGCTTGTTGTTCTTTGTACTAATGGGTTTCATGATATTGATAAATATACGTGGTACTAAACAGGGAGTTGCCTTTGTAAAATGGATTGCCATCATAAAATTATTGCCGCTCTTGGGTATTATCCTTTTTGGATTTAGCCATGTTAGTTCTTCCAACCTTCATTGGGAAAATCTTCCATCCATTTCTACATTTGGCGATACTGTTCTCATTTTATTTTTTGCATTTACAGGTTTTGAATCTGCGCTTGGAGTAAGTGGCGAAATTAAAAATCCTAAACGTACGATCCCATCAGGTATTTTTTTGGGAGCTATAATAGTGCTTATTTTTTATCTGCTTCTTCAGTCAGTAACACAGGGTGTGTTGGGCACCAATATGGAAGCTGTTAAAAACGCCCCACTGGCAGCCGTTGCTGAAAAAATTGTGGGTCCGATTGGCGGCACACTTTTATTAGTTGCTGCCGCCATTTCCTGTTTTGGAAACGTGGGCGGAGATATAATGAATACGCCTCGTGTAATATTTGCCGGTGCCAATGATGGGTTGTTTCCGAAGCTCCTCGGCAAATTGCATGCTAAGTATGCTACACCCTATATAGCCATCATCACTTACGCGGTACTAATATTTATTTTCGCGGTTTCCGGTGGTTTCAAACAGTTGGCCATTTTGGCCAGCGCTTCCGCGCTGCTTATTTACCTGGCGGTTATTTTAGCCACTATTAAATTAAGAATGAATAAAAAAGATGCAGTAGAAAAAACATTTAAAGTTCCGGGCGGATTGATCATTCCTTTAATTGGTATCGCAGCTATTGTATGGTTACTTACCAGCTTAGGCAAATGGGAAATTTTGTCAACTATTATTTTCATTGCAGTAGTTTGTGTTATCTATTTTTTGATGAAGAAAATTAAGAAAGAAAAATTGATTGCAGTGCCTTGAGGAGAAAGTTGCGGGTTTATTTGCTCCTGTATGATTTGAAAAAAATAAATGGTTTGGCTAAAGCAGAATGATAAGATTGCGGTAGAAGAAGTTTTTTGCGATAAGCTGGAATTTATGCAGTAATTGGAATTGATACTCAGATAAATAAAAGCTACTCTAATAAAAAACATTTTGCCGGTTAACCCTTTAATAAAGTTGATAGGACTGCTCCTTATTTTGGATGGCTACTAAACATTCGATAAATAATTCTCCTGTTCGCAATATTTTACTTGCCTTCGTTCAAAAAAGGAATGATATTATCCGGTAAATGGGTAGATTTACAATAGTTGCTGTGAATGAGAATTTCACCTGGGTTATTAATCGATCCTCCACCTGATAAACACCGATTGATAGTAAAAATCACACATCCTGTTTTGACGAATACGTCATCATCGGGTTGGTTTGATCTTCTTTAAATTTATAAAAAAAGGAATGCAAAAAAGTAATTAAATGGCAAATAACCAAAAGCAAATTATGGCGAAGATTTTTACCAGTAAAGAAACAAAAAAAGGCAATTTGTATTTTGCTGTTTTGGAAAAAATTGTTTTATGCTTTACTGGTATGCGTTTTAAGAACTAAAACTTAAACCAAGAAAAATCAATGAAAGCAAAATCAATCAAAGGAAAATCAACAGAAGAAATAAATGCAGCACTGCAACAAAGCATGGCTGATGAGTTCAAACCAACACTGGCTTTTATTTTTATTTCCGTTAACCAGGACATTGATGCTGTCCGTGCGCTTCTGGATCAGCAAGGCATACAGATTTTTGGAGCTACTACAGGTGGAGAGTTTAATGATGGTGAAATTCGTTCAGGTACCATTGCCATTCTGTTGGTGGATATGGATCCGTCCCAATTCATGATCTTACTCGGAGATTACCACGATAGAGATCCTGAATCAGTTGCAAAGGAGATGGCGGCAAAAGCAAAAGAACAATTTAAAAACCCCTCGTTTATAATTTCAAACAGCTTTGAACTGGCGAATTCAAACGTCATGGGGGAACCCATCGTTGGGGCAATTGATTCGGTTTGCGGAGCAAACACGATAATATGGGGAGGTAATGCGGGCGATGATTTCATGTTTAAGGAAACGGTTGTATTCACCAATCATCAATCCACAAAAAGAGGGATTCTGCTGCTTGTGTTGAACGGTGATACAATTACTGTGAAGGGAATGGCAGCTTCCGGGCAGAAGGCGGTAGGCACAGAAAAAATGATAACCAAAACCGAAGGCGATTGGGTGTATGAGATAGACCATCAACCTGCTGCAGAAATGGTGCTGAAGTACCTGGGACTTAATTTAACCCGGGAGGAAGCCGAAACTTTCAACCCGACTGATGCTAACGTGGTGTTGAGCGTTTCCCGCGACAACGGCTACCCGGTGCTGCGGGGTGTAGGGCAGTTTAATTGGAAGGATAAATCCATATTCATTCTCGGCAGTATTAAAGAAGGAGATAAAATACGCCTGACACTCCCTCCCGATTTTGAGGTGATCGAAGAGGTAAGTAAAAATGCAGAAAGAATAAAACAAGCTGAAATGCCGGAAGCAGATGCGTTGCTGATGTTTTCCTGTATCGGCAGGCTGGGCCAATTCGGACCACTGATCGGTGATGAAATAGAAGGCGTCAGAAAAGTTTTCAATGTACCCATGGCGGGCTTTTTCACTTATGGAGAATTTGGCAGAACCAGGAATGGCAACAATGAATTTCATAATAATACCTGCTGCTGGGTGGCGTTGAAAGAAAAATAAACTACCAGTAATGAAAAAAAGTATATGAGCAACATAAAATTATTTGAGTCCAAACAAATCCGTTCTGTTTGGAATGAAGAGGAACAGAAATGGTATTTTGTAGTAGAAGATGTGGTTGCAGTTCTAACAGACAGCAACGACCCCAAGCAATATATAAAACGTATGAGGCAAAGGGATGAAGCTCTTGCCCAAGGGTGGGTACAAATTGTACCTACCCTTGCAGTGGAAACTGCCGGAGGCAAACAGAAAATGGGTTGTACCAATGCACAAGGTCTGCTTCGTATCATCCAATCCATCCCATCCCCCAAAGCAGAACCTTTTAAACTTTGGCTGGCACAAGTAGGCAGCGACCGATTGGATGAAATTGAAAACCCTGAACTCGCTGCACAAAGAACCAGGGAGCTATATAAACTAAAAGGCTATCCCGATGATTGGATTGAGAAGCGGATGCGTAGCATTGCTATACGTGAAGAGTTAACGGAAGAATGGAAAGCCAGCGGAGTAAAACAACAAAAAGAATATGCCATACTCACCGCAGAAATTTCTAAAGCAGCTTTTGGATTGGCCCCGGCTGAATACAAAAAAGTGAAAGGCCTAAAGAATCAAAACCTCCGTGATCACATGACAGATTTAGAATTAATTTTCTCGATGCTCGGTGAAGCATCTACAACTGCCATTGTAAAAACAAGAAGGCCTAAAGGATTTGTCGAAAATAAAAAAGCAGCCAAACAAGGCGGTGCAGTGGCTGGTAATGCAAGAAGAGAATTAGAAATAAAAACAGGGCAAAAGGTAGTTACATCCCAAAACTATTTAACTGAACAGGAGAAGAAAAAAAATAATCAGATTGATTTTCAATCAGCAAAAAAGAAAAAATAAATGAACCAACACCTTCAATCATTATTAACTTTTATTCAGCAGGCAGAACATTTAACTGCTGAGGAAAAAGCTGCACTCTTAAAATCACTAAAAGATGCAGACAGTGCATTTACCATTTCTGAATTCAAACTTGAAAGAACCGAAAAAGTAAAAAGAACCACAGCAATTCTTTTAGAAGAAACCATTGAAGAACTTGAACAAAAAAGAAAAGCAGTAGAAGCCCAAAACAGGGAACTTGAAATTGAATCTGCTCTTGAAAGAGTACGAACAGTGGCTATGAGCATGCGTACACCGAACGACCTGCTTGACATATGTGAAATTCTGTATGCAGAATTTCAGCTACTGGGTTTTAATGAACTCAGGAATGCGATGATCAATATTTATGATGATGAAAAGAGTTCTTTTTTAAATTATGATTATTCTGCAAATGCGGGCAAAACAGTTACGCTGATGCCTTATAATTTCCACCCGTTAATTGAAAAGCAGGTAAGCATTACCAGGAACGCAAGTGATGCATTTATTGAATTTTCTTTCGCCGGTAACGAATTAAAAGACTTCAGGGAATTAAGAAAAAATAACGGCGAACAGGATGATCCGAAACTGGATGACTGTTCTTCCCTGCACTATTATTTTTATTCAATCGGCACAGGCTCTGTCGGAATTTCAACTTACAATGATATTTCAGACGAAAAAAAGAATGTGCTCAAACGATTCAGAAACGTATTTGACCTGGCTTATAAAAGGTACATAGATATTGCAAATGCCGAAGCGCAGGCAAGAGAATCACAAATTCAATTGGCATTGGAAAGAGTTCGTGCAAGAACAATGGCCATGCAAAAGAGTGATGAACTCTCAGATGCAGTTTACATACTCTTTCAGCAGTTCCGGGAACTAGGTGAGAACCCTGACCAGGCAACCATTGGTGTTATCAATGAAGATGAAAAAGTAATTGAATATTGGGTTACGATGTATGGAAACCCCATCAATAAAGTTTTTAAGTTCTCTCTTGATGAACCAAATGTTACAGGTAGAATTTATAAAGCATGGAAAGAAAATAAAAAATCGTTGATGATCGATTTAAATGGAGATGCCTTAACAGAATTTATGACCTATCGTGCAGGCAAAGGTGGTGCAGCTATAAATCCTGGTGAGAAACGCCGGATAATTAATGTAGCTTTTTTTTCAAAGGGATTACTCAATGTACAATCAAATGAAGAACGTTCTGAAGAAAGTATAAAATTGCTGGAGAGATTTGCTTCAGTGTTTGAACAAACATATACCCGCTTTCTCGATCTGCAAAAAGCAGAAGCGCAGGCAAGAGAAGCACAGATAGAATTAGGATTGGAAAGAGTAAGAGCAAGGGCAATGGCGATGCAGAACTCTGATGAACTGAAAGAACTGATAGGCACAGTATTTACTGAATTAACAAAACTTGATCTTGCACTCACCCGTTGTATCATCTGGGTTTTTGAACCCGCAACCAATGCTGCAAGATGGTGGATGGCAAATGGTGAAGAACCATCCAACCCCATGAGCTATTACATTAAATACCACGAACATCCCGCTTATCTGACTTTTGTACAGGAATGGAAAAGACAAAATGTAAAATTTGTTTACGATCTCAAAGGAAAAGATAAAACTGCCTGGGATGATGTACTGTTTAATGAAACGGAATTAAAACAACTTCCCGTTGCTGTAAAAGATGGTATGCGGGCACCTGAAAGAGTATTGCTGTCGGCCTCGTTTAATAACTTTGGTGGTATCAATACAGCAAGCCTTGACCCATTATCAGATGAACATTTTGATATATTGCTCCGCTTTGCAAAAGTTTTTGATCTCACCTATACACGTTTCAATGATCTTCAAAAAGCCGAAGCACAGGTAAGGGAATCACAAATTCAATTGGCCCTTGAAAGAGTTCGTGCAAGAACAATGGCCATGCAGAAGAGTGAAGAATTACAGGAAGTGGTTCATACCATGCTCGAAAGATTGAAGGATTTGAATGTTGAATTTTATACCGCAATCATCATTCTTTTTGCAGAAGATTCGAAAGATATAATATGGTGGCTCGAAAATAAAGAGAAACAACAGTATTCGAGGGTTTTGGTTCCCTATGCAAACATCGCCTATCTGAGAGATCTGTTTGAGACAAGAGAAAATGAAAGAAATCATTTTTCAAAAACTTACCCTTTCGAAGAAAAAAATGAATTGTTCCATCATCTTTTTAACGCTACAGATTTTCAATATGTACCTGACAAGCAAAGAAAATTTCTTTTAGAAAGTGAGGCAGCTACAATGTCTGTAGCCATTGCAAAAAATACGGGAATTCATCTCACCCGCTATTCAAATAAAACTTTTTCGGAAGAAGATAATGAAATACTCAAAAGGTTTGCAAAGGTCTTTGAACAGTCTTATACCCGTTTTCTCGATCTCCAAAAAGCAGAAGCGCAGGCAAGAGAAGCAGAGATTCAATTAGCATTGGAGAGAGTGAGAGCAAGAACAATGGCAATGCAGAAACAAAATGATTTGCTGGGAGTACTTGATTTATTAGTTGAGCAACTCGTAAAGCTGGGAGTAAATCTGCAAGTTGCGAATTTCAGCAACGGAATACCCGGCAGAGATTGGGATTTATGGATTGAGGTGGCAGCAGACGATGGTACTATTTTTAATAATTATGTTCATTTTCCCCGCATAGATCACCCCTATTTCCACCATGTGGAAAAAAATATTGAAACCTTCAGGAAGGATGGTACAGATCTATTTAAAGACGTGTTCTCAAAAGAAGAGAAAGACTCGTGGCAGGATTACATTAATACCCAAACAATATATAAGGATTTAACCTCCGAAGAGATCAAACAGTCAATGTATGAAAAGCCTGGCTATGCATGGTCAATGGTGATTTTGAAAGACACCTGGGTTTCAATTTGCAGATTCAACACAATACCTTTCAGCGACGAGGAGGATGCTTTATTAAAAAGATTTGCCAATGCATTTGGACAAACCTATACCCGTTTTCTCGATCTTCAAAAGGCTGAAGCACAGGCAAGAGAAGCGACCATTGAAGCAGCATTGGAAAGAGTAAGGGCAAGAACAATGGCCATGCATCAATCCGATGAATTGGCGGAAACCGCTTTGCTTCTTTTTCAGCAGTTAGAGCATTTGGGATTATCGTTTTCCCGAACGGGATTCTATATATGGCAAAAAGATACCGATTTAGTGGAAGGCTGGGCAAGTAATGGCACTTTGGATGGCATTTTACCCTCATTGTTATTACCGTTTAAAGAAGACAAAGGACATCGTGGCATTTATGAAGCTTCATTAAAAGGAGAACTTTCTTACGAACAGGTTCTCAGTGGTGAAGACCTCGAAAAACATTATCAATGGTTAATGTCTCAACCCACTGCTCCTAAAACGCTTCGAAAAGTTAACGAATCGGAATATGAGCTGATGCAAACGCAATACAAGTATGCTGCTATTTTCAAAGGAGGTTATTTACTAGTGATAGCATTAAAGCCTCAGCCCGATGCCAAAAATTTACTGGAACGCTTTGCCAAAGTCTTTGAACAAACTTATACCCGCTTCCTCGATTTGCAAAAAGCCGAAGCTCAGGCAAGAGAAGCGACCATTGAAGCAGCATTGGAAAAAGTTCGCGGAAATGCAATGGCTATGCACAACAGTAATGATCTTTCTTCTACTGCGAGCATGGTTTTTACAGAGTTGAGAAAGTTAGGTATTAATCCAATACGTTGCGGGGTAGGATTGCTGCATAAAGAATCAAGAAAAGCACAATTATATTCTGCCACTTCATCCACTGGAGGCGATAGTCTTGCATTGGTTGGCTGGGTCATGTTATCGGAACATCCTGTGCTTGAGAAAATTTATGATACATGGTTAAAGAACGAAGATTATTTTCCTGAATTAAGCGGAACACAACTTAAATCCTATTATGAATTACTTCTGAAAGGCTTACCGGTGAAAATACCGGATTGGGAAGACGCACAAAAACAATACGGTCATTTTCTTGCTTTCTCAGTTGGTTGTTTATATGCTTGGTCAGAAGTTCCCTATAATGATGCAGAAATAAAAATTTTAAAAAGATTTGCGACCATCATTGATCTTACTTTCAGGCGTTATATAGAATTGCAAAAAGCAGAAGCGAATGCAATAGAAGCAATAAGGCGCGCATCGCTCGACCGCGTTCGTGCTGAAACTGCATCCATGCGGACAACAGCAGACCTGGAAAAAATTACCCCTTTGATATGGAATGAACTGAACATATTGGGTGTACCGTTTACCAGGTGCGGGGTTTTTATAGTAAACGAAGAAAAACAGATGATTCATACTTACCTGTCTACGCCTGGCGGGCAAGCCATTGCAGCCTTTACATTGCCCTTTGATGCAGAAGGTATTGGCAAGACCGTATTATATAACTGGCGGAACAAACTTCCTGTTACCATCCACTGGAATGAAGAAGAGTTTAAAAAACAATCGTTGAATCTTGTTTCGCAGGGCGCGATAGAATCAGAAGAAAAATATCTTACCGATCATCCGCCTACAAGCCTTGACCTGCATTTCTTTCCCTTTTTACAGGGAATGTTATATGCAGGTAATACAGAGCCTCTTTCAGATAATGATAAAAGCCTTGTTCAGTCTTTGGCAGATGCCTTTGCTACTGCTTATGCCAGGTATGAAGACTTTAATAAACTGGAAGAAGCAAAAGGTAAAATCGAAACAACACTCACCGAACTAAAAGCTACGCAGGCACAGTTGATCCAATCTGAAAAAATGGCTTCACTCGGAGAACTTACTGCAGGCATTGCTCATGAAATACAAAACCCGCTAAACTTCGTCAACAATTTTAGTGAGGTAAGTGCAGAACTGGTAGATGAAATGAATATCGAAATGGATAATGGCAATAATGAAGAAGCCAAACTGATAGCGCATGATTTGAAAGAAAATCTTGAAAAAATAAATCATCATGGTAAACGGGCAGGCGAAATCGTAAAAGGAATGTTGCAACACTCCCGGTCAAGTACAGGTGTAAAAGAACCAACGGATATCAATGCTTTAGCTGATGAATATTTACGATTGAGTTATCATGGATTAAGAGCTAAGGATAAAGAGTTCAATGCTATTATGAAAACCGATTTTGATGAGAGTATCGGAAAAATAAATATCATCCCGCAGGATATTGGAAGAGTGTTACTCAATCTTTTCAATAATGCCTTTTACGCAGTGAACGAACAAAAAAAGAAGAATCTTATTTCGTATGAACCAACTGTAACTGTAAGGACTTCCTTGAACCCTCCTTTAGAGGGCAGGGAGGCCAGTGTGTTGATTACCGTTAGTGATAATGGAAATGGTATTCCACAAAAAGTACTGAATAAAATCTTCCAACCCTTCTTCACCACAAAACCAACCGGGCAGGGAACGGGGCTGGGATTGAGCTTAAGCTATGATATTGTAAAGGCGCATGGTGGAGAGATAAAGGTGGAGACGAAAGAGGGTGAGGGTTCGGCGTTTATTATACAATTATCAGTAAATTAAAAATATGAAAAAATTAATCATTCTTATAGTATTTAGTCTTTTCATGAACAGCTTCGGCTATGCACAGGGAGATAGTACCTCATCCTATGATATTATTGACTCAAAACAGCAACTCGCAGCGACAGGCGATGATACCAGCCGGACGCTTATTTGGGCAGAGCTTAGTTATGAGTATGCCTATTTCAACTTAGATTCCTCACTGTTTTATGCAGAAAAAGCTTTAAAGCTTTCCGAAAAAATTGGTTTTGCTAAGGGAAGTGCCAATGCGTTGATTGGATTTGGAAACCTGTACCTGAGACAAGGCGATTATCCAAGAGCTTTGGAATATCAATTTAAGGCGTTGGATCTAAGTGAAAAATTTCAATTCGAAAGAGAAAAGGCAATTAGCCTAATGGAATTAGGCTTCACCTATCAGGATTTATCAGACTATCCCCGGTCTCTTGACTATGCGATGCAGGCAAGAGAACTGTTTAGAAAAAATTCCTGGGTCAATTATAATGTAGAAAATGAAATTTCTATTACCAATACCTATATGGCTACCAATAAAAAAGATAGCGCCCTGATATGTATGCAAAAAGTCTACGATGACCCAAAAAATACAATAATGTTGCCGGTAATACTGGAGGTGCTGGGGAATATTAATACCAGCCTCGGCAATTTTACAGTTGCCAAAGAGCAGTTGCACCGGGCAATTTTAGCTGATATAAAAAATAATGATCTGTATACCCTGATCTGGACCTATAATAGCACTGCAAAATTATATCAGGCTACCAATCAACGAGACTCCAGCATTTATTACGCAACAAAAGGATTTGCACTAGCTAAAAAAATACAACTGAATGAAGGCATTCTGATCAATAGCCTCTTACTTGCTACTGAATTTGAAGCTAACGATGCTGCTAAGGCACTTTATTATCGAAAGATATATGACGCTGTTTATAATAAAATGTATGGCCAAGATAAAGTATTAGCCTTGCAAAAAACGGTAGCCGAACAACAGGAAAAGCAAAGGCAAGTTGCTGAAAATAGGAAGGCTTATGAGAACAAGCTAAAGCAATTTGCATTTATGGGTGGCCTGGCCATCCTGTTGATAATTGCGCTTATTTTATATGGGAACAACCGGCAAAAGCAAAAAGCCAATAAAATTTTAGAAAAAACGCTCGCCAACTTAAAATCAACCCAAAACCAACTTATCCAATCAGAAAAAATGGCTTCACTGGGTGAGCTAACTGCTGGCATTGCACATGAGATACAAAATCCTTTAAACTTCGTGAATAATTTTTCGGAAGTGAATAAGGAGATGATTGCTGAAATGAAAGAAGAAATTGATAAAGGCAATTATAATGAAGTAAAAATTATTGCTGATGACATTGAGGCCAATGAGGAAAAAATAAACCATCACGGTAAACGTGCTGATGCCATTGTGAAAGGCATGCTGCAACATTCACTGTCAAGCACAGGTGTAAAAGAACCAACCGATATTAATGCTTTGTGCGATGAGTATTTAAGATTGAGTTATCATGGGTTGCGGGCAAAGGATAAAGAATTCAATGCTGAGATAAAAACTGATTTTGATGGAACTATAGGGAAAATAAATATCGTACCGCAGGATATCGGGCGGGTAATTCTAAACTTAATCAACAATGCGTTTTACGCAGTTGATGAAAAGAAAAAATCCGGAGCGAAGGATTATGAACCCACAGTTTCAGTAAGCACAAAGCACTCCCTTCTCCTTGGGAGAGGGGTTGGGGGTGAGGTCACTATAACAGTAAAGGACAACGGCAATGGCATTCCTCAAAAAATTGTAGAGAAAATATTTCAACCCTTTTTTACTACTAAGCCCACCGGGCAGGGCACAGGATTAGGGTTGAGTTTGAGTTATGATATAGTGAAGGCGCATGGAGGAGAGATTAAGGTTGAGACGAAGGATAATGAGGGAACGGAGTTTATTATTCAATTACCGGCCTGAGAGTTGAATGGATTTGCAGAGGCGTAGCCTCGCTCAGTATTGTAACAACGGATTTTAATCCGTTGAAAAAAGAAAGTAAAACCGATAATAAGAACCATAGAGCCTGTCCCGTTTTTCGGGATTCGGAACATATATAATGGAAGAGGGTTTGATGAAGATATGTATCGTGCCTATGGCACTCAATCTTTTGCTGGTTGTTTTACCACGGGTTAAAATCCGTTGTTACAAAATGAACCGAGCCTATGGGTCTTAAAAGAATAGAATTATTTAAAATGAAAATAGATAAAATATTTCAACCTTTTTTTACTACTAAACTAATCGGTCAAAGAACGGGCCACTAGTTGAGTTTGAGTTATGATATCATTAAAGACACATGGCGGTGAAATAAAAGTTGCTTCCTCGGAGAAAAACGAAACGGAATTTTGCATAAATTTACCAATTATTCCCTCGAGACCATAGATACCCGCAAAGTCCGGGAAAGGCTTTATCCTCAAAGAATCTTTATTTATTATTTTAGGTATTATATATTAAATTGTGAGATAATTTAAAAAACTGGCTCATGAATAAATTCTACATCCCCCTATACAAAATTTTATCCATTTCCCTATTCTTATGTTTTTCTAATGCTGTATCCAGTCAAAAACTAAAGATCAATGATTTTGTAATATTTGCAGGTCAAAAATCGCCAAGCCTAAATAATGTAACAAACCCTGTGGCGCCAGGTTTTTCAGTAAATGTAGGCTCTTCGGCAAATATAAATGGAGGCCATATTGGGAGTTATAACCTGGTAAATTCTACAGGTAATTCATTATTAAACAGCGATATTAACAGTGGCGGTTCGATTAGCCTTGCTAATAGCACAACAGTTAATGGAAATATTTCTGCCCAAAACCAGGAGAATGTAACAGGTGTTGTTTTGTCTATGGGTTCTAATGCTTATGTTAAAAACAATATTGCGGCATCCGGTAATATTGCCATTGTAAATGGAACTGTTCTAGGCAGTGTTACACATCCTCAGGGAACCACTTACTCAGGCCCTGTACCTGGCGGTGGTGAATACTTTCAGTCACCTACTCTTCCTACGCTTCCGAATTTACCACCAGTAATAAACTTCAGTGCTACGGGAACAGATATAACAAAAGGGAAGGTGATTTCTCCGGGCAATTATGGCAACCTTAAATTAAACGGAAATCAGACGATTACTTTCAGTGGTCCGGGAGATTATTATTTTAAATCGATCCATAATAAAAATTCCAATAGCCTCGTCTTTGATTTCAATAATACATTATCTGGTAATATAAGAGTCTTTGTCGCTGGTGATGTGGACCTGGATAAAAATACTTCTACGGTTATCAACGGTGGTTCTGCTTCCAGGATACTAATGGAAGTTCTTGGAAATGGATCCACCAGTTCCATTAATACTTTTGCGTTTACTATTTCAAATGGGGCGTCCAATAGCTCATCATGGCTGGGTTCTGTATGGGCTCCTTATGCGGCTATTAATATCGGGTCCGGAACCGGTTCAAGTTCAATAACAGGCTCTCTCTGGAGTACAACACAAGTAAACATACAGTCAGGAGTTACAATTAATTTTTCACCTTTTGATGGTTGGTCCGCTGATACATTAATTGTACCCGGATATTATCCGCCGGTAATTGGAAAATCAAGTGACCTTATCGGACCAGAACTGGCGGCACTCTGCCAAACATATGGCAGTGGTATTACACCCAACCCGGCTATTTATCAAATATCAAATGGAGCTGTTTTGGTACAAGTTCTTGTAAAGTCTGGATATTATAACACCGTATTAAATACGCTGACAACCAAGTATGGAATGACCGGCCTTATTAATAACGGAGCCAACAGCCTGATCATGACCGGCAGCATACCTATCGATCAGCTTTGCCTTATAAACAGCGATACCACGTTGGCTAATTATATCGTTTCTTTTAGTCCCGTATATCCACCTGTTACAAGTGTTGGTGTTGCAACAACTGAAGGTGATACAGCTATGCATGCCTATATTGCGCGGAATGCTTTTCATTTAACAGGCGAAGGCATTAAAGTAGGCGTGTTGTCGGATGGATACAATACCATCCCAGGTAATCCTGCTGCGACAGATGTAACTAATGGAGATCTTCCGGGAGTGGGTAATCCGGATGATTCAATACCTGTGCAGGTTTTAGAGGAGTATCCCTACGGAAGAACTTCTGATGAAGGAAGAGCGATGCTGCAGATCGTCCATGATATTGCACCAAAAGCTTCATTGGCTTTCAGAACAGGATTTATTAGCGAAGGCGATTTCGCACAGGGGATTTCGGATTTGCAGCAGGCAGGATGCAAAGTTATTGCAGATGATGTTACTTACATAACTGCTCCATTCTTCCAGGATGGATTAGCAGCACAGGCAGTAGACAAAGTAAAAGCTTTAGGCGTTTCTTATTTCTCTGCTGCAGGCAACTTTGGATCTAAATCGTATGAAGCGGTTTTTAACCCCGCACCTGCACCAGCGGGTATCTTAGGGCAGGCGCATAACTTTGGCGGAGGTGACATTTATCAAAACGACTCTTTGAAAGCAGGAGTTTATACCATCGTGCTCCAATGGGACGATGCGTTTTATTCACTTGGGCAAGGTGGCGCCAAAAATGATTTCGATATTTACCTGGCTGATGATAACGGTAATATCTTATTTGGTATGAACCGTTACAACCTGGGCGGCGATCCTGTTGAAGTACTTTCTTTTATAGTGAAAGCAAATACCCGTACCAACATTATGATTGTTCGCGCAGCCGGTACAACACCCAATGTCAGAATCAAGTATGTAGTTTACCGCGGTGACCTGACCTTTAATGAATATGCCACAGGTACTTCTACTATTGTTGGACAGGCAAACGCTGCCGGCGCAATGGCCATAGCAGCTGCACGTTACACTCAAACACCTCCTTATGGAGTAAATCCTGCAAAAGTGGAATCATTTTCATCAACCGGTGGAACTCCTGTTGGTGGAGTAGTAAGGAGTAAACCTGATTTTACAGCGCCTGATGGAGTGAATACTACCGTTAACTTCGGGTCGCTTGACCTGGAAGGAGATGGCATCCCCAATTTCTTTGGTACGTCAGCAGCAGCTCCTCACGCAGCCGGAGTTGCAGCATTAATTTTACAAGCTAAAAAACTTTTTTACAATAAAAATCTTGAGCCGGACTCGGTAAGGATCATACTAAGCAATACTGCATCAGATATGGCCACAGCAGGCTTTGATAACACTACCGGTCATGGATTAATACAGGCAGATGCTGCCATAGAAAGCTTCGCAGCCCCAACCCCCGAATTGGATAGTGTTATTATTCCGGCTAATCTTGACTCGTCATCAATAGGCAATAGCACCTTTACTCTGACAGTAAAAGGAAAATATCTGCTGCCTAACACCAAAGTTACCATAAGAGGAGTGCCCGTATATACCCAAATTATCAACTCAACAGAAGCAACAGCGATAATTACTCCATTTGCCGGCAATCCGGAAATTCAGTTGTTTACCACACCTCTGTCACCCAGCGGCCTTGATGGAAATTATTCAAATCCGCTATATTTCTTTAGCGCTATAAAAAAGAAAGTTGTAATAATTGCTGATGACAAATCCAAAAAGTTTGGAGAACAACTTCCCGAATTTACTTCTACCATCACGGTGAATGGTGTTCCTATTGCAAATTCAGGCGTTTCGCTGGCCAATCTGAACCTGGATAGTATCGTCTACTCCACACCGGCAACCAGTATGAGCAATACCGGGTTGTATTATATCCGACCATCCTTCAAAAATTTAACCGCTACTGATTCATTAGCTTTCGAACGCTACGACTTTTCCTTCCAGGATGGGGTATTGTTTGTAAAGAAAATGCCTTTGTTGATTACACCACGCGATACCACACTTACCTATGGGGATAAAATAGCAGGGTTCCAATATAATTATACTTATGGTGATTCATTAATCGCGCCGTCAGAACGAAGTGCCTTCCTCAATAAGATTGTAACGACACACGATTCTACTATCGATAATAATGTGGTTGCATTTGTCGATGCAAGAACAATCATTAATGGAAGAACATTAACTAATGCCGACCTGTTTGATATGGGTGTATTGGCCAGTGCAAAATCAATTATAAATGCAAGAACCATTATTAATTCAAGAACCATTATTAACGGCGCCCTTGTTTCAGATACAACCAATGTAATAGACCTGGCAGCTCAATCAATCTTCAACTACCAGTTGGATTCCTCGTCATCTGATCTCGTGAATGCAAAAACTATAGTAAACGCCAGGACGATTGTAAATGCGAGATCGATTATCAACGGAACCGCAGAAGTAAACTCCCGCACAATAATCAATGGCAGTACAATCTTAAACAGTAATTCTGTAGGCGATACAAGCAACCAGAATGTGGTAGTGATTATTGACCAGGACGACGTACCATCATCATCGAATATACTTTCCGACTTTAAATCTGTAAATATGGTCACCGGGTTGACATCGGGCACTTTCACGATAGTTCCCGCTGCAATGATATCTGACAATTTTGAAATTACTTATGGGCTTGGTAAAATAACTATTTTGCCAGCCAAATTATCTGTGGCGGCTAAAGATACTTTCATGTTCCAGGGCGATTCGGTTCCTGTGTTCACCGCTACTGTTGACGGGTTGAAAAATCAGGATACAGTAGTAAGCGGCCCAACCTTTACAATAAGCCCGGCCTATACCGGAAGTGCAGGTACTTACAGTATCATACCAACAAATCTTGAATTGGATTGCCCGGAATGCTACATTACAACATTTTCATCTGGCACATTATATGTTGATCCGAAAGGAAAATTTGCAAGGAACCTGAAACCTTATCTTATATGTGTAGATGTAATAAAGAATGATCCTTCAGGGCTTTCTTATGTCGCCAACTTTGGTTGCAATAATCCTAATAGTACGGTAGTATATGTTCCTATTGGCGCTAACAATTTCTTCTCAGGTAATGCTGCCGCAACAGCGGTGGGTACACAGCCCATATTATTTCAACCGGGTGATGCTAATAACTTTCAGATAAAATTTAATGGAGACAAACTTAAATGGACGGTACAAACCTATAATGTAAATCAAAATACGGCCGTGGCGCAAGACGCAAGTTCGACTTCATCGAGATGTAAGAAAAGTTCAACATCCTTAAGAACGTCATCGCAGGGAGTGTTATCCAGCGATATAAATATTGCCGGTGTAGCGCCTAATCCATCTGAGGGATCATTTTTAGTGACGACAGATAAAGGTTTTATTTCCGACAGAGACGTCTTTGTTTCAGATGTTGCCGGCCAAAAATATCCAGTTACCATTACGAGGATGTCGGAACGACAATTAAAGGTCCAATTACCTCCTGCTTCTCCCGGCGGAATATATATTCTGAGAGCAAAGGTTGGCAATGCCTTTACTATTTTTAAAATTGTTAAATTGTGACCTCTCTGTATTGCGAAGTGACTCAACCCTTTTTTGTTTAAACAATTTGTGTTGAAAAAGATAGAAAACTTGTCATTGCACAACATTATTCTAAAAGCCGGAAAAAAAAATTGGCCAGCATTACTCCGTTCTGCGGTGCTAATTGTTGCTTTGTTTTCATATTTTCTTTCAAGTGGCCAGAATGCTGAAACGGATAGTCTTATCCGGGTGGCCGGTAAGGAAAAAAATGATTCTCTAAAAGTAAACGCACTTATTAGTCTCGCAATAGAAAACTCGCAATCTGCACCTGACAAGTCTTTGGAATATGCAGAAAAAGCAAGGGAGATTGCATCTAAAATAAATTTCAAAAATGGGGAAGCATATGCATATAAATGGTTAGGTATTGTAAACAACTACAAAGGCAATTACTACGATGCATTGTTAAACTCAAACAAATCTCTCGACATATTTGAAGCTTTACGCGATACAGTTGGCACCTCTAATCTACTGAGTAACCTTGGATCGTTTTATGCCGATAAAGGTGAAGATTCAAAAGCGGTTGAGTATTATTTGCGGTCACTGGATCTTGCGAAACAAATTGAAAATAAGTTAAGAATAGAAACAGCCCTCGGTAACATCGGCGTTATTTATTCAAAAAATCCTGCAACGGATGATAAGGCGCTTGATTATTATTTCCAGGCATTGCCCTACGCTCTTGAGGTTAATGATACTGCATCAATCGGTATTTTATATACTAATATTGGCGAAGTGTATGTGGCGCAGGGGAATCTCGATGAAGCAGAAAGATATTACGATACCGCTGTCAATATATGTAAAGGTACATCTGGTGTTGCCTACACCTATAATGACCTGGGAAAATTAGCACGGTTGAAAAAAGATTTTAAAGCAGCACAAAATTATTTTGAGAAAGGGTACACCATCGCAAAGCAATATAACTCATCGATTGATATTTTACAATCACTGATCGGTAAGGCCCAACTGCAATTGGCAACAGGAAAAACATCAGATGCAATTGTGTCTTTTAAAGAAGCGCTTACTTTAGATAATACAGTTGATAGTCCGCCCGAGCTTAAAGATGTTTATTTAGGTCTGGCTTCGGCATACCAACAATTACAGGATTATAAAAATGCACTCTTTTTCCAGCGAAAGCTTAATGATTTGTATAATACCGAAAATCAAAAAAAGGTCAGCTTCAGTACAGCAACGCTCGAGTATGCACTCGAACTTCAAAAACAATCGGGTAAGATTGCTGTTTTGATGAAGGAAAATAAATTACAGGAATTGAGTCTTTCCAAAGAACGTTTTGTAAGGAATGTTTCAATTGCAGGGCTGGCTGCGCTCATCATATTTGCTATAGTTTTACTCTTTAATATCAGGCAAAGAAAAAGATTAAACAAAGTTCTTTCATCTCAAAAGACCGAGATTGAAGCTCAAAAAGCAAGTGTTGAAAAAGCGCTGGCAGAGCTGAAGTCTACACAGGCACAATTGATACAGGCTGAAAAAATGGCCTCACTGGGTGAACTTACGGCCGGCATTGCACACGAAATTCAGAATCCTTTGAACTTCGTCAATAATTTTTCTGAAGTAAACCAGGAACTGATACAGGAACTGAAAGATGAAATGTCCAAAGGGAACCTTAATGAAGCACAGATACTTGCCGATGACATCCAGAAAAATGAGCAAAAGATATATCATCATGGCAAACGTGCCGGCGGTATTGTAAAGGGAATGCTGCAACATTCAAGGATCAGCACAGGAAAAAAGGAACTTACCAATATTAATAATTTGTGCGATGAGTATTTACGAATTGCATACCATAGCTATGGTACAAAAGATAAAAATTTCAATCCGGAACTAAAAACCAGATTTGACAAGACCATTCAAAAAATAAATATTGTTCCACAGGAAATAGGCAGGGTTTTATCAAATCTTATCAATAATGCCTTTTATGCCCTGGGTCAAAAATCAAAGGAAGAGGGTAGTGCCTTTAAACCAATAATTGCCATTGAAACCAAAGAGTCATTAAATCGTGTATACATTACTGTTAGTGATAATGCTGGTGGTATTCCTGATTCGATCAAAGATAAAATTTTTCAACCTTTCTTTACTACCAAACCTACTGGCAGCGGAACAGGCCTGGGACTGAGTTTGAGTTATGATATTGTGAAAGCACATGGTGGAGAGATAAAGGTGGAGACGAAAGAAGGCGAAGGAACGGAGTTTATTATTCAGTTGCCTGTATGAACTGTGGTTGCAGAGGCGTAGTCTCGATCAGTATTGTAACAACGGATTTTAATCCGTTGAAAAAAGAAAGTAAAATCGTAACGAGAACTGTAGAGCCCGTCCCGGTTTTTCGGGATTCGAAGCATATAATGGAAGGCGCTTTGATGAAGATATGTATCGGCCTATGGCACTCTTTTTTTACTTGTTGTTTTTAAAACCCATAGTTACAAAATTACCCAAGCCAACGGCTCTTAAAAGATTAGAATTAAAATTGGGATAAATAAAATTTTTCAACCATTCTTTACCACCAAACCAACGGGACAGGGAACAGGATTGGGATTGAGTTTGAGTTATGATATTGTAAAAACGCATGGTGGGGAGATAAAAGTGCAGAGTAAAGAAGGTGAGGGGAGTGAGTTTATTATTCAATTACCTGGTAAAATTTAATAATGAAAAAAATATTCCTTTTCGGCGTAGTAAGCTTGATTTCATTTGTAAAAATAATGGCGCAAACTAACCTGCCCCCTCTTACTTATAATATTATTTCTGACACTATTAAGGAACAAGCGTTAGATGTTAATAATTATCAAATACTTAAAGACAGCTTAGGAAAATGGAATATCAACGAAGTGGTTAAGCCGCCTGTAAGCAATTTGTTTCATAGCAATAATTCAACCCACAAAAATGAAAATGAGAAAGGCATTTACTGGATTCGTTTTCGCTTAAAAAACACAATGGATCATCTTGCGAATATAGTATTAGAGACAAATAGCGAGTACAATGACTTTTATTTATTTCATAGCAACGGCAATGCTGCTCATTTAGTTACCGGGTTTATGGTTCCGTGGGGAAAAAGAGATGGTTTTAAAACTCTCTCTAATATTCCTATAAGCTTAAAAGCCGGAGAACAGTTAACCGTTTATCAACGGTCAAAACAAATTTTATTTCCAGCTCCCTTATCTGTTAATATCGCCAGCACAGAAAAAAATTATAGCGATTATGTTGATTATGTTGAAAGCAGGAGCAATTATTTTAATTCCATGACGATGCAGGAAATGTTTTTGGAAGGTCTTTTGTTCCTGATGATTTTCTACAACCTTTCTTTCTTTAACCTTACAAGGGAACGTGAATACCTTAATTTCTCGCTGTTCATTTTGTTTTTGGCGATCGCACGTTTATTCAATACAACGACTAGTTACCTTAGTTGGTATCATCCCGATAAAATTGAATATGTTTTTTATCTGAATTTATCTTTTGCTTTTATGTTTTTTTTTCTGGTACAATTCGTACGCACTTTCTTTAAAACCCATTTGTTTTATAAGACATGGGATAAATATTTATTTATTTTACGCTGGGCTTCTGCCTTATCGCTGATAATATCCCTATTGATTGACCCGGTTGGTTTTGCAGCTGGCTCAAGCACTGTAGCCAATGTTACTGAGTCTTTCACCTGTTTATCGGTTCTGATCACATTGCTACTATTTTTAAGAAAAAACAGCCCTTACAGCAAACTGGTAATAACAGGAGGTCTCCCGTTAATGTTGTTTTGGACTGTAGCATTTCCCCTTTTTAAAGAAATAGCTCTTATTATTAATCCTTACTGGTATCGTCCTGTAGAAATAGTTTGTATTGCATGGTTTGTGTTGTTTTTCTCTTTAATACTTTTCAAAAAATTTAATTATCTGCGAAAAGAAAATACCCAACAGGCATTGGATAATGAACGCTTAGCCAAAGAAAAAGAAATTGAACGAAGCCAACTAATAGAGCAACAAAAACTGGAACTCGAAAGAACCGTTGAGGAGCGTACTGCCGATTTAAAGCAATCGTTGCTGGAATTAAAATCAACTCAATCCCAACTGATTCAATCGGAAAAAATGGCTTCTTTGGGCGAACTCACCGCCGGTATCGCACACGAAATACAAAATCCGCTAAACTTCGTCAACAATTTTAGTGAGGTAAGTGCAGAACTGGTAGATGAAATGAATATCGAAATGGATAATGGCAATAATGAGGAAGCCAAACTGATAGCGTATGATTTGAAAGAAAATCTTGAAAAAATAAATCATCATGGTAAACGGGCAGGCGATATTGTAAAAGGTATGTTGCAACACTCTCGGACAAGCACAGGCGTGAAAGAACCAACCGATATTAATGCTTTGGCAGATGAATATTTGAGACTAAGTTATCATGGTCTTCGGGCAAAAGATAAATCCTTCAATGCAGAAATCAAGACAGATTTTGATCCGACGATTGGGAAAATCAATATCATTCCGCAGGATGTTGGTAGAGTTTTATTAAATCTTTTTAATAATGCATTTTATGCAGTGAACGAACAAAAAAAGAAGAATCTTATTTCGTATGAACCAACTGTAACTGTAAGGACTTCCTTGAACCCTCCTTTGGAGGGCAGGGAGGCCAGTGTGCTGATTACCGTTAGCGATAACGGAAATGGAATTCCGCAAAACATTGTTGATAAAATCTTTCAACCATTTTTTACCACGAAACCGACAGGCAGCGGAACCGGATTAGGATTGAGTTTGAGTTATGATATTGTAAAAGCGCATGGTGGGGAAATAAAAGTGGAAACAAAGGAAGGGGAAGGAAGTGAGTTTATTATTCAGTTACCTGTTGCCTGAATCACGCCTGTCTGCCGGTAGGCAGGGATTAATAGGATTAAAAGATTACACGGATGAATAGGTTGTCTAAAAAGTTGCATTTCAGTATGTACTATTTGTAAAAATCATTTTATTTATTCAATAGAATGCTTAGATTTATAATCTCCTGATTGTATACACTGTTTATTCCTGGTAAGATTTATTTATCTCCTTAAAAGGATAGTAATTATTATTTAATTATTAATAATGTGTGAATGAAAATACTTTAACTCTTTTTACAACAGCTATTCATCATCATAAATCATAAGCAATGGCAATTATTCCTCAAACACCAGGCATTCATCATATCGCACTCAGGTGCATGGATATGGATGTAACAAAAACTTTCTATCAAAACATCATCGGCCTGCCGCTTGTTATTGATACACCCGAACTAATAATTTTTTCGGCAGGATCGGTCTTCATTGCTTTTAAAAAAGCAGATCCAAAACAAAAAAATGGTGCAGTTTTTAGTCCATTTGAAATAGGATTGGATCATATTGCCCTTTCGTGTAAAACTGAAGAAGAACTTAACAGGTTTGCCAAAGGGCTTGCCGATGCGGGTGTAGAAAACACCGGCGTAAAAATGGATGAAACGCTGCAGAAACTTTATGTAGCTTTTAAAGATCCCGACCGCATTCAATGGGAGTTTTATATGGCTTAAATTATTTACAAGATAACAGACTTGCAATGCAGGAAGATACCTTTCAGTCAACTGAGCAGAAGATAAATGAGCTTAATACGGAAGCATGGAGTATACGTGTAAGCAATTCTATACGCGCCCTGGAACTAAGCGAAGAAGCGGTAAAACTTGCTACAGGAAACAATTATGCCAAAGGAATGGCGGAGGGGCTTCGAACGCTGGGCTTTAGTTTGATTCGTATTTCAAGACACGAAGAAGCGCTTGGTCATTTGGGAAAATCTCTTGAATTATTTGGACAACTTAATAATACGGAGGGCCAGTCTGATGTTTATGAGTATTTAGGTATTATTCAAAGAAGCTTTGGAAATTATGAAGCATCGCTTGACTTACTTTTTAAAAGCCTTGAGTTAAGACAGCTATCAAATTATTCAGAAGGTGAATCACTCTCTTTGTATCATCTTGGGGTTACTTACAGGTATCTTGGTAATTATGAACAGGCGCTGGATTATTTTCAAAAAAGCCTTGCTGTTACCCGTTCAAAAAATTATTGGGTATCGGAATCATACACAATTAATAATATAGGACTTATTTATTTTGAAACAGGTAACTATACAAATGCACTTGAATACTTCTATCAAAGCCTTGCGATCCGGCGTAAGTCGGGCGACAAATGGGGTGAAGCCGGATGCCTTGATAATATTGGATTCTGCCTTTTTAAAACAGAGCAATATGAGCAGGCCACTGATTTTTGTAAACAGGCACTGGAAATATCCGAATCTATAAATGATAAGAAAGGCCAGGGAAATTCACTTTTTCATTTAGGGAATATTTATGAACACTCAGGTAATTTTGAAATGGCATTCGATTGTTATATCAGTAGCCTTAAAATACGACAACAAATAAGCGATAAAAAAGGAGAAGCAGAAATTATTTTGTTCCTGGCTGAATTATATACCAATAAAAATTTTAATGAGAATAATTCTGAGAAAGCTTTTGCATTGATGAATGATGCCTTACAGATTGGCAACGAAATAAAAGCAAATGATCTTCTTTGTAAAATTCATTATGGACTTTACGAAGTATATAAAAAAGATAAACAGTATGAGAAGGCTCTTGCTCAATTTGAAATTTATTTTAATACAGAACAGGAAGTAAACAATGCAGCAGCAAAACAAAAGATTTTGAATCTTGAAATCTCGCATCGTGTTGAAAAATCGAGACAGGAAGCCGAAATATATAAACTTCGGAATATTGAGTTAGCCAATCTTTATGAAGAAATAAAAAATCAAAAGGAAAAAGTTGAAAGCACTTTATCCGAATTAAAATCTACCCAATCCCAACTCATTCAAACAGAAAAAATGGCTTCTTTGGGCGAACTCACCGCAGGTATTGCACATGAAATTCAGAACCCGCTAAACTTCGTCAACAATTTTAGTGAGGTAAGTGCAGAACTGGTAGATGAAATGAATATCGAAATGGATAATGGCAATAATGAGGAGGCCAAACTGATAGCGTATGATTTGAAAGAAAATCTTGAAAAAATAAATCATCATGGTAAACGGGCAGGCGATATTGTAAAAGGTATGTTGCAACACTCCAGGACAAGCACAGGCGTGAAAGAACCAACCAATATTAATGCTTTGGCAGATGAATATTTACGATTAAGTTACCATGGTCTTCGGGCAAAAGATAAATCCTTCAATGCAGAAATCAAGACAGATTTTGATGCGGCGATTAGGAAAATCAATATCATTCCGCAGGATGTTGGTAGAGTTTTATTAAATCTTTTTAATAATGCATTTTATGCAGTGAACCAACAAAAAAACCGGAATCTTAATTCGTACGAACCAACTATTTCAGTTAGCACAAAGAAAACGGATAACCATGTAATCATTACCGTTAGCGATAATGGAAACGGCATTCCGCAAAACATTGTTGATAAAATCTTTCAACCCTTCTTCACTACTAAACCAACAGGCCAGGGAACAGGATTGGGATTGAGTTTGAGTTATGATATTGTGAAAGCGCATGGAGGGGAGATAAAGGTAGAGACGAAGGAGAATGTGGGAACGGAGTTTATCATTACGTTGCCTGTTACTTAATCGTAGGGTTGCAGAGGCGTAGCCTCGATTTGATATTGTAACAACGGATTTTAATCCGTTGAAAAGAAAGTAAAATTGGTAACGAGAACCATAGGTTCGGACATATAATGGAACGAGGTTGGTCGCCTAAAAGTAATATTTCTGTCATATTTCTTCTGATCATTAAACCTTTGCTCATTTTATTGTCAATTATTTTCCCGGAAATACTTTTCCCTGGTTCAGGACGTTTTTTCGTTCTTGTAAATTAAAAAAGTTGTGTTTTAAATGGAAAACCATAATAATTGACTTATGAAAAAAATGAGTAAAAAGATATTATTGTGTTTAGGGTTTTGTTGTTTACTTCAAACCTTAAAAGCGCAGGATTCAACTGAAAATGCAGAGCCGGAAAAATCGCACTGGGAAGCGGGTTTAAGTTATCTCAACAATAGTGTTTACCTGGGAAGGCAGGATTCGCTAAAGGTTCCTTACGTTACACCATCTATCAGCTATTATAACAAATCGGGGTTCTATGTTAGCAGCACTTTATCCTACCTGAGTAGTGCAGGCGCAAGCCGCATCGATCTTTTTGAAATTGAAGCCGGGTATGACCTCACTATCAATCAATTTGACGGGGAAATATCGGTCGACAAAGATTTTTACAACAGCCAGAGCAAGAATGTAAAATCAGAAACGAAAGGCGACGCAAATATCAGCCTCTCTTACGATTTTGGATTTATAAAACCTTCTTTGCAGGGAGGAATTACTTTTAATAATAAGGATGATTACAGTGCGGGTTTTGGCCTTGAGCATTCTTTTTTTGCATTGGATGATAATTTAGAGATCGATCCCTCTTTTTTAATCAATGCCAGCACACAGAATTATTATGGGTCTTACTATACAAAAAGAAGATATTCAGGTAAGCGCAAAAAGCAAACAGGTCCCGGCACTTTAATTAATGCATATCTGCCCAATGCTTCTGAATTTAAAATAATGGATTATGAATGGAGCGCACCCGTTAATTATACTTTAGGCAAATTTCTTTTTGATTTTACTCCAACACTGGCAATACCCGTAAACCCAAATATAGTAGAACTTACTGTTACCCCACCGTCAGGTGCTTCCTATAAAAAAACAAGAACTGAAAAACTGAGTAATGTTTTCTTCTGGACGGCCGGGGTTACTTATAGCTTTTAAAACCCAACAATTTTTTAAACACTTAAATTGATGTATTAACTAACAGTTATGAGTACCCCAATAAAATATTTGAACGTTAATTTTAGAAACCAGTGTCTCGTTTGCCATACTATTGTCATTTATCAAAGACGATTAAACCAAGCTATTCAATACCAATCCTATTCAATCTGAATTAAAAATTTTATTAACAAAAAAAACAAAAAAATGAAAAAAACAATTTTAACCCTATTAGTAGCCCTGCTTACTGCAGGAGCATTTGCACAAACTACAAAACGTGTGACTGACAAGCAAAAAGACATGAAAGATTTAAGAAAAGATGTAAGAGATAAACGCCACGATAGCAGGGTACGAACACATGAACTTAAGCAGGGACATAAAGCTGCAGCGTTGACTCAAACAAAAGATATCAAAGCCGACAAAAAAAATATCGCCGGCGATGCAAAGGATCTTAAAAAGGATGGCGTAAAGCATCCCATAAAGCGTGCTCACAAGCAAATTCACAGGCAAAATGTTCATCGTAAGCATAGTGCGTAAATGGAATTTCTGACTTTTATAATTGCGATAAAAAATAGAAAATTATAACAGTTGAATTTTGAGGCTGCCTAAAAAGGGTGGCCTTTTTTTATACCAACAGCCTTCCATATTTATAACAGTCTGAAGAAAAAAGGTGATGTAAAAATCAAATTGGTTGTCTTATATTTATAGTCGGAATAAGGGCGGAATTTAAAATTCTTTCTTTATTCTTTTCCAACTATCTGAAATAGCATGAAATTAAAACAGGCTTTTTCCAATAAACTTTGTATGAAGAAATTTGAATGCCCTGATTTTATTTTAGGTTCTGAGATAACTCAGGAACAATATGATTTTTTTGATAACAAAGGTGCTATTGTATTCAGGAATTTTTTATCCAGGGAAGTTGTCGAACAGATTATTTCAGAATCGCAACGTGTTGAAAAATTGTGGTTGGATGAAGGACGTGAGAAGGTGAACGGTATACCGCTAAAGTTCGGCAAAGACGAATCAGGAAATAAAATGATTCAACGATTTTGCTTCTTATCGTTATACAGTGAACCTTTGCACCAGATGCTACAGAATCAGCGGATAA
Source organism: Bacteroidota bacterium (assembly GCA_028876495.1). Lineage (GTDB taxonomy): Bacteria > Bacteroidota > Bacteroidia > Chitinophagales > Chitinophagaceae > Ginsengibacter. Next base: position 87,580 of record JAGWRO010000062.1, read on the forward strand.
AGGCTCTTCTTCAATTAATGAAACCATTTGAAGGCCGTATTTCAGAAACGGAAAAAGACGGTCTTGTTTTTAACCATTTTCTCCGGACTCCCAACAGCACTTTTTCCCAAATGGGGTGGCATACAGATAGCCCTAGAGATCTTTTTTTGGGACACCGTATTCAACCCATGTTCAATGTGGGTATCCATTTAGATGAATGCCCAATGGGGAACGGCGGTCTGCGTATCATTCCCGGGAGCCATAAACAAGGGTTTTTAAAAATGATGTTTGGGAAAAAATATTTTATAGATAATAATCCGGATGAACGGGAAGTGGGGTTTGATATTCACGCTGGTGATCTCACCGTTCATAACGGGCGACTCTGGCACAGGGTTCAGCAATCTCCCAATTTTGGAGAAAAAAGCCGCCGCCGGGTTATGTATATACCGATTATTAGTGGAAAATATATGCCTAAAAATGAAGAAAGTGCGACTCCTTTTTATCACCGCTTTACTGCAAAGTCACATAAGTGAATATTAGCAGATTAAAATAATTGAACTATTCTTTTTAAACAACCGGTCAACTCTTGTTGGCTACTATAATTTCATCTTTAAGTAAACCCGCAATTGATATGTCTTATGCGTTAATTACAGGCGCCAGTAAAGGGATCGGAAAAGCCATTGCTGAAGAACTTGCACAGAAAGGATTTAATATTTTATTAGTTGCGAGATCAGAAAATTTATTGAGAGAAAACAGCGAAGAAATTAAAAAGAAATTCAAAGTCGAATGCGGGTACTTAGTGGCTGACCTGGCTGATCCTTCTTCAGTACAACAGATTTTTAACTGGTGTAATGAAAATCAGTACCCCGTTTCTGTATTGGTCAACAACGCCGGCTTTGGCATTTGCGGGTCATTTGATAAAAGCCCTTTGCCGGAAAACCTGAATATGATGCAGGTAAATATGACAACTCCTGTTTTACTTTGCCAGGCTTTTATTCCGTTGCTTCGGCAACAACAGAAAGCATATATCCTTAATGTGGGAAGCACTACCGCTTATCATGCAATACCTTTAATGGCATTATATGCAGCTACTAAAGTATTTGTATTACGGTTCAGCCGTGGACTTCACGAAGAACTTAAGAAAACCAACATATCAGTGACTTGTGTTTGCCCGGGAACAACGGATACCGATTTTTCATACCAGGCCAGGGTAAATCCCAAAGCTATTAAAACCGGCGAAAAAGTTTCAATGTCACCTGCTGTAGTAGCCCATATTGCAGTGAAAGGAATGATGCAAAAGAAGAAGGAGGTAGTGCCGGGATTTATCAATAAGCTTACTGTATTTCTTGTGTGGTTGTTACCCTTAAATTTGAGTGAACGAACAGCGTTTAAAATTTACCGGCAATAACTTTGGTAGAGTTTTTCAAATGACTCCAGTGTTTTATTGATATCATGTTGATGAATATATTCCAGGCTTTTTTTGCCCATATTCTTGTGTAATTCATCATTGGTAATAATCTCTTCAATAAATTGTGCAATGGTTGTAATATCGCCTTCATTATATAAATAGCCATTCATCTTATCTGCCACCAACTCGCTGAGCGCTCCTGCATTTACGGCTATAATGGGTAATGCTGAAGCCATGGCTTGCAGGGTGACAAGACTTAATAATTCGGCGATACTTGCTATAATAAAACACCGGCTTAATTTATAGAAATACGGCAGATCTTCATCCGGAACAAAGCCGGTAAAAATTACCTGTTCGGCTATCCCCAGTTCAATGGCTTGTTGCTCAAGATTTTTTTTACTTATTCCCTTCCCAACTACCACAAAACAAAAATCAATTTTCTTTGCAGCTACTGCCACAGCTTGTAATATCTCCTCAATGTGTTTCTCGGGGTCGAGCCTGCCTACATAAAGCAATACAGGCTTATCGGGCAGGTTGTATTTTTCTTTTATCCAAAGAGTATCGCCATGAGGATTGAATTTTTCAAGATCAATTCCGCTTGAGATAGCAATGGCTTCAACCTTTAATCTTTTTTGAATGATTCGCACTCCTGTTTCTGTTGGAGTGGTTACTATTTTAGCCTGGTTAAAGATCTTGGAAAAATCTTTCCACATAAAGTTTTCAACGAGTTTTTTCCATCGTTGTCCTTGCACCAAAACGGTTACATTTTCCGGCATAAAATGATTGGTGGCAATAACAGGGATCTTCATATTTTTGTTTAACACCACTACCGCCTTGCTGATCAAAAAGTGATCCTGGATATGAATAACGTCGGGCTTAAATTTTTTAATGATTTTAGAGATCCTGTATTTTTGAAAGAGAGGGAAAGGAAGCCGGATCGTGCGATAAAACAGAACTGAAAAAGAAGGTAATCCATATACATCTAAGTCATCAATTTTTTTACGGGAGAAAGCCATTGAGGCAGAAGGAGCGATGACTGCTACCTGGTGTCCTTTTTCCTGTAGCATGGGCCCTATGCGGCATACAAAATAATATACGCCGTTTATATGCGGGTAATACGTATCTGATACAAAAAGTATTTTCATATTTTTTTGCGCTTCGATTTTATAAAAATAAATATAAGTATGGTTAAACCGGTAACGATTATTAATGCTGTGGCAAAGTCAAGGTAATGACTAATCTGTTTATAAGCGCTTCCGAACAATAGCCCGATGCTTAAATAAACGATGTACTGCAAAGCCGAAGTCAAAAGGCATATCAATATAAATTTCCGGTAAGGAATCTTTGCATTTCCTGCAAGGTAAATTCCTGCAAATCCAATACCCAATGTAATTTTTGATAAGGAGATCGTCCTGATCGGATTAGCATCAAAATAAGCACGCACGCGGTAGATGTTTTCTGACTTAAAGCCCAATCTTTTGGCGATCTTTTTTAAAAATACGGGTACCCCAAACCTGCCTAACATATAGCAAAGAGAATCACCGATTATATCCCCGGTTACAATGATCGGAAACACAATAAAGGGATTTAAAAATTGGGTGGTGCACAAAAATCCTGCTATCACAGCAATAATGGGCCCCTCCACTATGGCTAAAGGGAATAATATTAAATACTTGTACTGTGAAAGAAGGTAGATTATATGCTCCAATTGAAAATATCTTTCTATTTAAAATTATAATGCAAAAATGACCTAAAATTCCGGTACTAAATTCCATTTATTTTTCTATTGATCTCAATCATTTACCTGTGTTGAGGCAAAAGTAAAAACGGACACCAAAAAGTGAGGAGTAATTATTCAATTACCAATTTAAAGAAATAAGAATTTGCCCAATTTGTTGGTTTACTGTCTTTTTGAGATACCTTCATTATCGAATTGTATGATGAGTTGAATTGAAACAATTTTGAAATAGTTCATCATGAAAACAGCCATCCTTCTTACTTTTATTTCCTGTCTGTTTATTTTTTCTACAAGGGCGCAGACACGCAGCGTTTCTTCATTAAAAGAAGAACCTGAAAAAGGATTGTTTGAATCAGATCAAATCCTGGATATTACTTTAAAAGGCAGCTTTCATCAAATATTGAATGACCGCGTGGGGGAAGCAAAATATTATCCGGTTGAATTGACTTATACATCCGAAGACAGCAACAAAACTTCAATCCCAATAGAAGTAAAAACGCGCGGCCATTTCAGAAGGCAAAAGAGCAATTGTACTTTTCCGCCTTTGTTACTTACTTTTTCAGCAAGCGAAGCCAATTCGCCTTCTTTTTTCCCTTCGAAGTCTTCACTCAAATTAGTAATGCCTTGCCAGGGCGAAGAATTTATAGTGCATGAATGGCTGGTGTATAAATTGTATAATTTAATTACCCCACAAAGTTTCAGGGCAAGGCTAGTAAGAGTAACGTTGTTGGATCCAAAAAGAAAAAAAATGCCTTCTCCATTCTATGGAATAATCCTTGAGGATGAAAAACAAATGGCCAAACGAAATAACATGGACGTTGTAAAGAAAAAGATAAGGCCCCAACAAACCATGCAGCAACCGTTTCTAAAAATGGCTGTATTCGAATACCTTATCGGGAATACTGATTGGTCGGTTGACTATCTGCAAAACATAAAATTAATTGCTGCTGATTCTACTGCTGAAGCCATTGCCGTGCCTTATGATTTTGATCTTTCCGGAATCGTGAATTCGCCGTATGCAAAGCCGGCGCCTGAATTGGAAATGAGTTCTGTTCGCCAAAGACGGTACCGCGGTTATTGTATAAAAGATTTGAAATTATTTGATAGCACCATTGCTTTTTACAACCGGATGAAAAATAAAATTTACAGTATCTATACCAGTTGTTCATTAATTGATGCAAAATATAAAAAGCAGACTTTACAATACCTGGACGATTTTTATTCTGTAATTAATAATCCAAAAATGTTGGAAAAAGAATTTGGGTATCCTTGTAATCCCAATGGAACAGGGAATGTAATTATTAAAGGTTTGAGAGAAGATTGATCAGCAAATTTTAAAAGAGATTTTTTGTTTCTTAATCCCTTCTTGCATTACGGATGAAAGCATCTTTCACCTGTTCAGGATGGTTGATCAAATCAAAGAACTGATCAAGGTAAAATGTCAGGTCTTTTTTATCGCGCGAATTCAACAATTGAAAATTATTGATCAAAGAATATATATTGTTTTTTTGATTTTTAAAAACCTCCAGCGCTTCGTCCAGTTCTTCTATGGTTCGCGGATATCCGCGATACACTCTTTCGCGCACACTGGAAATATTAAGTCTTGGGTCGGGAGTGGCATAATTGGTGTTTACAAATCCTGAATAATCAAAGTCGTAAGGAACAGGATAAAAATGTTGAAATGAATCAGTTTTTGAAAGGAGCAACTTAATATTATGGCCGGCAAACACACTCCAGTCGGTATTGCCTATCATGTATTCAAACAAAGCAACTGTTGTCATTTGATGTCTGTCGGTTCCCTGGTCGCCGATATCGCCTTTTTTCCAATCGGTACAGTTATTTCGACTGGCAAGATCTTTCTCGTCTTCCATCAAAAAGGCGTATTCATTCATGGGTTTCTTTTTGCCGAGGCTGTCTTCAAAGGTTATTTTCAGCAAGCGAACCCTGAAACTCATATTGGTTAAGAGGTTGTAGATCTTATAAATAAGGTATTCATCCAATAGGTACGTTTCGCTAAAGAAAGCAAGAGAACACTGGCTTACGAGTTTTAGCGAACCTAAAGTTTTTAACGGGGAAGTTTTTTGGGACTTAAAATGAATTTTTAAAGGCGGAATATAACAGTACCCTTTTCTGAAATGGCCACGTACTTCCATTGAGAGGTTATCATCAATTGTTGTTCCATCCGGAAGTGTGATTAAAAAACGGGCGGGAAAATGAATCCCTGTTTTATTTTTTTTGTTGAAGAGCTTTGCGATGTTGGTAGTGATGGTGACCTTGAGGATGGAGGTGTCTTCAAAAAATTTTACTTTATCAATACGTGCAGTTTGGGCATTTAGATGGCTTGCAGAGAAGTAAACGAATAATAGTGAAAGTATAATTGATTTCATATAAAAATAAATGAATTAATAAACAGGACAATAGTAAACAAACTTTAAAGGCATTTTTTTATTTCTTGTGTTTATGATGTTTGTGATGCTCTTTGCTCTTAGCTTTATCTTCGTCCAGCACCAGTTTTTTAATGCCGGTATTGCCATAATTATCAAGGTCCTCAATCAATCCCTGGTCAGAAAGATCAAGTGTATGCGAATTTTTCCAATCGTAATGAGCGATTTGTTTCATTCTTTCTATAACAGGCGCATCATGCACTTCTATCGCCAGTTCTCTTCGGTGGTCAAAACTTCCAGGGCTAAGATTGATAGAACCAATAATGGCGCGACAACCATCAGCCAGCAACATTTTTCCATGAAGGCGCAAAAATTTCAGCTTGTGTATCTGGATGCCTACATCATCCATTATTCGCAAGCCGCCCACACCTTCTACCAGTTTTTCTTCTTTTAAAGTATGAGGCGGGCGCGCCATCACATGCACTTTCACCCCTCTGCTGGCCGCATGTACCAACCTTTCAATAATCACTAAATCCTGGAAGCGTTCATTTTGTATGAAGAGTGTATGCTTGGCTTCGTCAATAAATTTTGCGATCCTGGTTCTGCCGTTATTGCTGCACCAAATGAGATTTAAATTTTCGCCGGGGTCAAAATTTTCCCTGTGCCAATCCGCTTCAAAACACATGCTGATCTCTTTTATTTCATGCGGATGGTAAGTAATGATGGCGTAATCTCTTGTTTCAATAAAATTTTTAGGTTCCCAGTTTAATGATTTTATAAAAGCAACTTTATCATCAATCACCATTGATTTTTCGTGCGTAACGGTAAACTCAGGATTACTGTCTCTTACTTCTATCCCTGCTTCATCGAGCTTTTCGCGGGTAGCAATATTTTCCGGTTCACCATGTCGGTTGGGGTTCAGCATTACCCTGACATTTACGCCCCTGTTTTTTGCAGCGATAACAGCATTGATAAGTCCGGGGTCAGAAAATAAAAACATCTTGATCAGAATAATATCGCGTGCACTGTCAATCGCATCAATGATTTGCTGGCCGGTATCATCTGGTAAAACGATTAAAGATCTGTGAGACATGGGTTGTTTATTAACTTGTAAATAATAATTAGTTTTCAACGGTTATTTGAACAGAACTTTCATCTGTTTGCTGCAGATGATACAACTGTTCATAGATTTTTCCTTTCCTGATCAATTCATCGTGTGTTCCTTCTTCTGCAATAACACCTTGCGTGAGCACGATGATCTTGTCAACATTCCGAATGGTATTGAGGCGGTGCGCAATGGTAATCACGGTTCGCCCTTTCATTAATTTCTCCAGCGCTTCCATTACCACTTTTTCAGATTCAGCATCGAGAGAAGATGTGGGCTCGTCAAGAATAAGAATCGGCGAATTGCGTACTAGTGCTCTTGCAATACCTATGCGCTGCCTTTCACCACCGGAGAGTGTAACTCCGTGTTCGCCTACAAGTGTATCCAGGCCGTGAGGAAGTTTTTCAATAAAGTCATAAATGTTGGCCAACCTGGCTGCTTCTATAATTTCTGCTTCAGTGGCATTGGGTCTTCCGTACGCGATATTTTCACGAATAGAGCCATAGAATAATACAGTATCCTGTAGCACAAATGCTATTTGTTCGCGCAGGCCTTCCAGTGTAAATTTTGAAATGTCAGTTCCACCCATTAAAATTTTACCTGCTGTAGGATCATAAAAACGGGCGATAAGACTCACCACAGTGGATTTGCCTGATCCGGTAGGGCCACAAATTCCAATTCGCTGGCCCGGCAGAATTTCTAAATTGAAATTTTTTATAATCGGCGTTTCACTATTGTAGGCAAAGCTTACTTCTTCAAATACAATTTTCCCGTTCAGTTTTCCCGGCCTTATCGCATTGGGAATTTCCTTCGTAATAGCATTGGTTTCGAGGATTGTTTGTATCCGTTCCAGCGCCACCGACACCTGGGCAATTGAACTGGTCATTTTGGCAAGGTCCTTTACCGGGCTGAAAAACTTGCTCATGTACGAAAGAAATACCGTAAGCGTACCAATGGTCATTACACCAGTTATTACAAGGCCCGCCCCACGCCATAAAACAAATGCAGTACATGCAGAAACAGTAATGGCTACCACAGGCGAAAGTATCGATTTTACCCGCCTTGCTTTTAGTGCGGCATTCACAGTTTCTATACTTATCTTCTCCAGCCGGTCTTCTTCAAAATCCTGCCGCCCGAAAGCATTTACTGATCGGATGGATTCAAGGCCTTTTTGCAACACGACAAACATATTGCTTTGGTCTTTCCTTACTTCCCGTGTTGATTTCTTCATTGATTTTTTAAAGCGGGCAACAAAAAAAAGCAGGAAAGGAGTAACAGCAAGAGCTACCAGCGTGAAATCAGAATCGAGGTAAAACATAATGCCGACCATACCTATGATTGTAATACAGTCTACCAGTATATTCAAAAGGGTAGAGGAGGCGAAATCCTGTATGGTAGAAACATCCGCCGTTATGGTAGATATCAGTTTACCGGTTTGGTGCGAATCATAATAGGCAAGCGAAAGGTGCTGCATATGATGGTACATCTTTTTCCTCAGGTCGTTAGCCACATATTGGGCCACCTTTTCATTATAATAACTATCAATAAAGCCTGCAAAAGATCCGATAGCAGTTATAGCCACGAAAGTTAATGCCGCCACCGCTGCCAGTTGAATATAATTTTGATTTTGAAAAAAAGAATCCATCCATGAAAGCGCCTTTGGTAAAGGATGGTGTTGAAGTACATTATCTATAATTATTTTAAGAGGCCACGGAGTAGCAAGGCCTATCAAAGCTTCTATAAGCATGGCTAATAAAATTATCCATACATATTTCCGGTAAGGCCGGCTTAAACTTACCGCCCATGCGATGAGCCCCATAAACGAAGTGGGTTTATCATTGCTTTTAACGGCGAAGTTGTTTTTTTTTGTGAAGATGCCTGGCATTATTTGTCTATGTTCATTTGGGGAAAATCCGTAATGAAAAAAAGATGGTAATTTTTTTTAGATAAGCAATACGGTGTTCAGTAAAAATTGGATTTCTGTTTGTAAGGTTTTACTACTATTTCTCTATGATTTTAAATAACTCCTTACTATTAAAGATATGTTGAAATTTTGGGAGATGATTGTGTTTGTTGATAAAATTGTTTTCTGCAATATTTGTTGCTTTACTGTTAGCATCAGCTTATGGAAAAATATCCACTCTTTTTATTTTGATTTTTTTTTGAATAAAACTACGAAAAACTCCTGACGCAGGCAGTAGGTTTGTGTTACAGAAAATACAACTCCTGGCTCCCATCATCAACGTTGCTATTAATGGCTATTTCATGATATTTTTTATTACAAGTAAGGAATCAATCAATGATATAGTTTGAATAATAATTAAAATATAAATAACAACTATTTTTGCTCATCCCAAAACTTTTAAAAAATCAGCAGATAACAATAGATTTAATTTTAATTTTTAAACATCGCAATACATTATGATGAAATGTTTTGGCCTTTTTTTACTCAGTTTTATATTGATAGTATCAACTTCGCAAGTTGCTGCGGCGCAAACAACACCCGGATACAATCCGCACGAAACTTTTGACCCATTATTCTTTACGCATAATGGTAATGAATACCGCAGTGCCGACGGGTCTGCCGGGGCCGCTTACTGGCAAAACCGGGCCGATTATATCATCCATTCACGTTTGGATACCAGCGATTTCAAAATTACCGGAACTGTGCAAATTCATTACACCAACAACAGCCCGCACGCCTTGTCCTACCTGTGGCTGCAACTGGAACAAAACCTCTATAAATCCTCTTCGCTGGGTGCTCAATCTGTTCCCGCTTCGGGTTTGGAATACGGCCCAACCGAATTTTCCGGAGGATACACGATTAGCCAGGTAGATATCCTGCAAAACGGGATCTGGCAAAAAGCTGATTATATGATTACTGATACCAGGCTGCAGATCCGTTTGGCAAAAAACTTACCGGCAAAAGGAGGAAATACAGAACTGAAAATATCCTATGAATTTAAGATACCTAAAAACGGCGTGGATATTATGGGGAGAACACTTACTAAAAATGGTTGGATATGCCAGGTAGCACAATGGTATCCCCGGATGGCGGTATACGATGATGTAAATGGATGGAACAACCTGCCCTTTGTGGGGGCAGGGGAGTTTTACCTGGACTACGGCAACTTTGATGTCTACCTGACTGTGCCATCGGACCAGGTGGTGGTAGCATCAGGCAAGCTTGAAAACCCCGGGGACGTGTTGACACCTACTGAAATGGAACGGCTGCAGGAAGCCGGAAAAAGTGATGAGACTATATACATTATAAAACCCGGCGAGATAAATGATCCCAAAACCAGGCCGGTGCACAATGGTATGCTCACCTGGCATTTTAAAATGCAAAACACGCGGGAATTTTCATGGGCCTGCTCCAAAGCATTCATCTGGGATGCAGCGCGTGTTAATCTGCCAAATGGCCACCACCCGTTAGCCATGTCGGTGTATCCCATTGAATCTAACGGAAAAGACCGCTGGAGCCGTTCAACTGAATACCTTAAATTCAGTATGGAGTTTTATTCAAAACTCTGGAAGTTTGATTATCCCTGGCCAACTGCTGTAACAGTAGCCGGAGATGTTAGCGGCGAAGAATACCCCGGTATTGTGTTTTGCAGTAAGAAAGCCAAAAATGCCGGGCTGTTTTTTGTTACTACTCACGAAATCGGCCACAACTGGTTTCCAATGATCGTTGGCTCCGATGAGCGCCGGTATGCCTGGATGGATGAAGGATTTAATACTTTTCAGAATTACTATTCCAAGGAGTCTTTCAATCATGGTGAATACCTTCCCAGGCAAACACCGGTGGATGAAATTATGAGCCGGTATAAAAAAAATAATGATCAGCCGATTTTGACCTATGCGGATCGGATCAAAGAAGGTTATCTCGGTTACCTGGCTTATTCAAAACCAGCAGCCGGGTTATATTTACTGCGGGAAGTCATCCTCGGACCTGATCGTTTTGACTATGCCTTTCAAACCTATGTACACCGCTGGGCATACAAACATCCCAAGCCGGAAGATTTTTTCCGGACGATAAACGATGCTTCAGGCAGCGACCTTAACTGGTTTTGGAAAGGATGGTTTTATAACAACTGGAAATTAGATCAGGCGGTGACAAATGTCTCCTATAAAGATAATGACACGGCCAAAGGCGCTATCATTACTCTTGTCAATAAAGAAAAACTGGTAATGCCGGTAACTTTAAAAATAGTGATGAAAAACGGGCAGGTTGGTACGCTGAATTTGCCTTTCGAGATATGGGAAAGAGGGGGAACATTTGAAGTGCCTTATCATTCCGTTTCAGCAATAGCTTCTGTGATTGTTGACCCGGATCATATATTACCGGATATAGATCGTTCTAATAACACCTGGAGTGCTCAATAACTTTGATAAATATTATTATTTACCTGGATTGCCGCCTTCTCAGGGCCTTTTAATCACCATTTACCGGATGTGGATGAAAGTAATAATGCCTTGAAGATACCGTAAATATAATTTTAAGAGAATCCTTATCAGCCGATAAGGATTCTCTTTTTTTAATTCACTTCCGGTTGCTCTTTGGAAGGCAAAGGCGAAAGTGGTTCGCGGGTTCAATCTGATACGAGAAAGATACCGGCGAAATTTCCGAACGCTATCGTAGATAAGTTCCGTTATTCCGAAAGCCCCAAGAAACTGAATTTGTGATTATGCTATCTATTATCTGACATCATCAAATTAATCAGGTGGGCGTGTATAAGAAGTAAATGGATTAATAATACTATTTAATTAATATTGTATATAAAATATTTCATACAATTCCTTCAGTATGTCCTTTCAGCTTATTATTACTATCATAATTATTGCCTTCCTGCGCAAGTCTCTTCGAATGCAGGAGACTATGCCAGAGTGGAATAATAAATTTAAGGGGATGGTTTTCGTGGCCGTTGCATTGCTGGTGCTGCATTTTGCCTATTCAGGCTCGGATGTTATTACACAATGGGTTTCGGTACTTTTACTATCGTGGCTCATTTACATCCTTTATGAAAACGAAGAGTTTAAATCCGTTAGCTTTTTACTGACTGCTGTTATTCCTTATTTGGGGGTTACCGTGATAACATATGTAATTAAGCTGATTGATATACAATTGTATAATGAATGGAAACAATGGCTGGAATCTGCCAATACTTTTGCAGTTATCTGGGGATTCGGTACGTGGTTTATGACCAACAGGCAAAGAAAAGAGCTGGCTAAAGCGCGTAAAAAAGCTATCGAGGAAGAAGAAAATAACAAGGTGATCAGTGCCATGAAAGACCAGTTGGAAGTGCAGGTAGCAGAAAGAACCATGGAGTTGACCAAACAAAAAGAAGAACTGGAGTTAGCTTTAAGTGAATTAAAAGCTACTCAGTCACAACTCATCCAGTCAGAAAAAATGGCTTCACTCGGAGAACTTACTGCGGGTATAGCCCATGAAATTCAAAACCCTTTAAACTTCGTCAACAATTTTTCCGAAGTGAATAATGAATTGATAGATGAATTGAAAACAGAATTGGCAACGGGCAATCAGCAATTGGCTATAGAAATCGCAAACGATATAAAAGACAATGAACAAAAAATTCTTCATCATGGCAAACGGGCTGATGCGATTGTAAAAGGCATGTTGCAACATTCAAGAGCCAGCTCAGGCCAAATAGAACCAACCGATATCAATGCTTTGGCAGATGAATATTTACGATTGGCGTATCACGGGTTGCGCGCAAAAGATAAAAGTTTTAATGCGGATATGAAAACTGATTTTGATGAAAGCATCCCTAAAATAAGCATTGTTCCGCAGGATATGGGGAGGGTAATTTTGAATTTAATTACGAATGCATTTTATGCGGTTACGGAAAAAAAGAAACAATTGGGTGATGCTTATGAGCCAACAGTTTCTGTAATTACAAAGAAATCCGGAAATAGTGTGTTAATTACCGTGAGTGATAATGGCAATGGTATTCCTCAAAAAATAGTTGATAAAATATTTCAACCTTTCTTTACCACCAAACCAACAGGAGAGGGAACAGGATTGGGATTGAGTTTGAGCTATGATATTGTAAAAGCACATGGGGGGAAAATAAGAGTGGAGACAAAAGACAACGTGGGAGCTGAGTTTATTATTCAATTACCGATTCATATTCATCAATGATAAAGACATTCACATTAACCATTCTTCTTGCATTTGCATGTAGTATTGGTTTTGCCCAAACAAAAGAAGCAATTGATAGCTTGCAACATCAATTAGCTATTGCAAAAGATGATACAAGCCGTATCAATGCCCAGATAGCATTATGCCTGCTTTATCGATTGGGAAATACAGATTCTTCAATGATCTACGGACAACAGGCTTTGGAATCTGCTGAGAAAATAAAATATGTACGTGGGCAAATCAATGTATTGGGTTTTATGTGTATTGTAACGGAACAACAGGGCAACTTGCCTAAATCACTGGAATTGGGCTTCAGGTCGTTACAACTTGCACAGGAGTATCATCTGGAAAATTTAAACGGGGCCGCCCTGGATGGTATTGGTGAAGCTTATATTATACTGAAAGATTATACGAAAGCAACAAGTTATTTGCGTAAATATATACTGAACGAACAACACGGGTTGAATGATGAGGGATTGGCCTATGCATATTTCGATATGGGAGTTGCATTTGCAGGATTAAATCAGTTGGATTCTGCCAATTTTTATGAAGAAAAAGCAATTGAAACTTTTGGAAAATATCATCATGAAGAACCATTGGTGTATCAAACCATTGGAGATATAAAAATAAAATCAGGCAACCCCGGCGAGGCATTGAATTACTATCAAAAAAGTCTTCAGATTGCGCTTAAAAATAATGAAAGCAGGGCCTTAGCTTATGCTTATAATAAAATTGCAGCACTTTATAAGACTGCCAATCTATCGGATTCTGCTATTTATTACGCTCAAAAAGGGTTCGAAGAATCGAAATTGATTAATCAAAAGAAAACGATACTTGAAGCAGCAGCTTTGTTGTCTGAATTATATGAGCCAAAAGATACAAAGGCATCTTTGCAATACCTTAAAATAGCAGATGCCTACAAAGACAGCATATTTGGCACTGGAAATATAGAAGCAGTGCAAACACTGGTTGCACATGAAGAACAACGCCAAAAAGAAATTGAAGCTGCAAAGTTTGCATACCAAAACCAACTGAAGCAGTATGCTTTGATCGCAGGCCTGTTAATATTACTTCTCATTGCCTTCTTTCTTTATCGGAATAACCGGAAAGAAAAGAAAGCCAAGAAACTGCTCCAAAATAAAAATGAAGTAATTGAACAAACGCTTAATCATCTCAAATCCACACAATCCCAACTCATTCAATCAGAAAAGATGGCTTCTCTCGGAGAACTTACTGCAGGCATTGCCCATGAAATTCAAAACCCATTAAATTTCGTGAATAATTTTTCGGAAGTGAATAAAGAGTTGCTTGTTGAATTAAATGAAGAAATTGACAAAGGAAATTATGATGATGCAAAATCGATTGCAAAAGATGTTATAGCGAACGAAGAAAAAATCAATCATCACGGCAAGCGGGCTGATGCCATTGTAAAAGGAATGTTGCAACACTCACGGTCAAGCACAGGTGTAAAAGAGCCAACCGATATCAATGCCCTCGCTGATGAATATTTGCGATTGGCGTATCACGGGTTGCGTGCAAAAGATAAAAGCTTCAATGCAACAATAAAAACGGATTTTGATGAAAGTATTCCTAAAATAAGCATTGTTCCTCAGGATACAGGAAGAGTGATTTTGAATTTAATTACGAATGCATTTTATGCGGTTACAGAAAAAAGGAAACAATCGGGTGATGCTTATGAACCAACTGTTTCAGTGATAACTAAGAAATCTGAAAATAGCGTATTCATCACCGTTAGTGATAATGGCAATGGTATTCCACAAAAAATAATTGATAAAATATTTCAACCTTTTTTTACCACCAAACCAACAGGAGAGGGAACAGGATTGGGATTGAGTTTGAGTTATGATATTGTAAAAGCACATGGTGGGGAATTGAAGGTAGAAACAAAAGAAGAGGAAGGTAGTAAGTTTATTATTTCATTACCCGTTGCATAAAGCCAAGACATCTATCGGGATTCGAGGTATTCTAAAAATAAAAATTGCAATTGTATATTGCTTTACTGCTCGAAAGGTTTTGTTGAAAAACTCATTATCAGTTGATGAATTCGATGCAGGATAAATAAATTCCCCAGTTCGGACAATTTTGAAATCCCTTCGTCCTTAATTGCTTATTTTGCTGCAACAATACTTTATTTTCACCCGGTAGCCGATATTGGTATAAGGTGAGTTTCGCAGTTGCAGACAATCATCATTGTCTGCAACTTAGTCAATTTTACTGCCGCATCTTGATTTGTGACAAGAATAGGAGAATATGGAATATATAATTTCATTATCTTTAAATGATATATCATAAACTGCTACACTAAATGCATAAAACGAAATATTCGTTCTTACAGATAACGGTACTATTTTTTTCAGTAACTGTTTTTTTATCGTGCAATAATTCAGGTAACGTTCCATTCCCCGAAAAGGAATTAGGGTATACACAACCGGTAACTGTACCCCTTGTATTCAATGCTACAAAAAAATTAAAATGGGATACTGCACGAAAGGGAGGCATAACACCTGTGATAAAGGAATTTGATATTAATGCCTTACCTGCTTTTCCATATGATTCAACCGGTTTTAAGCCTTTCAGCAAACCTCCTGAAGAAGTCCGGTTTGATTTTAACAGCTTGCCCGGCAAAGATTTTAGTCTTGACAAATTACCTTCTCACTCACTGAATTTTAAAACCTCAACATTAGGGCTTCTTCCTGTTATTAAAGCTGGTGCACCGGTAATGCAAAAAGGAAAACCTTTGTCTATTTATGATTTTGGGGCACCGCAGGGAATGCAGGCTAAATTAATCACTACGTTATTTAAAAGCAGCAACGGGTTATTATGGATAGGAAGCCGCGAAGGTTTGTTCCGTTATGACGGAGCGCAAATTCAAACATTTGTACAAGGATCATCCACTGATGCTCCTGTCATTGGTATTACAGAAGATCATGAAGGAAACATATGGTTTATAAAGGGAAACAATATGGGAATGATAGATGTGCATAATGGCACTATCAGTTATTCCAATAAAATTGGTTTTAATTTAAGAGCACTGGATAAAATGATCACTGATGTAGAAGGGAATATTTGGGTTTATAACCAAGTAGATACTTCAGTAAGTATTATCGATCCTGCCGCAGGAACTTATAAAAACATTGATGCGAAAACCTGGCTCTCTGACTCATCAGGTTTCCAAAATCATCCTCTACCCAATAATTTACAAATACTACAGGATGATGCTAAAAACATCTGGATCACAACCATGGCCGGAGGCGTTGATATTATTAATGCGGCATCAGGAAAAATGAAATACCTGGGAAAAAATAACGGCCTCAGTAGCGACTCAGTAACCGCTATTACCAAAGGTAATAATGGGCAAATATGGGTAGGAATGCCGGATGGCGTAGATGCTGTTGATATTAAAGCCGGAACTATAAGACATTACGGCCTTTCGCAGGGATTTAGGCCTTCATTTACAACCTGGTTATTTTTTGACAATAAGGGTTACCTGTGGAGAAATACTGTTACAGGTATTGAACTGGCCGATCTTGAAAATCAAAAAGTCAGGTATATAAACCAAGGCAACGGATTAAGTGGAAATGTGGTAACTTCTACTGTTGAAGATAACTATCACCGGGTGTGGGTGGCATCTACTACGGGATTGAATATGATAGATCAAAATGGAGAAACAGTGCATCCTTTAGGCGTTACTCAAATAGTAAGTTTGATGGAAGATGGTGCTGACAATATTTGGGTTGCTACAACCAACGGCCTTTTTATTGTAAATCCTCAACGAAGTGAAATGCATTTACTTGATAAAGCGCATGGCTTAAGTGACAATTTTGTGCAGTCTTTTTGGGAAAAAAACGGAAATATTATAATTGCGACAGACGGCGGATATAATATTATTGACCCTGTACACAAAACTTTTTTAAAGGCCGGGAGGAAAGAAGGTTTGGTGAGTGACACAATCTATGTTGTTTTTAGTGATCAATCAGGCAATATGTGGCTTACAGGACCGAGTAAAGGAATTTTTTTAGTGGACTCTGCGAAGAAAGTAATACTACATACAGATGTTGAGGGCGGCTTAAATGATGACGCCATATTAGACATAAAGCAGGATAAAAATGGATTGATCTGGCTGGCAACCCAACATAGCGGTATAGATGTAGTAAACCTTGCGGAAGGAACCGTAAAATATTTGAATAACCAGCCGGGCCTAAAAGATACCTGCGCCCGCATGATGCTTGAAGATAAATATGGCCGCATGTGGATTGGTACAGATAAGGGCATTTATGTGGCCGACACAAAAAATGGTACGCTTACCAACATTACTACAAAGCAGGGTTTAACAACCAATACGGTTTTATCCCTGTTGGAATATAATGGAAATATTCTTGCCAATACCAATAACAAAATCAGCATAATAACTCCACCGGAACCCGGAGATTCTTCAAATGACTGGCGAATATCAATTTTAGATAAATCGCAGGGATTAATGAAAGAGGAAGCACAATCGTGGTCAACCGATGGGATCACCCATGATGGAAAATATCTTTGGGGAGACATGGGTCTTACTGTTATTAATCAAATTAAACCCATCATTGATTCAGTGGCAACTTATATAACGGGAATTAATGTGATGGGGCAGCCCCAATATTTTGTAAAGAATTCAGAAGACACTATTTATTCAGGCCATTCCAAATTCAGATGGGACAGTGTTTCCGGGCCTTATAACCTGCCGGTAAATCTTTCTCTTCCTCACAACGAAAACTATTTACAGTTTCAGTTTGCACAGGCAAATTTAAGCAGGCCTGATAGCACACTTTATACCTACATCCTTGAAGGTATTGATAAAAACTGGAGTACACCCCGTATAAACCTCTACACGGAAAATTACTTAAACCTGCCTCCGGGAAAATATACTTTTAAAGTAAGTAGTAAACGAATTGATGGAAAATGGAGTATCCCGGCTTCCTTTAGTTTCACCATTACACCGCCATGGTATCAAACATGGTGGGCATATACCATATATGTCTTACTGGGAATTGGATTATTAAGATTATATATCGTTTATCGGTCAAGAAAATTAAAAAGGGAAAATAAAATATTGGAAGAAAAAGTGAAGCACCGCACCGAACAGTTACAGAAATCGCTGGAAGATTTAAAAGCCACCCAATCACAATTGATACAATCAGAAAAGATGGCTTCTCTCGGAGAACTAACGGCGGGAATAGCCCATGAAATTCAAAACCCTTTAAATTTTGTAAATAATTTTTCGGAAGTGAATATGGAATTAACTGACGAACTAAAAGAAGAACTGAATAAAACCAACCTTTCGCCCGAACAAAAATTACCTATTGAAGAAATTGCCAACGATATTAAAAATAACCAGGAAAAAATAAGCTTTCATGGTAAAAGAGCAGATTCTATTGTAAAAGGAATGTTGCAACACAGCCGCAGCAGTAACGGTCAAAAAGAAATGACTGATATTAATACACTGGCTGATGAATATTTACGACTTGCCTACCATGGATTGCGTGCAAAAGACAAAAGTTTTAACGCAGAAATGAAAACTGATTTTGATGAAAGCATCCAAAAAATAAATATCGTACCACAGGATGTTGGAAGAGTAATTTTAAATTTGATCACCAATGCGTTTTATGCTGTAAAAGCTGCTAAGCAACAAAAAGGGAAAGATTATGAACCTACGGTGTGGGTGAGCACAAAAAAAGAAAACGGAAAGATATTGGTAAGTGTAAAAGACAATGGTACAGGTATTCCTGATAAGGTTAAGGATAAGATATTTCATCCGTTCTTTACTACCAAGCCAACTGGTGAAGGAACAGGATTGGGATTGAGTTTAAGCTATGACATAATTAAAACACATGGTGGAGAAATAAAAGTGGATAGTAAGGATGGAGAAGGAACTGAATTTACCATTCAGTTGCCGGCCTGAACGGAAGTTTTCCTAAAAAGAAGCCACCATAAAACAAGATTTATTTTAAATGAAGATGATAAATTAAAGAAGAAGAATTTTTATTAAATTACAATTACGATTATGAAGAAAATTTTAGTAGTAGACGACGAAAGAGACATTCAAACTCTTTTTGAACAACGATTTAGAAAGGAAGTCAGGAATAAACAAGTAGAATTTGAATTTGCTTTTTCGGGTGAAGAAGCTTTAAGTTACCTTGATCACCACGAACAGGAAGCGGTGCTGATCTTGTCTGATATTAATATGCCCGGTATGAGCGGGTTGGAGTTATTGTCGCGCATCAAAAAAAGGCATCATAATCCGCCGCCGGTGGTGATGATGATAACGGCCTATGGCGATGATGAGAATTTTAAAACAGCAAAAGAACTGGGCGCAGATGAATTTTTAACCAAGCCTGTTGATTTTACAGTATTAAAGAAAAAACTAAATATAAATAACTGATGTCAAAAATACTGGTAGTAGATGATGAGTCGGACCTGGAAATGCTTATAAAACAGAAGTTTCGCCAGAAAATAAGGGAACGCAAATACGAATTTATTTTTGCAGAAAACGGCAAAATTGCATTGGAGAAAATGTTGGAGCAGGAAGATGTAGATATTTTGCTAAGCGATATTAATATGCCTGTTATGGATGGGTTGACCCTGCTTAGCAAAATGAATGAGCAACATAGCCTGGTAAAATCTGTGATCGTTTCTGCCTATGGCGATATGGATAATATACGTACTGCGATGAACCGGGGCGCATTTGATTTTATTACCAAACCTGTAAATTTTGAAGATCTTGAATTAACCATGGAAAAAACACTGAAACATGTGAAGCAGATGAGGGAAACGATGAAGGCGATCAAAGAAAATAATATCCTTAAAATGTATGTAGATGAAACGGTGCTCAACTTTATGGGTGGCCGCGAATTTGAAAAAAGTTTACTTCAGAATGAAACCATAGAAGTGTCGGTAGCTTTTATTGACATTTGCAGTTTTACATCCATCAGCGAAAATGAATCACCTGATACCGTGGTAAAATTATTAAACAGCTATTTTGATGTCATCGTGAAAGAAGTCATCGCGCAGGGCGGATATATTGATAAATTTATTGGCGATGCGGTAATGGCAGTTTTTAAAGGTGATTTTCATCTTGACCGGGCAATTGATGCGTGCCTTGCTGTTAGGAGGCAAATTGAAAAATTACCGAATGAATCAGGACAGGAAAGTTTTTTACCTAAAGTTTCGATCGGCATCAACAGCGGAGAAGTGGTGAGTGGCAATATCGGTTCTGCCGAGCTAAAACGATTGGATTATACTGTAATAGGCGATTCTGTGAATATGGCGCAGCGACTGCAATCGCTCGCACAGCCCGGACAAATTCTTATTTCGGAAGCCTCTTATCAAAAAGTGAAAGAATCTTTTCAATGTAAACAGGTAGGGGAGATGAGCATGAAAAATAAAGCTGTTCCGGTAATGACGTATGAAGTATTGAATTAAACGTAGGCAGAATTCAAAACGACAGGTTAGTAAACAGTTTACCTTAAAATAAAAAAGCAGGTTGTTTATTCGTTTACTAATGTTGGGTTTTCATCGGTTCAAGGCCAGAATACCGGCTTTACATTTGACCCGCGAAGCGTACAATCCACACAGTTTGGATCATATGAATCATAAAATGAGTGGATTCCAAACTGATCTGCCGCATAAGGAATGGTAGGCAATCCGGCACCGTTTTTTTGAATTTCACCAGCGTCATTTGCAACGATAATGGTGGCGCAGGCCATATGGTAATTCCAACCGGGCAATTCGCTGTTATTAATGTAAAGTCTTTTGTCTTTCTCCTGGCTCACTTCAACATAGCCTATCGCAATTTCTGATGGATCAGTAGTGCAATGAATATTGCCGGTTAATTCCGATGGTTGTGCCGCGAAAATAGAACCAATTTCCTCTGTGTTTCTTTTCAGCTTTTGAAGGTAAGCGTACCCTTCCTTGCTTACTGCATATTGCCTTACATTGAGGCTATACAACACGCTTAATTTTTCAGATGCAGGCTCTATAGACATTATTTGGTAATAGATAAGGTTCCTGTTTAGTTTTTCTGACGAACCTACATTGATATTAGATGAGTTTACCGTTTTCCAGCATCTGTAAATGGAAGTATCGATTCTTTGGTCAGGATAGGTATATGCTACGGCAACCGGAATATGGTGGCTGTTATAAACCCACTTTAGAGAACTGATATACCTTGAATGAAATTCCCATGTTTCTTCATACTTCCAATAATAATACCCTGGATTATTCTGATCATCATGCGTATTTATATAAATTTTTACGCCGTTATTATCCCGCTTCCAACTCAGGCTGTCAATATCCGGTGTTGCGCGATAGGTGGAATAATCTGATTCATATTCTTTGCCATACTGCGTTTTTATTTTTAGCCGGTATTTTTCACTGCTGTTCAGTTGCAAAGGAGAAGAAGTGTAAACACCATCGCCGGTTTCATACAAAGGAAAAGTTTCATTGTTGCTTCCTTCAATATTTACAATGGCATTATGTTCCCGGTTGTCTCTTGTTGAATCGTTATAAATTTTAAGCGTGCGCGAAAGAGTAATGGTTGTAGGGCCACCGTCACTATTTATAAATCCTTCAACAACCAGGTAGCCGGTTTTGGGTGAGGCTACAGGAGGGCGATATTCTATCTTGCAACCTGTTGTAAAAATTATAATTGCAAATAAGAGGGTAAAAAATTGAATGTACCTCATACAGTGAAATTGGTAACTAAATATTAGTGGCAGTAAAATCTTTCGGGAAGTTAAGACCTTTTAGATTATCAATTTTTATTTTTTTTGCGCAATTGGAGAAAATAGAAATTGTTTTTATTTGTTGATTTACTGATGCGGAAAATTAAATTATTCAGGGCCAGAATGCAGGCTTAACATTCGATCCGCGAAACGTACAATCAAGGCAGTTGTTGTCAGGCGTAGCATAAAAAGAAACGATTGAAACATAGGTTACTTCAAAAGGAACAGTCGGGAATAGTCCACCGGCTTTGTCCTTTAGTTCGGCGGGATTATTTTGAAGAAGGGTTTCAGCACACCCATCATTATAATTCCATTCAGGTACTTGCTTGTTGCTAATGAACAGCCTTTCTTGTTTTTCCTGGCTCACCTCAACAAAGCCTATAGCCGTTTCTGAAGGGTTGGTTGTGCAATGGATGTTGCCGGTGAGTTGAGATGGTTGCGCAGCGAAAATAGAACCAATATCCTCCGTATTTTTTTTCAGCTTTTGAAGATAAGAATAGGCTTCCGCGCTGATAGCATATTGTTTTACTTTGATACTATATAAAACACCTAATTTTTCGTCTGCAGATGGTATCGTCATGATTGGAAAATAAATATGATTGCTGCTCAGCATTGTTGAAGAGCCTATAATGATGTTGGATGAATTGACAGTCTTCCAGCAGGTGTGAAGGGAAGAGTCAATGCTTTTGTCTGCGTTTTTGTATTTAACACCTGTAACCAAATGACTGACAGGATCGACAATAAACTCCAGGGAGCTGTAATAGGCAGCATGAAATTCCCATGTTTCTTCATATTTCCAATCATAATACCCCGTAGTATTCTGATTGTCGTGGGTATTGATATAAATTTTTACGCCATCACTATTGCGCGTCCAGCTAAGGCTGTCAATATCCTGAGTAGTTCTGTAACCTGAATAATCCGAAGCATATTCTTTCCCGTCTGCGGTTTTTATCTTCAACCGGTATTTTTCATTGCTGTTTAATGGTAAAGAGTCGGAAGTATAGATCCCGTCTCCTGTTTCATAAAGAGGAAAACTTTCATTGTTTTGCCCTTCGATATTAACCAGTGCATTGTGCTCTCGATTGTCGCTCACCGAATCATTATAAATTTTGATAGTGCGCGAAAGGGTGATTGTAGTAGGGCCGTTGCTATTGATAAAGCCCTCCACTACAAGATATCCTGTAGCAGGCGATTGTACGGATGGGCGATATTCAATTTTACAGCCGGTTGCAAAAAGTTCGATTATAAAAAAGAGGATTAAATATTTTCTTAGTCTCATGTATTAGTAAGGAACTGGTATTTAAATTCAAGGTATGTGACCTTTCGGAAAGATAGCATCTTTTATTTTAAACTAAAATACTTTTTGATGTAAGTATTTCCCGGTAAATACTTACTGTAGGTTAGTATCAATATTAAATAACAATTTATTTTGATGCCAGAGATAAACTAAGTTAACAGGACACACTTCATAGTAATCGAACAAATCCGCTGAGTTTCTATTTTGAATTTTCATTGTGTCAAACAAACACATAAAATATTTGTTTTAAATTTCCCACTGATAATTATCTTTATCAAATGTATCTGAAAATCGTATTGCTTGGTATGCTTACTGCGGTTACCCTTAACTGTTATTGTCAGCAAAAAGAAATTTTTGAACCCGATTCTGTAAGAAAAGAAATTGAAGCAGTAGAGATTCATACCAGCCTGCATGTTGACGGACTGCTGAATGAACCTGAATGGAAATTGGCCAAACTTTCGCCCCGCTTTGTGGAAATAGAACCGGTGCAAGGCCATGCGCCGGGCGAAGCGACCGATGTAAAGGTGTTGTATAACCGGCAGTTTTTATATTTTGGAATTTTTGCGCATGATTCTTTGGGAACAAAAGCGCTTCGGTCTACCGACTTTAAAAGAGACTTTGATGACAAGAGCCGCGATTTGGTAGGTATTGCTTTTGATTGTTTCAACGATAAGAGAAATGCGATGGCCTTTGTTACCGATCCTTATGGAGTGCAGCGCGATCTGTTATCTTTTGATGATCTTTATTATGACGTTGACTGGAACGGCCTTTGGCGTGTAAGAACCAATCGTACCGATTCTGGCTGGACGGCTGAAATCGCGATTCCGTGGGAAACGTTGCGCTATCCCAACAGCGATTCTTTACAACAATGGGGATTGAGCATTTACCGCAACCGGAGGGTAACCAATGAGATCACTTCTTTCTCTCCTTACCCACGCGCTTTTACATCGCTTCGCATGAGTTATGCCGGTGTATTAACAAATTTAAAACCGCCGCCGCCTACCACTAATATACGGTTCGAGCCTTACGCGCTTTCTTCTTATGACCATTACAGCGGGTTTGATTCTTCAGTGAAAAAGAATGAAACCAATTACAAATTTGGAGGCGATCTTAAATGGGCTATTGATCCCAATTCAGTTTTAGACCTTACAGTGAATACTGATTTTGCGCAGGCAGATGCAGACCAGCAGGTAAATAATGTGACACGATTCTCAGTTTTCTTTCCTGAGAAAAGACAGTTTTTTTTAGAGAATGCTTCGCTGTTTGGTGTGGGTATTTCACAGGCTGTTGACGGCTCGGGCGGACAAATGCGCGTGCAGCCTTTTTTCAGCAGAAGCATTGGGCTTGATAGTTTGGGAACGCCTATTCCTATTGAAGCGGGAGGAAGATTTGTACACCGTTCCACCAAATCGAATTACGGGGCTATCGTGATGCGGCAACGCGCAGCAGAAAATAGCCCTGCTACCAATTTTTTTGTTGGAAGATATTCAGAGAACATTGGCGCCAACAGCCGTTTGGGTGGATTGGTAACGGTTAAGAACCAGCCGGGCAATACCAATATTGTAAGTACAATTGATGGCTTTTTTCGCCTTGGCGAATCTCATTCGCTCAATACTTTGCTGATGCATTCAGCCAATACCAAAAAAGGGAACGATGGATTTGCAGGTTTTGCGCAATATTATTATTCCACCAACCATATGAAAATATGGTTAACACAATCGGTGGTTACCAAAAATTTTGATCCGCAAATGGGATTCGTTTCGCGCACAGATGTGATAGGCACCACGCCCGGAATGAACTGGTATTATCGTGGAAAAAAATTGCCTTTTAAAAAAGTACTTCGTGCATTTGAACCGGGTTTTCTTCCTGAATTTTACTGGCAGGCTTCTACGGGGCAATCTATAGAGCGAACTTTTACTTTATTTCCTGTATGGCTTAATTTTCAAAGTGGCGCATACTTTGGATATGGCTTTACTCCTTCTTTTCAGAGGCTTACAGCGCCTTTTGAACCGCTCGGTGTTACTATCGCTCCAGGCGATTATTATTTTACCAACCAGCAGGTGTGGATAAGTTCTGATCCTTCCAGAATAATCAGTATTAACGGAATTTATACTTGGGGAAATTATTTCAATGGCAAACTTAATTCGGGCGACTGGAACTTACAGTTTGCGCCCATTCCGCAAATTTCGCTGACCGGAAGATTTAACCGAAACCGTTTTATAAAAGTAGGAACCCCGGCAACTTCCACTACTATTGATTTGTACGGAATTCAGGCACGCTTTGCGTTGAACCCGCGTTTGCAGCTCATCGGTTTTTATCAAAAAAATGCTAACGATAATTCTGAGAATTATAACATCCGCTTGTCGTGGGAATACATGCCGCTGTCTTACGTTTACCTTGTGCTGAATCATTATGGTTTTACCACACTTCAGCAAAAAACACAAATGGAAGATCATGCAATTGCCAAGATCAGTTTTTTGAAACAGTTTTAAAAAGTCTGGACAGTGAACAAATAAATTACCTCAATTTTTATTTTGTTTTTTCTGCAAAAAGATAAAGAAGTGTCACTCTTTCAAACTTTTTAAATACGCAATACTTTTTGGCACCTGCTCGCCCGGATGGTTGCTTTCATCTTCAATAAAATAATGTTTGATACCTACTTTTTTGGCTTCTTTTAATATTGCAGGAATATTTATTTCCCCCGTTCCGAGCGCTACATCATTTTCTTGCGAAGTGCCACCGCTTAAATCTTTTTTAGTTCCTTTTTTAAGATCTTTTAAATGCATTAGTTTCCAGCGGTTTCCATATTTTTTGAGCAATGCCACAGGATCACCGCCTCCAAAATGTATCCACAAAATGTCCATTTCAAATGAAACATATTTTGGGTTGGTATTCTTTATAAGATAATCGAGGAGCGTGCCATTTTGGTAAGGCTGAAATTCATAACCATGCGCATGATAACAAAAGATGATACCGCTGTCTTTTAAAATTTTACCGGCTTTATTAAAAACTTCAACCGCATTTTTTGCATTCTCCAAAGTAAACCCTGAATTAGCATGAGGTATCCACGCGCACATCACATATTTGGCTCCAAGGTTTTTTGCTTTATGTGCAACTGCTTCCGGAGATTTAACCAGTTCACCATAATCAGCACCGGTAGAAATAATTTTAATGCCTCTGTTACTGCACAATTTTTTGAATTCCGCCGCAGGCATTCCATAACTTTCGCCTTCATATTCTGTAAATCCAAGCTTTTGTATAGTGTCTAATGTTTTGACAATGTTGACCGGGAAGCTATTGCGAAAAGTGTACGATTCAATGCCGAGCGGAGCTGTGTACAACTGCTTTTTTTGTGCGATTGTGGTTGTAGCTGCAGTTAAGGCAAGCAAAATTAAAAGTGTATTGTATTTTTTCATCTGAGAATATTTACATTGGCAATAGTTGTTGCTTTAAGTTGCAACAAATCATGCAATCGTTTTATGAATAATAAATGAAGTTATAAAAAAGGTGTGAAGAAGCAGTAATTAATGGAAACAGTTCGTGTAAAAATAAATTTCTAATAAAAACATTTAAAAAACCTTAGAATTATAAAAGAAAATATTTTTATTTGCACAAAACTAATTGTTATGAAAAAAATCATTATTCCCTTCCTTTTGTTTTTGAGTACCTCTGCCTTTTGCCAGGATTCTTATATCAGTAATGATGGACAAACCGTAAATGGCCAGGTTCTGAATTATAAAGAATGGTCAAAAAATCCCGCTGAAGTAAAGTTCCAAAAAACCGATGGTTCGGTTATTACTTTAACTCCGGAAAATTGTGGAAGTTTTGTTGCAGGAACTGATAAGTACCTAAGTTATCACGGTACAAGAGTTGCCAATACTGATAACGTCCTTGTTTCACGCAATGATGATGGTGCAACAATGATTAAAGATACTGTCAATGCTTTTTTAAGGCAGGTATATCAATTTGATGGATATACTTTGTTTGAGTTGTTCGATAATAAGAGGATCAATTTTTACCTTAACAAAAATGGAAATATCAAAGAGCTTGAATATTACGAAACGATAAAGGATGGTACTGTAGATCCTAACAATTCATACAAAGCTTATTTGTACCACGAGTTTGCAGGTAAAGGAATTAAGGATTTTCAGGTTGAGATAAAAAAGTTGCGTTATAATGAGAATGATCTGGAGAACTTTTTTGCCAATGTTCTTGGAGATCAATCGCATACTTCAGAAAAATTAAGAAATAAGTATCCTTCCGAAATTTTATTAGGAGTGGGCGCAAATGTAAATTCAGGAACGATGCATAGTTGGACTAGTTACCCCTATTATCATCAAACCACGTTTTCACCTTCCGTTGAATTTGGTTTGAGGCTTTACAGTCAGAGAAATTTTGGTAAATTTTTCTTCCAGCCGACCATAGGAGTAATGCCTCTTTCAAACACTTTTAAGGCATCTGGCATTCAAACGAAAATAGTTAAGGCAACGGAAGTAAATGTAGCGATAGGAGCAGGCTATATGTTTTTAAAAAAACAGGATATTTCTGTGTATGCAGATGGTGCAGCCCTGCTTTGCATATTGGCAAATTATGAAACGAAGGATGGAGACAGAAAATATGTTGGTACCGATGGCTCGGATGCACGAATCACCGGACAGGTTGAATTAGGAGTTATTGTTAGGCGCAACTTAAATATTTTTGTCAGAAACAGCTTTCCTATCCGAATCATATTTCCCGCGAATACTAATTATACTTATAAAATGAGCCAATTATCTCTTGCGGTACGCTATGCGTTTATTCATGGTCACAAGAAATAAATGGAATGTTTAAAGACATTTAAAAGCTGCTTTTCAGGAAACTTATCATTTCAAACGTTTTTCAAACAATTGGGTGCTTAATCATCCAGATGGTAAAATTGGCTTTTGGAATCTTTTTCTTCAAAAAATTATTACCAAAAAATGAATTGACTATTTTAGTAGTAAACAAATAAATATTTAAGATTTTGATTTTGCAACCAGGTTTTGCTGAGTAATTCTTAATTGAAGAAATGCTCAGCAATTTTTCAAAAGGTTAATTATTTTTTTTCTCAATAGATTTAAAATACCTGTAAGAGAAGATGATGGGCCAAACCGAAATAATTACTATAATGCCAATTAAAAAATATATCTCGATTTTTTGCGGAATCACGAACCCGGTAATTGCAAGAACGATGCCTCCTATAAACCATAATTTTCCTCCAAACTGGTGAGTTTTCCTCCAGGTTTCTTCGCTCTCCAATGTCCATGGCGTACGAATACCTGCGAAATAATTTGGCTTTATACTGTGCATGATATTGCCCATAAATGCAAAGAAAATTCCAAAGATCACCGGGAAGAAACCACCCAAACTAAAAGTGCCTGTTTGTGCCGAATGAATAATAAAACAATTTATCAAAGACATTAGTAATAAAACAGCTACTGCAATTTTATTAAATATGGCTGCAGAATATTTTGCTTTTTTCTTTGGGTCGATATTGGGAAGAAAACGTAAAAGCAGGTACACTAATATGCTAACTCCTGCTACTAAAGAAATAATTGCCCAGAGCGATGATTTATTGCTAAAATCGTCTGGCTGGCCACTTGTGCCGAAGTGTGTTGGAACGATTGCCGGTAGCGTGTTGTACAGTTTTGCCAGGTACAGATATGGAAGTAATATCACCAATATCGACAGCAAATCGGCTGCATTTAATTTCGGTTTCATTTTTTATTTTTTTTATTGAACTGCATCAGCCAACTGATCATTTCATCCATTACAGTTGTATTGATGGAATAGAAAACATATTGACCTTCTTTAACTGCTATTACCAATCCTGCACGTTTTAGTAATTCAAGATGATGTGAAACACTTGGCCAGGAAATATCAAATTGCTCTGCAATTTCCCCGGCTGTAAGGTCTTTATTCTTCAGCAACTCAAGGATAGCTCTGCGTGTTGGATCATTTAATGCTTTGAAAAGTAGGTTCAACTTAATTAGATATTTAGACAAATGTCTAAATACTTTTTAAATTCACAAAAAATATTTTACTATAGAGTAAAATGAGAGGCACATGTTTTTTCATAACTTAAATCCTGCGAGGTTTACCATTCCAAAAATGAATAAAAAGCCCACACTTCCTGCGGATGAAATGCTTTCTAAATTAAGCACGTTTACCAAAATTAAGGTGGCTACTGCTGTGATCATTAAACCATCAGGTTGTTTCCAAAGGTTAGCCAAAAAATAGTTCGGCAATTCGTCATCTTTTGAAATTTCAAAATTAACCTGGCTTCCTCCAAATAAAGTGTTTAAAATAATTGTTGAAAATATTACTGAGTGATAATTAAAGAATTATTACATTCACATAAGTGTTTTACCTAACTTATAAAATGGGTAATGAGATTTTCATTGAGATACCAAATCATATTGTCACTTATCCTTCTAATCTTATTAGCTGGTACTATTAATTATTTGTTGTTTCAGCCTGGTATTATTCTGTTTAAATGGGTAGGGTTAGGACCAGGTTCATTTATTATAAAAAATAACAGCCTCAGACTTTTTTTTACAGGATATTTTTCTGATATAGCCTGGTGTTTTTCACTTTGCCTTACTGCATTTGTGCTTACTGAATTAAAATATATAAAGCCTTCTGGAAAATTTTTCCTCCTTTGTTTACCATTTATTACCGAAATACTGCAATACTTTGGGATTGTCAGAGGAACTTTTGATTGGTTTGATATACTTACCTACGTTATTGTGATTGCCTTGTTTATTTTATTCTATCCAAAATTAAAAACCACTTTTTATGAAAAAATATAATCAATTAATTCCCATAATAATCGTTGGGTCTTTATTTTTTGTACTGGCCCTTGCAAGCGCTCCGGCAAGACAGGTAGCTGATACAAAATATAATGGTGCATTTAAGCTAAACACTGAAAAAGATGAAGACGTTACGAATGCAAGTAAGTTGGAGTTTTTAAAAAACAACCCTAACCCAACCATTGTGCTCAGGGTGCCAAATGCAAGCAGGGAAGTAACGCAGGAAGACAACAATATTAAAACCCCAAAAAATAATGATGGAGCCAATAACATCAATGATATTAATGTGTACAATGTAATTGAGAAGGAATTATTGAAAGCAGGATTCACTGTAAGGGACAGGGCTTTATTTGAAAAAGTATTGGGCGATAAAAGTGTAAACGATTATTCCAGGATAAAAGAGTTAACTGAAACGGACCTGATATTGGAATTAAGCAGTATTCAATTTGTAAAATACCCGATGAATTCTTTTGTATATTATACAACCAGTAAAAGAAAGGGTAACCTTGAACACACGGTTAATTGTACGAATTACTTCAATGTATATGGTTTAAAATTAGAATTCAGGCTCATTAAGGTAAAGGACAATGATTTTATAGGTTCATTCACCTATAACTATAATCCATGCGGTGATAACTCATGCAACTATAACATTAATGTAAGCGCTCAAAATGCATGTTCTGCTCCCTACCTGCAACAAGGGAATACAATTGTTTCGGGTACCAATTTGATTTCAGAGGACCAAATTGAAAACTTTGTAAAATCATCAACACAGAAATTAGTTAAAGAAATTTTTGATAACAGGTAGAAAGCAAATTTCTTTATTCTTAATGCGGTTATCTTCCGTATGAAAAATATAATTAATAACCCTTTTGAGGGCTTGGAGACCTTGTGTGTGATAAAATATTATCTTAATATATTACAGGGTTTTAAGTTTAGGCTAACCTCTTTGAGTTCCATTTTCAAATTTGAAAATTAATTAATAAATAATAGAGGATTGTAATCAGTTCAAAAAATGTAATTTTATTCCTCATGACACCCATAACAATTGAAGAATTAAAAAAAGTTGTTGCGTTAAGTGACCTTCCGGATCTGCAATTGCAGTGGATTCTGGATCACTCTGATTATCATGAATATTCTGACGGAGGCCTTATTGCCAAATACGGAGACCAGGCCGAAGTGATGTGGTTTTTATTGGAAGGAAAGATTTCTTTTTATATGAATATAAACGGGCGACAGGTTTATTATTACACTTTCGAGAATTCTTCTGCTATAGGTGGCGTTGGAGGTCTTATGCCTTATTCAAGGATGAAAACTTACCCGGGATATTCTTATGCTAATGGCTATGTAAGATTGATACGTCTTCACAAAGATTATTTCCAGGAGCTTGAGCAACTTAATCCTGATTTTATCCAAAAGCTCATAGGCTATATGACCGAAAGGGCAAGGTCGTTTGCCACTACAAAATTGCAACACGAAAAGGTAAATGCCCTGGGTAACCTGGCGGCAGGAATTGCACATGAATTAAATAATCCGGCAGCAGCGATCAACAGTACTTCAAATGAACTTTCCAAACGGCTGGAGCGCAATTATGAACTCACTGAAAAGTTGATTCAATGCAATATGACTGCGCAACAAATTCAGGCTATTCGGGCTTTAGTACAAAAAAAAGAGACCGAATCTACAAACCTTAAGAAACGTTCGGTAATGCAACGCCTTGGAAATGAAGATGAAATAGAAGAATGGCTGGAGAATAAGAATGTTCCGGAAAGCGTAGGGTTAGCAGAGACATTTTCAGAATTTGGGATTTCAACAGAGGAGCTTGAAAACCTGGCTGCCAATGTCGAAAAAGATGCCTTTATCAGTGTGGTACAATGGCTCGATAATTTATTAAGTTCTTATAAAATTATCAAAGATCTTGGTGAAGCATCCAGCCGAATTTCTCATTTAGTGGGTGCCATAAAAAGCCACGTGCATATGGACCAATCAAACGAACTACAGCCAACTGACGTCCATCATGATATTGAAAATACGTTGACTTTACTGGGGTACAAACTGCGTGAAAAAAACATTATGGTGAAAAAAATATTCTGTGAAAATCCACCCGAAATTCCGGCTTATGTCGGAGAACTTAACCAGGTGTGGACGAATATTATTGATAATGCTATTTTTGCTCTTCAAAAAAACGGGGAAATTATTATAGAAACTACCTGTAATGCTGAATACATGGATGTAAAAATAATTGATAATGGTTCCGGCATTCCTTCTGAAATTCTTTCACGGATATTTGATCCGTTCTTTACCACAAAAAAAGTGGGAGAAGGAACAGGCATTGGCCTTGACCTGGTGCAAAGAATCATTAAACGGCATAACGGTGATATAAAAGTAGATTCCAATCCGGGCAGAACAGAATTTAGCATTTGGTTGCCGGTTACAACCATTAAAAAGGATTAACGAATGAAACTTCCATTCATTATTATTGTAGATGACGATGAGCAGGTATTGCACGCGATCCGCCGCGATATGAGAGCCAGGTACAATGCTGAATATAAGATCATCAGTACTACTTCGGCAAACGAAGCATTGGATGCATTGGCAGAGCTTAAAAACAGCAGTGATACAGTCGCTTTGTTCCTGGTTGACCAACGCATGCCGGAAATGGAAGGCGTAGATTTTTTACAAAAGGCCCTTAAAATATATCCTGACGCAAAGCGCATGCTTCTGACTGCTTATTCTGATACTGTGGCGGCCATAAAGGCCATTAATGTGGTACAACTGGATTACTATCTTACTAAGCCCTGGTATCCGGCAGAGGAAAAACTTTACCCCGTAATTGATGATTTGCTGGGTGATTGGCAAGGCCATTATACTCCTGATTTTAAAGGCATTAAAATAGTGGGCTATCAATTTTCTCCATTATCACACGAGATAAAAGATTATTTGGCAGGAAATCTTATTCCTTACTTATGGTTTGATTTTGAAACCAATCCTGAAGCTAAAACGTTGGTAGAGGTTAACAACCTGGGCATCGAAGACTTGCCGCTGGTTATTTACGAAGATGGTATTTGTATGGCAAAACCTACTATCAGGTCTATTGCTGAAAAAACAGGATTAACTACCCAGATTAAAAATGAAGTTTATGATGTGGTGATTATTGGTGCCGGCCCGGCCGGACTTGCTGCATCAGTATATGGTTCTTCCGAAGGCTTGAAGACTCTGTTGATTGAGCGGAGAGCACCAGGCGGACAGGCAGGTACCAGCTCACGCATTGAGAATTACCTTGGCTTTCCGGCAGGATTAAGTGGAGCAGACCTTACCCGTCGTGCCATCAGCCAGGCTCAAAGGCTTGGTGCCGAGTTTCTCTTACCACGTTCAGTTTGTGGTATTAAGTTAAAGGACGGTTATAAGATTATTGTCCTGAGCGATGGCCAGGAAATCGTGAGCCGTTCAGTAGTGATTACCTCGGGAGTAGATTACCGTAAGTTGGAAGCAAAAGGTATTGAAGATTTTACCGGGGCAGGCGTTTATTATGGAGCCGCCAGAACCGAAGCCAGCTACTTCAGGGAAAAGGATGTGTTCATTATTGGTGGAGGTAATTCAGCCGGCCAGGCAGCTTTGCACATGTCAAAATTTGCCAGGAAAGTTTATATTGTTATCCGTCGTGATTCTTTAATTGCTACTATGTCGGCTTACCTGATTAATGAGATTAGCCTTTCACCGAATATAGAAGTGCTCACCAATACCGAAATAATTGAAGCAAGTGGCAATACCTTTCTGGAAAACCTCACCGTCATCAACACAAATACTCAGGAAAAAACTAACTACGCCGCATCAGCGCTGTATATTTTCATAGGTGCCAGGCCATATACTGAATGGATACGACCGGATATTATCAAAGATAGCAAGGGTTTTATAGAGACCGGGCGTAACCTTACTACTTATGATTCATTCGCCAAAATCTGGAAAAGTAACCGTGATCCTTATTTACTTGAAACCAGTTGCCCGGGTATTTTTGCTGCGGGCGATGTTCGTTCAGGTGCTATGAATCGGGTTGCTTCGGCGGTAGGCGAAGGTTCCATGGCTATAAGCTTTGTACATAAATACTTGCAGGAGATGTAACAGAAGCGATAACTGGGTGAAATTAAAAGTTGCCCTATTTAGGAAAGGCGATAATTTCTACAGTAAACCAAGAAATTCCGACGATTTTTATTTCGAGATTTGCCACACATTTGCTTTTTAAATTGTTATTGTACACATAGAAAATGCAGTATCCTAATTTAAATCAAGCACTTGTAAACCAATTTTCGACTAAACCCCTTTGAAAAATTGATATTTTAATTTCTTAAAATATTCATTCCGTTATTACCTAAAAAGAAGCTGTCTCAATTTTTTGCGACAGCTTCTTTTTTTCGCTAATTTATCAAACGCTCCATTTTTTCTAAGGAAGTAGTACAGGATCAATTACATGAACAACACCATTTGTTGCCAAAATGTTTGCGGCAGTAATATTAGAGGGTGAAGCATTGCTGTTTCCCCTAACAGTAGCTCCTGAGGTTAACCCAATAGTTACATTAGCTCCATTTAATGTAGCGGGTTGAGCAACATCACTTAAATCAGATGAAAATACCCTTCCAGCTACTACGTGGTACGTAAGGATTGATGCCAGTGTATTTGGATCTGCATTACTTACATCATTAATGGTAGAAAACCCTGCAGCCCGAAATGCATTATTAGTTGGAGCAAATACAGTAAATGGACCAGTTCCCGAAAGTGCGGCAACTACATCCGTATTGCCTGAACTTGCCCTTAAAACTGCAGCAACCAGGAAAGAAAATGTAGTATCACCTTGGGCAACCTCAACCAAATTACCTTTTGCCGGTAATAGCACTCTATCCAAAACATGGATAATACCATTGTCGGCAGCTACATCTGCGGTTTGTACCTTAATTCCATTTACAAATACACCACTATTATTCCGGGTGACATAAATAGGATCCCCATTAACTGTGGTTACGGGCGCATTAGGCCCGGCAGGAACAGCAGTTGAAATTACTTTAGCCGATAATGTATGATACAATAAAATTTTCTTTAGCTCATCAGCAGAAAGGGTATTAATGGAAGCCAGGGTAATTCCGGAAGCTGTAAATGCAGCATCATTAGGAGCGAACACTGTAAAGGGGCCCGTTCCGCTAAGAGTAGTTGCCAAATCAGCTTTCACAACTGCGGCTTTTAATATACTAAAGCTGGTATTTGTTGAAACTATATTAGCAATAGTATTAGAGGGCGGGGGGGAGGTAGCGGTAGAGTTTTTTTTGCATGAAGTGAGGGTTACCAGGGCTAATGAACCTGCCAGAAACACTGTTCCTGCAGATTGAAGAATTGATTTTTTAAGCATAATTTTAATTTTTAATTGTTTAAATTTATTTATAAAAATTTAAACAAAATATAAACCAGTTTAAGCAAATTTCCGCAAAAAATAATAATTGAATGCGGAGTTTAGTAAACGGGAATGAGCATTATTTATGGCATAAAATAACTAAAATTAAGATGGTCAAAATATTTATAAATAGAAAATTATTGTATATGAGTAATTTTTTATTTGTTTAAATAATTTATTATTTATTAAAACATTTTTATTAAGTGAAAAATGGAGGTAAGCGTATTTTTGCCTTCAGGAAATAATTTCCCCAACAAAAGGATAGTATAAGAATAAATGGGGAAAAAAGTAGAAAATATTAACCAATCTATGAGATAAGTTAGCTTTTGATAAAATCAGGATCGTGCAAATGAGTAATATTTTTTATGACTGGAAGTTATTTAGAATGGATCTTAAACATGTAAAAGAATTCTAAAGACAATCTTAAGTATTTTTATTTTAATAATCAAAGAAGAAATTGTGCTAAATCAAATTAATCTTTTAACCTGCCTAATGCTAGGCAAGTATTACAAATCATAGCTTGTCCCGATTTTTCAGGACCTCAAACATTTTTCTGTTTTTCAAAAGTTCTTGATTAGCTGAATAATTTTCTATTAAAAAATTTCTAAAATCGATACCGTTTTTTCCCAGATGCCATATACTATATGTCCGTATTATTCGTTGTTATTTTCATAATCAATACCTGATGAATAACTTACCCTTCTCTTTTGACAAAAGGCTGGACAGTGAATTCCTTCAAAGTATGTACGAAGGAGATGTGGAGCATGCCAGTATGATCTTCAGTTTGTATGTAGATATGGCTCCGGGTCTTATAAAGGATATTGATGAAAGTTTTGCCCTTGGAACTGTTGAGCTTCTGCGTTCACAAGTTCACAAATTGAAGCCCACATTTAGTTTTGTAGGACTTACTAAAATCACTAAAAATGCGGAAGTATTAGAGGAAAGGTGTAAGGAGACTTCGGATATAAGCGACATAAAAGATTTGTATAACGAATTAAAAAATAATTACGCTCAAAGTTTCCCGATTGTTGAAAAGGAACTGGGACGTTTAAAGAATCAAATTAATCAGTGTGTATGAAATTTAAATGTGTCATAGTAGATGACGAGCCTATGGCCAGGAGTTTCCTGGAGCGTTATTGTGAAAAAAAGGGTAACCTGGAGATGATGGGTTCATTTTCTGATGCTGAAACAGCCTTCCATTTTCTTAAAAGTAATGAAATAGATATACTTTTTTTGGATGTA
The DNA here is from genome assembly GCA_028876495.1 of Bacteroidota bacterium. Taxonomy (GTDB): domain Bacteria; phylum Bacteroidota; class Bacteroidia; order Chitinophagales; family Chitinophagaceae; genus Ginsengibacter. The sequence goes on from JAGWRO010000062.1 coordinate 123,943, forward strand.
GAAATGCCTGGAGAAAATGGCTTTGGCCTCCTGGATAAGTTATTGTACATGCCTAAAGTAATTCTTACCACAAGCAAAACTGACTACGCTTTTGATGCATTTCAATATAATGTTTCTGATTATCTGAAAAAGCCTTTTTCATTTAACCGCTTTCAGGAAAGTATTAATAAAGTTGCAGAAGCAAATGATAAGGTAAAAGTTGAAACTGCCAAAGAAGATTTTTTTATCAAAACTGAAGGGAAATTTATACGACTTAACTATCAGGATATTTTATATATTGAAAGCCTGGGAGATTATGTAAAATATTTTACAGACTCAAAATTTTATTTGACACATAGCACTCTTAAAGCTGTTGAAGAAAAAATGAAAACAAAATATTTTATGAAAGTGCATCGCTCTTATATAGTAAACCTAAATAAAATTAAGGATATCCAGGATAATTCTATAGTAATTAATGGAAAAGTGATCCCCATCAGTAAATCCATGAAACCTGAAGTAATGGGCAGGATCAACGTAGTATAATCTGTTCCATTCTACCTTTTATTAAGCTCAGCAGGGGTAACTGGTTTGAAATGTCTCTCTTGTCGGAGACATTTTATTTTTAAACCATTCTTCCCTCCTTATAAAGTGAGGGTATTTTAAACCATAATTAGTACTTGCCTAACTTTTAATAAATCTCCTGCATTTATTACAGATAAAGAATTCTATATATTTCGAGGACACCCCTGTCTTTTGATTTATTAATATTTGCTCTGTCCGAGACCCGAATTCCGCAAAACGACAAAAACAATCCATTCGTCGAAGAATTACATACGATTACCGAATTTTTACGGTAATATTTCTTCGGATTGATCATTTTTACATTCGAAAGACGGTAAAATTACGGTGTGGAAGTAAAAGAAAACATACCCATTTTATTCGAAAACCTCAAACCAAAGAAAATGAAAACAATTGTACCCAGCAATAGATTAATCAACAGTCTTTTAATAATAGTATCAGTACTGTTATTCAGTCTTAATTTACAAGCTCAAACAGGCGTAACAACTAATACAACATTAAATTTTAGCGCCGATCCTGTTTTAGTTGCAGGAACCAATAACAAAGCAGGTGCTAAGTATAAATATGAAAATGTTGCCCCGGGTTTAGATGCCATTTTATCTATAGACAGTCTTGCAGGCGGAGCCACTATCAATACGATTGACGATAATACAGGGAAGAATGGAGGTTATATTGAGGGCTTACAACCTCAAATAACATCAGGGCCTTCTGTTGGCTATTCCTATGCAGTATTTACCATTAGCCTTAAAATTACAGGAACTGATGTAGATCAGAAACTGGATACTTTTAGCCTTACAGCATTAGATATTGATGGTACTAAAACATTAAAAGAATTTGACCAGATTTCATTGGGAACCGGTGCTACTGCCTGGTATATGGGATCAAATCCGACCATCTCTTTAACACGGGTTGGTGCAGGAACTTTTATGGGCATTAATACGGATGGAGTTACCAGGAATGGAGTTGATACCTCAGCGAAGTCAAATATGTTTACTATAACAAATACCAATGTTTCTTCTTTTACAGCAAAGCTGGGTATTTTAAATGATCATTCAACAAAAACGCTCAGGCTTTTTAGTATTTATATGAAAGGGTTCGATTATCCCGACATGGCAGTTATGCCGATCACCTTGCAATCCTTTACCACGACACTAAATAATAACACTGAGGTAAATGTAAAATGGACCACTGTCACCCAAAGTAATGTCAGCCATTTTGTAGTCCAAAGAAGTATCGATGGTAAAAATTTCAACGAAGCAGGGATTGTTTTTTCTAACGGAAATTCAACCAAGGCGGTAAATTATAGTTTAACTGATAATATCAGTCCGGTCAAAGCTAACCTTATCTATTACAGGCTTTGCACAGTAGACCTTGATGGCAGGTTACAATATTCAGATATCAGGACGGTAAGAATATCACAAACTGCAGCCCAAAATATTTCCATCGTTACTTATCCTAACCCTTCTAGCAACGAATTGCGGGTAACCATTCCATTTACGTGGCAGAATAAGAGAGTGTCATATGAACTTTACAATGTTTATGGACAACTTTCAAAAAGAGTAGAGGAGGGAAGTAGCTCTCAAACTGAAACCATTAATGTAAGTAAGTTACCCACAGGTATGTACATTATGAAAGTAATTTGTGAAGGGCAATCATTTATACAAAAGGTTATCAAATTCTAAATTTATTTCTTTATAAAGCTATCCCGGTAATTTCTTTCAAATAAAAAGAAACAATGGATATGCGGCATACTTATAAAATTTTTTCTTTGGGGTTATTAATTAAAAATGTCTCTCTTGCGGGAGACGTTTTTTTACAAGATCACCTGGGAGCATTTTAGTCAACCAATAAATTCCTCCTGTTTTTATTTTGAATAATTACGCAATGTGCGTTATATTTTTCTTCGGGATTTTCATTTATCCAAAAACTAAAAGTGTACTTTTAACACGCAAAAAGATTGATATGAAAAAACTGATACTATTCCTTTCGCTTACTATTCCGGCTTTAGGCATTACCCATGCACAGCGCATTCATAAACTCTTTGATGCATCATGGAAATTTCATCGCGGTGATGTAGCGAATGCAGAAAACAAAAACTTTAATGATCAAAACTGGCGCGCACTTGATTTGCCGCACGATTGGAGTATAGAAGATCTTCCCAATCAGTCAGATTCTGTTATCGGGCCTTTCTCTGCAAAAAGTATTGGCGCTACAGCCACCGGTTATACGGTTGGAGGAATAGGATGGTATCGCAAACATTTTACACTAAACAATACTGTCAACAAAGAAGTGGCGATTTATTTTGATGGCGTTTATATGAATAGCAATGTTTACATCAATGGCCATCTTCTTGGGAATCACCCTTATGGATACACGCCGTTTAGTTACAACCTCACGCCTTATCTTAAAAAAAATGGGGAAGAAAATATTTTAGCAGTAAAAGTAAGTAACCAGGGCAAGAATAGCCGCTGGTACAGTGGTTCCGGAATTTTTCGTCATGTATGGCTCACCGTTACACCGAAGTTGCATTTGGCGCAATGGGGCGTTTACATTACCTCGTCGAATGTGAGTGATAAAATGGCAACTATAAGAGTGACTTCAAAAGTTATGAATGAAAATACGGGAGAAAAAAAGACCATTCTGCGTACAAGTATTTTTGATGCAACCAATAAAAATATCGGTGAAACTGAAAAGGAAATTTCTGTTGCAGGGAATAATTCTGCAAACGCGGGAACGGGTGAAGTGTTGCAAACTTTCCGGGTGAGTGCGCCACACCTCTGGTCGCCCGATGCGCCTTATTTATACCATGCGGTTTCAGAGTTGATTGTAAATGGTAAGGTAATTGATCAGGAAAAAAATAGTTTCGGAATTCGTTCTATCGACATTTCCGCTGAACATGGATTTTTGTTGAATGGGAAACCCATTTTGCTTCGTGGCGGTTGTGTGCATCATGATAATGGCCCGCTTGGTTCCGCTACGATTGATGCTGCCGAAATAAGAAAGGTGCATTTGCTAAAGTCATTTGGTTTTAATGCCGTGCGTACCAGTCATAATCCTCCATCACAACAATTTTTAGACGCCTGCGACAGCATTGGCATCATTGTTATTGATGAAGCTTTTGACCAATGGGAAAGACCAAAAAATCCACAGGATTACCATTTGTATTTTGATACCTGTTGGAAAAAAGATATTGCTTCTATGGTATTGCGCGATCGTAATCATCCGGCAGTAGTTTTTTGGAGCATAGGCAATGAGATCAATGAAAGAGCTGATTCATCAGGCCTAGTTATTGCAAAAAATCTTCGTGATGAAGTAAAGTCTTTTGACAATACCCGCCCGGTAACTGAAGCTATTTGCCATTTCTGGGATCACCCCGGATATAAATGGGATACTACCGCAGCGGCCTACGCGCTGCTTGATGTAGGAGGTTATAATTATCTCTGGAAAATGTATGCATCTGATCATGCAAAATATCCTGAACGAATTATGATGGGAACAGAAAGTTTTCCAATGGAAGCTTTTGACAATTGGCAGCAGGTAAAAGAGCATCCTTATGTGATTGGCGATTTTGTGTGGACAGCAATGGATTATTTGGGTGAAACAGGGATTGGGCATACGGGGCTCGATAGCACGCCGGGTTTTCAATTACAAACATTTCCCTGGTTCAACTCATGGTGTGGTGATATTGATCTCATCGGCGGCAAGAAACCACAAATGTATTACCGCGATGTGGTTTGGGGCCAAAGTAAATTAGAAATGCTTGTCCATAAACCTGTTGCTGAAGGCCATAAAGAAGCGGTGAGCGCCTGGGGCTGGCCCGATGAAGTTCATTCATATACTTTTCCCGGTGATGAAGGCAAAGAGATGCAAGTGCATGTGTACACTTCATATCCCGTCGTTCGTTTACAATTAAATGGTAAAACGATTGGTGAACAAAATGTTTCTGAAGAAACAAAGCTTACAGCAACCTTCAATATTACTTATCAGCCCGGAGTACTTAAAGCGATTGCATTACAAAACGGTATTGCTATTGATTCTGTAGTTTTACAAACAACAGCAAAACCAGCGCAGATTAAGCTTACAGCGGATCGTGCTGTAATTCATGCCAACCGAAACGATCTCAGTTATGTTACTGCTGAAATTGTAGATGCCAACGGCCATCTTGTTCCTGATGCAGTGATGCCTTTGCAATTCAGTATCGAAGGTGCGGGAAAGATTATTGCAACGGCCAACGCCAACCCATCGGATATGGAAAGTTTTCAGCAGCCAAAACACAAAACTTTTCGCGGAAAATGTTTGATTATTGTACAACCAAAAGGGAAAGCCGGAAACATTAAATTAAAAGCTGAAGGTAAAGGTTTAAAGGGTGGCGAAGTGATAATTACTACAGATTGACTTGTTTTATTAATCGTAAGAGGTGACACTTTTTCAAAAGGTGTCACCTCCGGAAAAGTTTAGTTAGTCAGTAAAGCAACAAATCTCTCTCGTTTTTATTTCGTTGAATCAGAAAGAAATTAGAATTGAATCCTGTTAACCTTCTAATCTTGCAAATCATGGTTCAGAAATTAATTTCTTTTAACCGTGCTGGTTTCTACCTCGTTTGTTTTTTCTTCAGCCTGTTTTGTAAAAGCATTGGCGGCAAACAAGGTTTGTGTAGGATAAGCAAATTCAATATTTTCTTTTTCAAAATCCTGCAATATTTCCAGGTAAATTTTTTGCTGCGCATCCATGTATAAATTATAATCAGGGCTTTCGATATAATAAACCGTTTCGAAATTCATACTAAAATTACCAAACGCCGAAAAGTGGCTCCTGTCGAAGGTTGCGTTATCGGTAGCCTCAATAATTGATTTGATCATTCCAGGTATTTTTTTCATTTGCTCCGCGGTAGTTTGATAGATCACTCCAATACTAAACACCACCCTGCGCCGCAGCATTTTTTTATAATTATGTACTCTTGAATCAGTAAGGTCTTTATTAGAACAAACAATTTGTTCTCCGCTTATAGCGCGGATCCTTGTAGTCTTAACTCCGATGTATTCAATAGCCCCGATTACTTTATCGTCAACTATTATAAAGTCGCCTATTTCAAATGGACGGTCAAAGAATATTACAAAATAGCTGAAGAAATCTCCCAGCACCGCCTGTGCAGCTAATGCAACAGCTATACCGCCAATACCAAGACCGGTGATAATTGTAGTAACATTATATCCAAGATTATTGATAAGAAATACAAAGCCTAATATCCAGACAACGCCTTTTAAAATGATAATGAGGCTCCGCGCCTGTTTTTTCTTAATGTCGCTGTTTTCCTGCTTTTCAAGGAAAGAGAAAATAGCATATTGAATAGCAGAAGTTACCAGGCTTAAAATAAAATAGGTAATGACAAACAATTTGGCAACCTCTATGATATGCGTGGTGCGGGTATTAAAAGTGAGGTAATCAAAGGCTCCGAAAATGGCTGCAAAATATAAAAACGGTATAACAGTCTTTTCTATAGCCAACACTATAAAATCATCAAAAGTGATAACAGTTTCACCAGACCACTTTTTTAATTTCTTAATTACCGGGCCTTTTAAAATTTTGATCAGGCTAAATGATACAACTATGATGCCTATCGCTATTGACCAATCTTTAAAAGAGTTTCCAAATAAAATTCTGTCCCAAAAATTCATATCTATGTTTTAAGTAAAAAATGGAGGACAAATATTTTGCCAGTTTGATTACTGTAAAAATTTGTCGTTCGGGAATAATGTAAGCATTTTTATTTTTAATGCCCTACTTTTTTATTTAAAAATCTTTAACTGATTTTTAAAAATAAAGGGGTTGCAAATGTAGCGATCAATTCCTTCTCTGGTAAACCAACAATTTCTCCCGGTTTTTATTTTGGAGAATGAGGAATCGGGGAACCGGAAAATTTGCATAATCTTCAACGCCACTACTATTCCTAAAAAAAACTGATATTTGAGAAAATGTAAAAAAAAGGGATACTCAATTTATCCTTATACAAACGTAGAACTATTGATATGAAAGATGTTAATACCATTAAAATCAATTTTAAAGGGGGTATTATTCCTCCCGCAGATCTTTACAATATTTTACTGGCAGCCGGAAAAACAGGCCTGGGTTATGTCAGGTTTGGTTTACGCCAGCAACTTTTGCTTGATATTGAAATGGAAGATCTTGATTTTTTTACTACAGAACTTGGTATGTTGGGTATCGGTTATGAACTTAATAACGAAGAATTTCCAAACATCATCAGTTCTTATCCCGCAGAAGAAGTATTTATTTTGAATACATGGGTGAGGGCAGAAGTGTATCATGAAATTTTTGAATTGTTTAATTATACCCCACGGCTAAAGATAAATATCTGTGATGCCAACCAGAGCTTTACGCCTATGATTACCGGAAATATTAATTGGGTAGCCTCGCCTGATGATCCTGATTTCTGGTATTTGTTTATTCGTTTCCCGAAGACAAATATTGTTTATGAGTGGAAAGAACTTTTTCATACAAAAGACCTGGCCGGAATGTCAATTGGTATTGAAGAAATGATCCTTCATAATAAAGAAAAGTTTTATGATAATGATGAGGCCAATGGCGATGAATTGCATGAGAAATTGAATACAAGTTCTTTTACTATCAAACCTGTTGAAGTGCCTTTGGCGTTGCCTCCTTTTAATCTTCCATATTATGAAGGGTTTAACCGCTACAATGATAAATACTGGCTGGGCATTTACAGGCGGGATGAATTATTCAATATTCAATTCTTAAAAGAAATCTGTCTTCTTTGTATTGAAACACAAATCAGTCAATTATGCTCTACTCCCTGGAAATCTATTATCATAAAAAGGATCATAGGTAAAAACAGGGAAGACTGGAATTACCTGCTGAATAAATACCAGATTAATGTAAGGCACGCCGCTAATGAACTTAACTTCCAGGTAGAAGATAACAGTTTGAAAGCTTTGCAATTAAAACAGTACCTGGTAAAGTATTTGAACAATGATGATACAAGAACGTTTGGCATTTGTATCGGCATTAAAACCCGGAAAAAAAGTGAGGTTTTTAGCAGCATACTTGTACGCCGCAAAGCATTGTTCCACATTGGGAAATGGGGATTTTTTTATACCTACGATATTTTATTTGCCAAAAATTATAACCCCAATGAGCGTACTGATTTTATATTCAGCAGGGATAATCCCAAATTAGTAGTGGCTGAACAATTACGTCGTGCCATTCTTTCTTATTATAATTTTATTGGCCCAAAAGAGGCTCCTTATTCAGAAGAATTTGAGGAGTCGGATGAAATGATGGAAGAACCGGATGATATGAAGCATGAGAATAAACCGAAGGCTGCTACCGATGAGAAAGGTTAAGAATAGGGAGGGTAAGAAAAAAATCAAAGATTAAACTTGGTTGACAACTGCGGGTAATTCATCGGAACAGCGAACGCTTGTATTTGAAATGGCACTTTGTCGGAATTTAAATATTTCCTGGTTTTGATAAAATCGGATCCTAATTTATTTTCAAACTATAGCAATTACTTTTCAATAAGGTGTTTATCAAGTGCGTCAACAGGCAATTTATTTGTCTTAAATAACATAGCGCAAATATTAAAATAGAGTAAACGAATAAATTCTCCTGATTTTTATTTTGAAGAAGTAGGAAGAAATTAGGACTGAATCATGATAATCTTTTAATATTATAAACCGTGGTTCATCCGATCACACCTCACGCCTCAGCACCTCCAACGGTGGCCGGTTTAAAATTCCAAAACTATTTATCAGGCCCGTGATTATCGTAAGCAGGCAAACCGCCAATGCCAAAATCAGTACAGGCAATAAATTGGGATGAAATGGCGTATCAAAAACATAATGCGCCAATGCCCAGCTTCCGGCGAGCGCTAAGAGAAACCCGGTGAGCGCAGCCAGCAAGCCAAGGAAAAAATATTCGAGCGCGGTGATGGCCAGTATTCGTTTGCGGCTTGCGCCCAGCGTTCGCAGCAATACACTTTCCTGCATGCGCTGGTATTTGCTGATCAGGACGGATGAGATCAAAACCACCAATCCTGTGAGAATGCTGAAACCCGCCATGAAGCGGATCACAAAACCAATCTTATCCATAATTGAATTCAATACACGCAATACCAAACCGAGATCAATGATAGAAACATTCGGATATTGTTGCACCATTTCACGCTGAAATTTTGCCGAAACTTCCTGCGAAGGAACTTTGGTAAGTATCACTTCAAACTGCGGCGCATCGTTGATAACTCCTTCAGGAAAAACGATTAAAAAGTTCGTTCGAATCCGGCTCCAGTCCACTTCCCTGAAACTGCCCACAACGGTTTTGATCATCACGCCCTGCACATTAAAAGTGACGGTATCGCCGATATTAATGCCGTTTCTCTTTGCGTAATTTTCTTCCATCGAAATCGGCGGTAGACCTTTGGGCGGCGCGTTTCCTGTCCATTTCCCTTTGGTAATCTTTTCTGTAGAAGTCAGCGAATCGCGGAAAGTGCAACGGTATTCTCTTGTAAAAAGATACCGTGAATATTTTAGCGTGGAATCTTTTTTAAGATCGGCAGCAGTAATTCCATTTACTTCATCGAGCCGCATATTTACGATCGGAATCATTTCCTTTACAGGCAGACCGTTGCCTTTTACCAAATTAGCTACACCTTCTTTCTGGCTGCTTTGAATATCAAACAAAACCATATTGGGCTGATCTTCACTGGTGGCGATGGTAACGCGACCAAGCAAAATAGATTGTACAAAAAACAACGTGCTGATAAGCGCCGTTCCAAGTCCGATTGAAATGATGAGAATGGTTGTCTGGTTATTCGGGCGATAAAGATTTGCAAGTCCCTGCCTCCATAAATAACTCCATGAAGAAGGGAAAAATCGTCTTACCAGCCACATTAATAATCGCGCAATCGCGGCAAGGATTACTAAAGCGGCCGCTATGCTCAGCGTGAAATAAAATGCTTTTTTCCAGTTGCTCATTTCCAGCCATGAAAAGCCATAAACAAATAAAGCGATGAGGCCATAGATCGACCATTTTATCGGATCTTGTTTTTTGACTGCCGGTTCAAAAGAAGCGCGCAACGCCTGTAAGGGCGATACTTTACGAATAAAAATCAATGGCAACAAAGCAAACAAAATCGAGATGCCGGTGCCCAAAATAATGCCTTCAAAAACGGCTGTCCATGAAACACTTGTTGTAATCGTTACTGGCAAAAAATCTTTTAAAACAAAAGGTAGAAATTGTTGTATCGCAACTCCCAGGGCTGCGCCGGCAATTGAACCGATAAAACCAATGCACACGATCTGCACGAGAAAAATAATAAACGCCTGCGAGGCTTTTGCGCCAAGGCAACGGAGGATGGCAATGGAATTTATTTTTTCTTTTACATACACATGCACCGCGCTCGCTACTCCTGTGCATCCAAGCAGCAAAGCGATAAAACCGACGAGTGAAAGAAAACGCGTAAGGTCGGCAAATGAGCGGCCCGTATCCTCCTTTTGCGTTTCGACAGTATCATAATGGTAATCGTTTGCTTCGAGAACAGGCTTTATCTGGTCTGTCAGTTTTTGTTCATCAACCGCATGATTGAATTTTATAAAATAATGGTAACTGATGCGGCTGCCTTTTTGCATCAGTTGAGTTTGTTTGAGGTAATGAAGGGGAATGTAAACAATCGGGGCGATCGAAGAAGTAAAACCCGTTTGACCCGGCGCATTGATCAACTTTCCTGCAATGGCAAAAGTTACTTCACCCACTTTTATCGAATCGCCGGGTTTAGCATTAAACTGCAACATAAGCGTTTCATCCACCAAAGCTTCCTGCTTGTTTCTGAAATAAGAAGCTGCAGAAGCAGGTTCGGTTTCCAATGAACCGTAATAAGGAAATTGCCCGCTTAGGGCACGCACCTGTATCAATCTTGTTCCGCCATTTTTGAGAAACAAAACCATGGAAGCAAAATTCCGCTGTTGTGATTGTTGTCCGCCAAGAGAATCAAGTAGGTTTTGAATTGGTTCAGCAGGTGCTTGATTTCCGGAGATCTCAAGATCGGCGCCAAGCAGTGAAGCTGCCTGGTTGTTTACTTCGTCGCGCAAATTATTTCCGAGAGAATAAATGGCTACCAGCGCTGCAATGCCGAGAATAATGGAAGAGATAAAAAGAAAAAGACGCGAACGGCTTCTGCGGCTGTCGCGCCAGGCCATCTGCAACAGCCATTTGAAATGAAGCGCATTAAGAATTCCGTTATTTTCTTCCTGCCCGAATGATTCGTTCAGGCGGGTGTTTACTGTATCACTATCGTTCATCTTGAATTTTTATGGCCTCCAATGTTGCTATTTATTTTGGTTGGATTATCCGATATAATCCTTCCTCCTTTTAAATGTATGATTCGCTGCGTTCGCGATGCCAGTTCATCATCATGCGTAACCAAAACCAAAGTTGTTCCTGCTTCCTGGTTCAAACCGAAAATAAGATCAACGATTTTTCCGCTGGTTTCTGCATCAAGATTTCCTGTGGGTTCGTCAGCAAATAAAATGGAAGGCCGGTTGGAAAAAGCGCGGGCAATAGAAACTCTTTGTTGCTCGCCGCCGCTCAATTGCGCCGGGTAATGATGGCTCCTTTCTGCCAGCCCGACTTTATCCAAAAACTCCATGGCACGAGAGCGTACTTTTTTTTCTCCGCGAAGTTCGAGAGGCACCATTACATTTTCGATTGCCGTTAATGTGGGCAACAATTGAAAGTTTTGAAAAATAAAACCGACATAACGATTTCTTACTGCCGCAAGCTGGTCTTCATTTAAACTTTCCAAATGATTTTGTTGTAATTCAACACTCCCGTAAGTAGGTTGGTCAAGCCCTGCAGATAAACCCAGCAAAGTTGTTTTTCCACTTCCTGATGGGCCGACTATCGACATTGTTGAACCAGCCTCCACTGAAAAGGTGATATTGTCGAGCACCGTTAAAAAGCTGCCCCCACTTTTATAATTCTTGGTTACGTTTTGAAGAGAAAGAATGGTTTCCATTATGATTATTTTTTCCAGGTACCAATTAAAAAATTCATCAGGGTATCTTTGCAAAAGATAAATGATGAGGATGAAAGTATTTAATAAAAATAATTAATTCTGTTTTAATGTTTACAACTTCCCGTTTTACCGGCCCTATAATCAAAAGAATTTTCTGGTTCTTTTTAATGTTAGCCTTTGTTTCCTGCAATAATAATAAGACGCCTAAAGCCACTCAAAACCAGCAAGTTTTAAAAGATACCACTGTTTCCGTTTCTGTAAAAAAGAAAACCATCCTTTTTTTTGGAAACAGCCTTACCGCCGGTTATGGAGTTGATCCATCAGAAGCGTATCCGGCTTTAATACAGGATAAAATAGATTCTCTCGGATTGAATTATAAGGTTGTCAACGCGGGCGTAAGCGGCGAAACTACAGCCGATGGAAACAGCCGTATTGACTGGATTTTGAAACAGCCGATTGATATTTTTGTGTTGGAATTGGGTGGCAATGACGGTTTGCGCGGCATTCCTTTGTCGGAAACCAAAAAGAATCTTCAATCCATTATTGATAAAGTGAAAGCTAAATATCCAAACGTGAAGATTGTGTTGGAAGGAATGCAAATTCCTCCAAATATGGGTCCGGCGTACACTTCAAAGTTTAAAGAAATTTATCCGGCGATGGCAAAAGAAAATCACATTGACCTTGTTCCTTTTTTGTTGAAAGGTGTTGGCGGTGATCCCAAACTCAATCAACGCGATGGCATTCATCCAACTGCCGAAGGGCATAAGATCGTTGCGCAAAATGTATGGGAGATTTTGAAGAAAGATTTGTAGAGTTTATAGTTCAAAGTTTATAGTTCAAAGAAAAAAATGATTAATCAGAACACGATAAAACTGCTTTATTTAAACAATCGTTCTAACTTTATTAAACTGTCCTGATTAACAATCTATCCGTCCTAAAAAAACTTACAGGTAAGGCAACCTTTATCTGTGATATTACGATTCCTAACCAGAAACTTTTACTATTGTTATCAGCAAAAGAATTGAACATCCATATCAGGGGTTGTGCCCGTAACCAAAGAGAGAGCCAGAAAAAAATCTATAACTCTTTCTACAGTTATGGTATGTCTGTTTGTTTGCGGTATGCAAAGCGAAATGAAGATGCTGTAGAGATTTACAATGATAGCTTCCTGAAAATATTTAAAGAAATCTATCACTACAAACCTTTATACGCTGATGAGGTAAATTCATTTAAAGGTTGGATAAGGAAGATAATGATTTATACCGCTATCGATCATTGCAGAAAAAATAACAAGCATTCTTTTACAACTGATTTTGAAACATCGGTGATTTATATTCCGCAAAACGAAGAAAATGCTTTAGACCGTATTTCGTATGAAGAGATCATCTCTGCTATACAACAACTTTCACCAGCTTACAGAACAGTTCTTAACCTGTTTATTATTGACGGCTTTACACATGACGAAATTGCGAAGCAACTTGATATTTCGGTGGGTACTTCCAAATCAAATCTTTTTAAAGCGCGACAGCAATTACAACAAATTTTAAAAAACGAAAACAAAATACAAATAGCTAAAAATGTGGGATGAAGAAAACGATAAAAGAATAAAAGACGCGGCAGAAAATTTTCAGCCAGCTTTCGATGAGAACGCATGGCAGAAAATGGAGCAAGTGCTCGACAAAAACCTTCCACAAAAGAAGGACAGGAAAAGACTTTTCTTTTTACTTCCTTTTGTTTTGATTCTGGCTGGTTTTATTTTCTTTATCTTTTTCTATCACAATAGCGATAAAAATTTATTACTATCGAATGTTCCTGTAAATGCCCCGATAAATACCGATCCGGCAAAAGAAAAACCGGGTAATGAAAAGACTGCAACTTCACTGAATCTTTTAAAAAATAATAAAAAAGCAATTGCAACAACCGGAAATGATTTTAAGAAGAAAAAGGTAACGGTTAATTATGAAAATAGAAACGCAGTGAATGATTTGGTAAAAAGCAATAATCAATATAAAACTGATGATAAAAGTATTTCTCCCGATGAAGCACAAAACGGAGCATTACAACCCGGTAAAAATGCAGGAGAAAGTAAACCAACAAATTCGTCAAATTCTGATTTTGCAGATAAGAATGATCAGCTATCAAATATTTCAAAAGCTGAGTCAAAACAACCGGCTTCAGAAAAAAATATTTCTCAAATAAGTGATGAAACAACCCCGCCAAAAGTGAATCAGAAACCTCTAAAACAAAAAGTAAAAAAGCATGAAAGTTTTATAAATGATTTTAGTTTGAGTTTTTCTGCAGGGCCTGGAGTAAGTGCCGTTGGCAATAATGAAGGCAAGCTGACACTGGATTTCGGGATAGGCATAGGCTACAGTTTTTCAGAACATTTTGGTGTTCGTGCCGGAATTTTTATTTCTAAGAAAATCTATTCGACAACTCCTGAACAATACAATCTGCCTGGTGGGAACTATAATTATCTTGAAAAGATTAATGCCAACTGTAACGTCATTGACCTTCCTTTGAATATTGATTATTACTTTAATCAAAAAGGAAAACATAATTGGTTTGTATCTGCAGGACTTTCATCTTACCTGATGAAAAAGGAAAGTTATGATTACGTTTACAAAACGCCGGGAGGGCAGGTGTACAATAAAGACTGGACAATTAAGAATCAAAACGAACATTTCTTTTCTATATTAAATCTTTCAGCAGGGTATCAATATTTTCTAAACAAACGCTTTTCATTGGCAGTACAGCCTTATATCGATTTACCGCTTACAGGCATAGGAGCAGGAAAAGTAAAACTAAATAGCGGAGGAATTTTGTTTACTGTAAAAGCAAAACCTTTTTTGAAGAAAGCGAAATAAGAAATCTGAATAATTTAATTACTACATTTATAAATTAATAGTGTTTTTTCTTTAACTGAAAAACCCTTGAAATATTGAAACCGAACAATATATTCCCATCTTCCCACTGGTTGGTAGTTTCTGAAATAAATGACTTTTCGGTCATGCCGATGGAATTGGTGAAATGCAATTGGAAAACGTGACCTCCCGTTCCAAGATCAATTCCAAAAGACAAAACGTTATGTGCTGCACTTCCATTATCATTCAGCCGATAATAATATTCACCATTAATATTTAATCTTTTAGAAATCCTTCTTGTCGCAGCAAATCCAATAGCAGCAATATTCAGATCAACATGTGCAAAAGAAATTTTGTCTGCATGAATAAAGGTGGGCATCAGTTGCAGAGAAAATTTTTCAGAAAACTTTTTAGCAATCAGTAATTGCATAACCCATGAAACCCGGTCGCTGAACAATGTTTTTTCCGCATTAAATTGTTTTAAAGTATTAATGGCGATCGTCGGGACAAATGATAAACTAAGAGGCATATTTACTTCTCCTGTGGATTGTTTTAGCAGCCTGATTTTGAAAAAGGCATCATACGTTTTTTGATAAACAGAATGGCCCGCACCAATCATAATGTTGTTCGTAATGCCATAATCAAAACCTAACCTCATTACTGCAGCATCCAGCCCTAAAAAATTATAAAGTCCGCTATTGATCGGATCGAACCGGTGTGAAATTCTTACATCCAGTACGTGTGCCGGCAGATTTACAATTGAATGTCCATCAACCACACGAGTGTATTTAAAAGTATTTTCTATGTAATTCGTCTTATTTATTTCCGATTCATGAATCAATTCCCTGAGCAGTTCTGTAGAATCCTGGGCAAATGCTGCGGAAGACAAACTTGACAAGGCGATGATTGCCAATATAGGAGGGAATCGCATAAGTATGAGTTTTATAAATGGAGAATTTATTTTTTTTGATAACTGCAGTTGATCTTAATTTGAATTTTCTCTGAAATTTTATTGGAGACAATTGTAGGAATTTTTATGTCGTAATCCTTTACAAAAACAGTAAAAGAAGAATAGGCTGAAATTGTTGCTTTGCTGATAATGATTGCGCCATTTGCGGTTATATTTTTAGTGATTCCATGAATGGTGAGATCACCTTTTACCATCACCGGGTAATTGCCATCTTTAGTAAAATCGACTTTATTAATGTTGATCAAAGTTCCCTTAAAAGAGGAGCGTGGATATGTATCACTTTCGATATAATTCTCATTGAAGTCTTCTTCCATTTTAGCTTTCGGAAAATGAAACGCATTGTTGAGTAAGGAAAATTCAATTTGCCCGCTTTGGATATTTAAAACACTTATCACCTGGTTGTTGTCGGCTTCAATATCCTGTAACGGGCTTTTTGAAAAAAAGGAAATACTTCCGTTTTTGGTGTAATAAAGCTGGCCGTTTGCTTGTTGTAAAACGAATAAAAAGAGAATGAATGAAAAAAGATTTCTTTTCATTTGAAAGTTTTAAAATGTTGTGTAACATCTCGTCAAAAAAACATCCCCCGGCAATCCTAAGTCTTCATCCGTGCTGATGTAGCCAATGCATATTCCTTTTATTTCAATAGTATCACCGGCTTTAATTTTCGTACTGTTTTCTTCCATCGTGCAATTAACAGAAGCATCTGGAATATGGGTTTGTAACAAGATCACCTGCGCTCCCTCGCGGTTTTTCTGAATTTGTTTTACTTTGCCAATAACTGCAACTATTTTATTCACAAAGAGAGATTTCGTTTTTGTGCTATCATGTGATAGTGCCCTGTAAAGATCAACAGCATTGATTTCTACAGCAGTGGCATCTTTTATATTTCGATGAGGTTTGTTCCAAATAATAAAGCCAATGAATGCCACTGTTGAAAATGCCATAATGGTGAACAGGATAATATTGATCAGGAGCTTCTTTCGCATGGCCAGTAATTTTTATTTTGAAAAGCCGGGCTCATAATGACACCCGGCAGTTTTCCAATCCATGAGATTGAGGGACACGTTAATAATTATTGCCAGGACTCTAAAACGAAAAAACTATTGTGTAACAACAAGCGTAGCTTTCATGGTTGCATGAAAATTACAGTGATAGGCAAAGGAGCCTACTGTATTAGCGGTGTATGAAAATGACTTGCCGTATTCTATAGAGCCACTGTTGAAACTTACTCCATCATCCGACGTAACAGTGTGCGCCATTGGATCATTATTTGTCCAGGTAACGGTGCTTCCCACTTTCACCGTTGTTGTTGCAGGGAAAGCCATGCCTGAAATTGCGATGCTGTTTGGATTGTTGTTATTGCCACCACCGCCTGTTGAGTAGGTTTTAGATTTTGAACAGGAGAAAAATGCAATTGATAACCCAGTTGCAATAAAGATTGCAAAATATTTTGTTTTCATGATTTAATTTTTGTTTAAAAAAGTTGACCGGTAGTACAATAAAATTTTATCGTGTTTCTGCTATGTAATCGAAAACTTTTGCAAAAGAGTTGCCTCTTTTATTGGTGGTATGAAATTTTTGCAGATGAGGTATATTAATCCTGAGAGTTTACTAAGATGTGAAAAGAAGATTTTGAGTCAGCAGTTTTTTTTGCTGGCAGCGTTTTGAAATACAACCATATAGCATTGGGTATAAAGGAAGAAAAAGAGGACCTGGAGGAATATACTTAAAAGATTAGACAGTAAACAAACTTTTAGTCCAAATTTTAATTCTAACTGTTCAATATTAGATACAAAACAGCAGCGATCGCCGCTCCTGCAATTGGCCCGGAAATGGGTATCCATGCATATTTCCAGTCGTTTTTATCTTTGTTTTTTATTGGCAAAATCGAATGAACAATTCTGGGCCCGATATCTCTTGCAGGATTGATCGCATAACCAGTAGTGCCGCCCAGGGAAAGTCCGATTGCCCAAACAATAAAAGCAACCGGTATTGCCCCGATAGAACCTAATCCCACGGGCGTTTTTTCTTTTCCTAATTCTCCGTTGGTGATGTAAAACACCGCCAGCAGTAAAACGAAAGTTCCCAAAAGCTCGCTGATAAAATTAAGCCTGCTGTTTTTTATGGCAGGTGCTGTGTAGAATGCAGCGCATTTTAAACCTGCCTCTTTTGTAGCTACGAAATGATCTTTATACATTACCCAAACCAAAAATGAACCGAGCATAGCGCCGAGCAATTGAGCGATGATAAACATAGGAACCCTTGACCATGCAAATTTTCCTGCGATTGCCAAACCAAGTGTTACCGCTGGATTCAGGTGTGCGCCGCTGTAGGGGCCGGCAATTACCACACCTGTAAA
Source organism: Bacteroidota bacterium (assembly GCA_028876495.1). GTDB lineage: Bacteria > Bacteroidota > Bacteroidia > Chitinophagales > Chitinophagaceae > Ginsengibacter. The sequence goes on from JAGWRO010000062.1 coordinate 141,741, forward strand.
AACTGCCAAAGCCCACCCGGTAGTGATCACCATCCAGCCGGAATTGTTTCCTTTCGTATCTTTTAAAACCACGTTAGCCACTACACCGTTTCCCAAAAGAATCAATATCATTGTTCCAATGAATTCTGCAATAATCGGGTTCATTCGTTTTGCTTTAGTTTATGAGTTGGTGATTATTTTTTATCTGAATCAGCCCAAAATTTGGTGGCTTCCACAGCACGGTACCAGCTTTTTATTTGAGCTTGTTTGTCATCTTCTGAAGGCTGATAGCTCCGGTTAATTTTCCATTGCTGTTGCAACTGCTCTATGTTTTTCCAAAAGCCAACTGCAAGTCCGGCAAGATAAGCGGCACCGATAGCAGTAATTTCAGTCACTTCCGGGCGCACAACTGATGTTTTGAGAATGTCAGACTGGAATTGCAACAAGAGATTGTTTTGTGTAGCGCCACCGTCAACTCTTAATTCAGCAATGGTAATCCCTGAGTCAGATTCCATCGCTTTTAATACTTCCATCGTCTGGAAGGCAATACTTTCCAGTGCGGCTCTTGCAATGTGGCTTCGGTTCGTTCCACGCGTAATTCCAAAAATACTTCCCCGTGCATATTGGTTCCAGTGTGGTGCTCCCATACCTGCAAAAGCAGGAACGATATAAACGCCGCCGCTGTCGGCAACTTCAGAAGCGAGTTCTTCAATTTCAGCAGCAGATGAAATTATTTTTAATTCATCGCGCAGCCATTGAACCACCGCGCCTGCAATAAAAATACTTCCTTCAAAAGCGTATTCAACTTTGTCGCCGATTTTCCATGCGATGGTTGTAATCAAATTATTTTTTGAAAGGATGGGTTTGTTGCCAATGTTCATCAGCATAAAACATCCGGTGCCATAAGTATTTTTTACCATGCCCGGTTGGTTACACATGTGCCCAAACAACGCCGCCTGCTGGTCACCCGCAATTCCGGCAATTGGAACTTTGGTACCTAACAATTGCCCTGAACTTTCACCATACACTTCACTTGAAGATTTCACTTCGGGAAGCATACTTTTGGGAATTTGAAAGATATCCAGTAACTCTTCATCCCATGATAAAGTGTTGATATTATAAAGCATTGTGCGGGAAGCGTTGCTAACATCCGTTATGTGTAATTGGCCTTCTGTTAAGTTCCAGATGAGCCACGAATCAATGGTTCCGAAAGCCAGTTTTCCCTGTAGCGCTTTGTCCCGTGCACCTTCCACGTGGTTCAATATCCATTGAATTTTTGTGGCAGAAAAGTAAGCGTCCAATACCAAACCGGTCTTTTCGCGGATAATAGTATCTAGATTTTTTTCTTTGAGCAGATCGCATTGTGCTGAAGTTCTGCGATCCTGCCAAACGATAGCATCGTAAACCGGTTTGCCGGTTTCTTTATCCCAAACAACTGTCGTTTCTCTTTGATTGGTAATACCGATAGCCGCTATTTCGTCAGGTTTTATTTTCTCTTTTAAAATAGCTTCTGTAATTACTGAAGCCTGTGAAGACCAGATTTCCATCGGATCGTGTTCCACCCAACCGGGTTGCGGATAAATTTGTTTAAATTCTTTTTGCGCCAAAGAAACGATTTTACCACTTTCATTAAAAAGAATGGCACGTGAGCTTGTGGTTCCCTGGTCAAGCGTGAGTATATACTTTTTCATTCCTGCAGTTATAGGTTCGAAAATATTCCTTCTAAATTTCTGTAGATTAAGTATCAAGCAAACCGTTAGTAAAGAAACTTATTCTGTCAATTTCTTTTTCGAAATAAAAGGAATCAAAATAAATAATTAGAAAGCAAATTAGTAATTTTCCGCGAAGTGCTTTTTTTTATTATTTAGAGAAAAAAATAAACACCGTTAAATGAATTTTTTCAACAGAGACCTACTTATCAAATCTTTAAAAGAAACTGAGGAATGGGATATCCTGATTATTGGTGGAGGAGCTACAGGTTTGGGGATTGCGGTAGATGCAACGGTGCGGGGTTTTAAAACCTTGTTGGTAGAGCAGGATGATTTTGCAAAAGCAACTTCGGGCAGAAGTACCAAACTCGTTCATGGCGGCGTGCGTTACCTGGCACAGGGCAATATTAGCCTTGTAAAAGAAGCTTTAAAAGAAAGAGGGTTTCTTCTTAAAAATGCACCTCATCTTGCCAAAAATGAGTCTTTTGTTATTCCGTGCTTTTCATGGGCAAAAGGTTTTTTTTATGCTGTGGGACTGAAAATGTACGATTGGCTTGCGGGGAATAAAAGTATTGGAAAATCAAAATTGATTTTTAGAAAAGAAGTTGAAAAAAGATTACCTACCATAAAAAAAGCTTCTTTAAAATGCGGTGTTTTATACCATGACGGCATCTTTGATGATGCACGGCTTGCTTTGAACCTGGCGCAAACGGTTGTTGAAAAAGGAGCAGTGGTTATTAATTATTGCAGGGTAATATCTCTATTAAAAAATGAAGGTCAAAAGATTTGCGGAGCAACAATAATGGATAAAGAAACGCAGGAAATAGTTGAGGTAAAATCAAAAGTAGTCGTGAATGCTACCGGGGTTTTTGCTGATGATATTTTAAAAATGGACCAGCCTGAATCTAAGCCGCTCATCAGGCCCAGCCAGGGAATCCATTTAGTTTTAGATGGATCATTTCTGCAATCGGGTGACTCAATTATGATTCCTCATACAGATGATGGGCGGGTGCTGTTTGCTATTCCGTGGCACGATAAGGTTCTTGTTGGTACAACAGATACCCCTTTAAAAATCCCTTCTCCCGAACCGAGGGCACTTGAAAGTGAGGTAGAATTCGTATTGAAAACTGCTGCAAGTTATTTATCTGAAATTCCCACAAGAAAAAATGTGTTAAGTGTTTTCGCGGGGTTAAGACCGTTAGCGGCTAACGGTGATGAGACAGCAAAAACAAAAGAGATTTCAAGGAGTCATAAAGTTATTATTTCAGAAAGTGGACTGGTTTCGGTGATCGGCGGCAAATGGACTACTTATCGAAAAATGGCGGAAGATGCTATGAATAAGATCATGAATCACCAACTTCTTTCTGCAAAAAGCGGATCCACAGAAAATGTAAAAATTCATGGATATTCAATGGAAGCAAACAAACCAGGCTCATTATCTTTTTATGGTTCAGATAAAATTGAAATTGAAATGCTGGAAGAAGAAAATGAATACTTTACACAACCTCTGAGTAAAGAAACCCATATAAAAGTGGCGCAGGTAATTTGGGCCGTTCGTAATGAAATGGCGCGAACGGTGGAAGATGTGCTTGCCCGGCGGATAAGAGTACTATTTACCGATGCGCGACTTGCCATTTTATTGGCCCCAAAAGTGGCTGATATTATGATGAAAGAATTAAACCATAATGAAATATGGAAAGCAAACCAGGTTGAAACATTTACACAATTAGCGAAAGGATATTTACCAACGCTTTGAAAAAAATTAAATGTAATTAGTCAAAAAATAATAACGGGAAGTGATTTATTTGCTTTCCTTTGCCTGAGTTTTCTGGTTATAAAAACCAATTAAAATTTTTCCTAAAATTCCAGTCTTTTAATTAAAACTGATATGCGAATTTCATTCAAAATACTTGCCCTTATTTCGTTGATGTTTTTTGTTTCCTGTAAGACATCTAAGATTGCTAAATCGATAGTTACTTCGGTTGTATCAGGCGAAGCGTATCACAGCAGCTATGATGATACCACATTAGCGGTCGACAACAGTTCTATCCTGATGCCTTACAATCGTTTTATTGATCCCGCAGGAACGGTAATTCGTTTTGGGAATATGGCACGGGAAAATCATAGTCTTGATTGCGTGATGCTTCCTGACGGAAATGTGTTGGCCGTAGAAGACAGGTATGGCGTGGCTTTTATTGATGTAAAACAAAATAAACTATTATTTCATCTTGATTATGCAGGAGAATACAGCGGGTTGATGAGTACCTATTCAGGATTAAAATCATACCGGGATGAAACAGGAGAGCACCTTCTTTGGGGAGCAGCGAATCCATATAAAGAAGTTTCCCTAATCCTCGATGCAGTTTGGGATGGTGAAAAAGCAGTGATTAAAGATTCGATTTCGTTTGAAGCAGCAGCGCCGGCACCATTGTCATTGCCAAACGATATTGCCATTAATGAGGAAGACGGGCAAAAATATTTGTACGTGGTTTTAAACGGAAACAATCAACTTCAAAAACTAAGGCTGGCCGATAAAAAAATCATCTGGACAACAGCCACAGGAATGGCGCCTTTTGGTATTGCGCTTGCCGGATCAAAAGCTTATGTTACCAATTGGGCCGGCCCGGTTCCGACTGATAAAGCAAAGGAGACTGCAGGCATTCCTTACGGAGAAGTGTATGTAGATCACAGAACAGGCGCCACTTTAGAGGGAACGATAAGTATTATTGACTTAAAAACAGGTAATGCAGAAAAAGAGGTTGAAGTGGGGCTCCATCCCAACGCGATCATCAGCAGTAAGGATGGAAAGTTGGTGTATGTTTCAAACGGAAACAGTGATAATGTTTCAGTGATCGATACGCAAAGTGATAAGGTAATAGATTCAGTTTCTGTAAGATTGAACCCCGAAGAAAATCATTATATCGGTGATTCACCGAATGCTCTTGCTTTGAGTGAAGACGGAAAAACCTTGTATGTTTCAAATGGAATGGACAATGCGGTTGCGGTTGTAAATATTGGCGAAATTTCTTCGTCTGCTGGTGAAGAAAATGTAAAAGTGAAAGGATTTATTCCAACGGAAGCGTATCCGGCAGGCTTGGCGTTACATGGAAATTCATTGTATGTGGCCAATCTTGAAGGCGAGGGGGCAAGGACAGAAATTAATAATAGTTATAACGCACATCACGAGGAAGCGACCATCTCTATAATTCCTCTGCCTTCTTCCAATGATTTAGATGCTTATACTAAAAAAGTAATAGAGTCAAACCTTTTGTTCCGTACAAAAATCACCGGGCTTTTACCACGGGATGGAATTGCGCCAAAGCCGGTTCCGGAAAGGATTGGTGAACCTTCTGTTTTTAAACATGTACTTTATATTATAAAGGAAAATCGCACGTACGACCAGGTATTGGGTGATATGAAAGAAGGAGACGGTCAACCATCTTTATGTATTTACGGAAATAATGTTACGCCCAACCAGCATAAACTCGCCAAACAATATTTGCTGCTTGATAATTATTATGCTTCAGGAAAATCTTCTGCTGAAGGACATTCATGGGCAGATGCAGCAATCGTTACTGATTATATTGAAAAGAATGTCCGTGCATGGTTTCGTAGTTACCCGCATGTGCTATACGATGCAATGGTTTACAATAAAAATGGTTTTATCTGGAACAATGCATTGGATCATGGAAAAACGGTCAGAATTTATGGCGAAGCCTGTGTGCCCGAATTTAATGGAAGCCTAAACTGGACAAGCATCTATCAAAATTATCTTGCCGGAAAGCAAACCGATTTTACCAACGTGACCACTATTTCAAGAGTGAAACCAATCATGTCGCAAACGTATCCTTGTTATGACGGCCATAATTTTAATGACCAGATGCGTGCGGATGCTTTTATAAATGAATTGAAGGAAGCGGAAAAAAAGCCTGGAGATCAGTTGCCTCAATTGATGGTAATGGCATTGCCGAACGATCATACTGCCGGAATGGCACCTGGATTTCCAACACCAAGAGCAATGGTTGCAGACAACGATTTGGCATTGGGCCGTATCATTGAAGCGGTTACCAAAAGCCGGTTTTGGGATTCAACCGTTGTTTTTGTTTCAGAAGATGATTCGCAGGATGGATGGGATCATGTTTCTGCCTATCGTACTACAGGATTTGTTATCAGCCCGTATTCTCATTTACAAAAAACGGTTCATACCAATTATAACCAAACCTGCGTGGTTCGCACCATTGAACAAATTTTGGGTTTGCCCCCGATGAATATTATGGATGCCACCGCCTTGCCGATGTTTGATTGTTTTTCAACTGCCAGCAATAAACATTCGTTTTCTTTTGTAAAAAATAATGTTCCGTTAAATGAAATGAATAAGGGCACTGCTTCCTTAAGCGGTAAGGCGAAAAAGTTTGCACAATTTTCAATGCTTCCTGAATTTGCTCATATTGACGGAGGCAATGATGATTTACTAAACCGGATTCTTTGGTTTGCTTCAAAAGGAAATACGCCTTATCCTAAGCAACTTACTTTACCGAAGGGAGATCGGAAGGATGCCGATGATTGATTATAGTAAATAAAGAAATAACCCCGATTTTTATTTTTGATTTTGATTTGCGAGGGCACGAGCATAGGAGTGAGCTGATTAGGAGCAATATCGAAACAGCTCTTCTCAAAAGAAAAACAGGAATATGGCTATACCAATTCAATACTTTTGTACCCGGTGGGGTAGTGAGCACATCAACTGGGCCGATTTTTGCCAAAAGGTAAAGGCTGAAGGATATGATGGCATTGAATATGGAATAGCGGCTTCCACTACCTCTGAGGAATTGGATGAGTTATGGAATGCTGCTGAAAAATATGGCCTTTCATTGATTGCTCAGCATTACGATACGGTGGAACCGAAGTTTTCAAGCCATTTAAATCTTTATGAACTGTGGTTGAAGAAAATTAAAAAGTACCCTTGGGTTAAGGTGAATTCACAAACAGGCAGAGATTTTTTTTCGCCGGAAGAGAATACGCGATTAATTGAAACCGCTGCAGCAAGCGGTATGAATATCTTACATGAAACCCACCGTGGCAAGTTTGCTTTTGCTGCGCATATTACAAAAGATTATCTTAAAAGATTACCCGGACTGCGCCTGACATTGGACATTTCTCATTGGGTGTGCGTTTCAGAATCTTTCCTGGAGGATTTTGAAGATGCTGTTGAATTGGCGATCACAAGGACTGATCATGTTCATGCGCGCGTAGGCTATACCGAAGGACCACAGGTTCCTGACCCAAGAGTTTCTACATGGGAGGAGGCGCTTGAAAAACACCTTGGCTGGTGGGGCAGGGTAGTGAATTTGAAACGAAAACAGAATTTGCCTCTCAGTATCACTCCCGAATTCGGCCCTTTTCCCTACATGGTTCCAGACTCAACAACCGGCAAACCTGTAAGTGACCAATGGGAAGTTAATGCCTGGATCATGAGGTTACTAAAAAAGCGTTATGGACAATAAATACTGGTGCAATAAACAGATGAAGGAGTGACTCTTTTTTCCTTAACCAGTCCCCGGTTTGTAAACGAGGACTGGTTAAGGGATTGTTTATCTCAAAACCATCATATCCAAACTTACATAATGCATGTTATTAGAATTGTCTTTCCAAATATTATATCGTGTAGGGTAGTAGGTATTAGCCGGATCAAAATATTGGGGCTGCCTGATATCTTCATGAATAGTATTTCCACTTTCCAAAATGGCCATAGTAATCATTGGTTCATCAAAAATTACATGACCATTGTAGCTACCATAAATAAATGTTTTTGTAAATAACTGCCCATGAAACTCCGGTGAAAGAAGGTCTACCCAATGGGCACCCATTTGGGGAACACCACCGGGTATATGAAGGTATAGCGGAGGCATATACCCTGCGGGAGGATCATTTTTAAATGCAGCAGAATCAACTGTATAAGGTGGAATGGCTAATTGCGCGGCCAATGATATTTTATAAAAATGAAAATCAAAATGAGGGATGTCATATACATGTGCAGGCTCATGACCCTGGGGATTCCAATCAATTACAATATGATCAAATGGAGTTACGCTTTTTGCTTTTTGGTGCAACTTTAATGTGAAGGTGCTGGCAGCAAAATTTGTTGGATCCTGTGTAAGGCCCTGTAAGGCGCCATCAGTCATTTCAACCCCAATTGCCAATGGTTTACCATCATGAGCTATATTGATCCATGACCTTATATGTCCATTACCCATTTGCACCTGGGGACCATAAAAAGTATTGTACTTTAAAGAAGATATTTCTGAAGCAGACTTCCTGTCTGCAAGGCCAGCCCCTGCATCAGGCATTACAATTGTTGCATTATCGTTCATTGCAAAGCTGTCATTTTGTAATGTTAAGCTTTTTATATCTTTTTTGCTGCAAGAGATAAAGGTTGCGATGAATACTGTAGTAATAATAAAATAAGTAAATAATCTTAGTGAACTAAATTTGAATTTTGTTGGCATAATAATCTTTTTTGAAATTGAGTTTTAAATTTTGAATTTACAGTTTTCTTAGAGTAAGAGAGAAATGAAAATCTCACTCCTGTGAAATTAGAACATTTGCTATTTTGGTAACACAGGAATCAAACCATACCTGGTCATTACTATCTTTAGTTTTTCAATATCAGGAGGCCCGCCTGCATTTACAATTTCAGCACACTCTTTAAAGAAGTTTGGCCCAATAAGGGCTGGAGTAATTACTGCCAAAGCCTTGGCATTCTCTTGCCTTAGATTATCAAATCCGTGTACTGCACCGCGGGGAATAAAATAAGATTCACCCTGTGCAATATCAACCGGGGTGCCTTCAACAGTAAATGTAATTACTCCTTCTAATCCATAAATCGTTTCATCATAATGTTCATGATAATGAGGAATAGGTACTTTAGCGCCCACGGGGACAGTAAATTCAAACATCGCTACCGAGCCATTGCTATCGGCTGTTTCCAGCAGGAAATCAATTGTTACCTGCCCAACTCTGATTGTTTCTTTTTTCATAATAGTTTTTAATTTATGAGCAAGCTAATTACATAAACAAACAAAGGCTTTGATTTGAATCAAGAAATTATTTGGCGACTATTTTTTTTCGAACCCGGCTTAGTGTTTCGGGTGTCATTCCTAAGTAAGCTGCAATTTGGAACAAAGGTAAACGCAGAAGGAGTTGGGGTTCCTCGTTGAGAAACCGTATATATTTCTCTTCGGGAGTTTCAATGGTGGCTTCTCCTAATCGTTTTTTTAGCATGTAATTTGTTTCCTGCTGTGCCTTGATAAAATACATGGTAAAGGGCGCAATATTTGTAACAGTATATATCCAGTTCTTTTGATTTATTGCCAAAAGCTTACTGTCTTCAAGAGCTTGTAGATTTAATTCTGTTGGAGTATTATTTAAAAAGCTTACCAGCTCACTGCACCAACCATTTTCAACTTTAAAATAGATATTTCTTTCTTCTCCATTGCTATTAATAAGGTATTGACGCAGGCATCCTTTCTCAATGAAATAAACTTTTCTGGAAATATCCCCTTCTTTAAATAAATATTCATTCTTCTTCACATCAATCATTTCAATCAAGGGCATGAGTTTCAAAAAATCTTTGTCCGGGAATTCAACTATGCGTCTAAATTCTGTTAAGAGTAAAGAGTCGTTCATGGTTTTAATGATAATGTTCAGGGCATTGTGTTGTATTGTTGCCTTCCAGTTCAGGAATGTACAACAATCATCCTAAAAATACAGCAAACGAAGAAATTGAGTCAATTTTTATTTTTGATTTCGATTAGTGAGGATGCCTACCGGAGATTTAGCTGTTCGCTTTTACATCTTTTCTAACGTGATTAAAATTACTAGCGGTATATAGTAAACGAAGAAATAAGTCAGATTTTTATTTTTGATCGATTAATAGAAGTGATAAATGCTCTTTCAATTCAGCTTGCATCCGCCATAATAAACTGGTTAATAGCTTCTATGTAATGGCAACCTTTGTGATCGCTTCCTAACATCTTTACAGCTATGCTGTTAATAACGTTCTGGATTCTTTTTGTATCAGATTCTTTTTTAGATTCATTTAGTTTTGGATCGTTATTAAAAATTGTAAACTGATTGATCTTTTTCAATTTTGATTTAATAGATTTTAGTACCGGTATTTGTTTGCGCATTTCGTGCCATTGCATAAATTCCTGTATTTGAACAGCAATAATCTTTTTTGCTTTTGGTACTTCAGCAGCACGCTTTTTTAAATTGTCATCTTTTAATTTCGAGATTTGATCTACATGAATCACTTTTATATTTGGCAAATCATTTACACCTGGTCCAACATTGCTTGGCATAGATAAATCTATAATGATTTTTTTTCCTTTATTTACCAGGTTTGATTTTAAAACAACCGGTTCTATAGAGTTAGTAGCTACTATTATTATATCTGAAATAATTAATTGTGAAGCAAGATGTTCGCTGGCAGCGTAATTAATATTTAATTCTGTGGAAAGATTGATTGCTTTATCAATTGATCGGTTGATGACAGTTATATTTTCAGGTTCGAAATTACTGAGCAGATTTTTGCAGGTGTTGCGTCCGATTTTGCCGGCTCCTAAAACCAGGATTTTACTTTTGCCATTAAAGTTTGTTTTTTCTTTAATGTACCGCGCTGCAGAGAATGACACAGATACAGAACCACTGCTTAATTTGGTATAAGTTTTAATTTTTTTTGATGACTGAAAAACACTACTCACTAATCTTTCCAAAAATGCCCCCATCAATTTATGATCCCTGGAAAAATTAACCGCTTGTTTTAACTGGCTTACGATTTCATAATCGCCCAGTATTTGAGAATCCAATCCGCAGCCTACATCATATAAATGGCGTATGGCTTCCTTCCCTTTTTTTATGTAAGCCATTTGCAAAAGAAGTTCAAAATCGCCGCTGGCCTGGCTGTACAACAATTCTATTAATGAAGAAGCCTCTTTAGCAAATCCATAAATCTCAGTCCTGTTGCATGTTGAGAGGACAAACATTTCTTCCACACCAAAAGAAGGCGCCAATTCTAAAATTGATTCGTATTGTTTATAAGAGATGGAAAATTGTCCTCTTGTAGCAGCATCTGTATTTTTATAACTTATGCCTACCACAAAAAACTCTTCTGATGAATATGCTTTATTGGAGCTCATTCTTTTTTTTTAAAATTATAAATGATAAAGGGAAGTAGAGAGGATTTTTTCGAAAAGACCTACCTTATATTTCCGGAAGGTCTTTTTCGAAAAACTGAAAATTCAATTTTAATTCTGAACTATTTTGCTTCTTAATGATTCGACAATTTTACCTACACTAATTAAAGCGGGTGTTGAGGCCGGAACGCCTGCTTTGGCAGCTCCTGCGAACAGATCTTTTTCAAATGCATCCATATCACTGTTATCAGCTTTGTCATTCATGCGTGGGTTAGTGGCAGGGTTATGCGCAGTAACCATATCCAGTCCGGTATATACATAATCTTTTGCTCCTGTTCCCACAGCTACAAAATCAGTAAGGTTTTTGCTAAGTTCCTGGAAGCCGCTTAAGTTTCCATTTCCTACTTCTGATAACAATACGGTGAAATGCCCGTTGATAGCTGTGTCGCCGGCAATAACAAAAATAGTGCTGTCAATAATATTACGGATCAGCAACCTTCCTTTCTCAATTTGTGTTCCCGAATTTGCAGGATCTGCCACCATTGCTGAACCGCCAAGGGAATCATATAAAGTAGGTTGCGCTGCTGGTGCTGGGGTGTCTTTTTTCTTACATGATTCAAAAATCAATGTCGAAAAGCATAGCGTGATGATAGAGACGATGATTAAATTTTTCATTTTTTTTTGTTTTAGAGATTTTAAGATAAATGTTTAAAAACTGTGTTTATAGATTGTGTTTAATAAATGATGAAATTTTTTGAGTAATACTTGGAGGCAATGCCGGGCAACCATTTGCTATTTCTTCTTTTGTAGGAACATATCTTTTCGCATCGTAGTTAAAGGAAGTTTGAAAATTATATACGATATGATCTCCTGAAGCTTTTGCAGGATAAAAAGTAAATAGGGCTATTTGTGTTTTAGGATTTACCATTACGTGGTTAACTCCTTTTTGTTGATAAAGCCATGTTTTTATTTTATTGGCATCGTCCTGGTTTAAAGAATTTTTTATATCAATTCTTGCCATTACTATGGTGTGAGGATCGGGAGCTTTAGGCCTGGTAACCCAATAAATATGTATCGCTAAAACAATGGTGAGAAAACCAAACACCATCATGATTCTTTTGAATAACTTTTTACTTTTTTCGTCTTTCATAATAATAGTTTTTTGATTAAAATGCTTATTTTATTGATTTCCTTTTTACAGTTACGAAAAATGATAAAGGATGGTTTGCAAATCCGAAAAATATTTTGGAATTGATAGTGGAGATGTATGTTAGAAAAACAAGGGTAATAAAGAAAACTTTCTTCAATTTATTTAAAAAGAATAATAACCATCATGCCAATCTGATCTTGCAGATTGAGGCAGTAAACGAATGAATAACACTGGTTTTTATTTTTGATTTCGATTCGCGAGGAGGCATATGTAAGAATTGCCTTTGTCGCAAACATAAAATATAAAAGGGAAAAAGTTAGGAAGTAAATATGTAATCATTTTCTTAATATCCTAACGTTACAGAAGAGGTAAAGAGTAATTTGGTGCCAGTCTCGGTTAATCACCATTCTCTCTCTATTTCTCCATTTAATATTTGCATAATGAAGAGGTGTTTGTTTTCATAATAATCAGGCTGTGGAGTTTTTCCAAAATAAACGGGACGGAAATTAAAATCATGGAAAGGAGCATACGTAGTGTCGTTTATGTTTTGCATAAAAAATCCCGGATGATTGATTAAAATAGAAGTAAAATTATAAGTGATACCAAAACCTTTTTCTACCATTTCACTTGGAGCTATGTTGTATAATTGAAGATATTTATCGTACAGGTATTTTCCGAAGGTGTTGTCTTTTGCAAGGTAATGCGGCGTGGTGAAGCGGATGGGGAAGCCCATATAAGTATTATTGTACCAGCAGGCAAACCCATCCCAGTTGGGCATGCCGATCAAAGACACCTGGTTGATTAGCGCAATCGGGTAGCAGGCATCTGCCAGTTTCTTAGAAAAAGTCTGGTTAAGGCTGGCGCCAATAATCACGACGGGTTTGGTGGTATCGATCAGGTATCTTAACCCGTTTGAAGATATGGAACTGTCCAGCACAATCTCCTTAATATTTAGCAGTGGCTTTCCATCTACAAAATTGATCTCTTTAAAGTAGTTATCTATCCGGTTGTCATTTTTCTTATGAACAATGTAAATATGATCGCCGCCATGTTTTTGCAAAATGTAGCTGAAGATGCCTTCGCAATGGGTTTTTAAAGTAGAATTGACGATCAGTAAATCAGGGTTTTGCCTGATGCCGCCATCATTGGGATAGGTGGCAGAAATAAAAGGGATGTTTTTTTGAAAGGCAAACTTCGCCAGTTGGTCGTACTCAGGCTCTTTAACTGAGCCGATAATCAGGTCGATGTTATCTAATTTTCCACTACTTATTAATGTGGTTACAGGTTGCGCAACAGATTTGGAATCATAAATAAAAGCTTCTACATGGTGGGCATGAAGGTTTATTGTGTCGAGAGCCAACTCTGCTCCCTGAATAAAATCAGCACCACCAATGGTATATTTCGGAATTGAATTTTCTGACTTCAGGTGGTAACCGGCAAACACAGAATCAAGGTAAAGCGGAGCAATAATGGCAACGCGGTACGTTTTATAAACAGGCGTGTATTTTATTTGTGCAAAAGAATTTTGGATGCCTCCAAATCCAACAAGAAAACTAAAAAATAAAATGTATTTCCTCATAATTTTAAATTCATAACCGCCTTTTATTTTGCATCTCATTATTCCCATTCAATGGTTGCCGGCGGTTTGCTGCTGATATCGTACACAACGCGGTTAATCCCTTTTATATTATTGATAATTTCGTTCGAAACATACGCAAGAAAATCGTAGGGGAGATGTGCCCAATCGGCGGTCATACCATCTACTGAAGTTACGGCGCGCAGGGCTACTGTAAATTCGTACGTTCTCTCGTCACCCATTACACCTACGCTTTTTACCGGCAATAAGATAGCACCTGCCTGCCAAACAGTTGCATACAGGTCAAATTTTTTCAAAGCATTAATAAAAACCGCATCTGCTTTTTGCAGTAATTGAACTCTTTCTTCAGTCACTTCTCCCAGAATTCTTATTGCCAGGCCTGGTCCGGGAAATGGATGCCGCTGAAGCAATGAAGAAGGTATTCCCAATTCAGCACCGACCTTTCTCACTTCGTCTTTAAATAATAAACGAAGCGGTTCTATTAATTTTAATTTCATCCGCTCCGGAAGGCCGCCAACATTGTGGTGCGACTTGATAGTTACCGAAGGCCCGTGAACAGAAACCGATTCGATCACATCAGGATAAATGGTTCCCTGGCCGAGAAAATCGATGCCGGTGAGTTGGTGCGCTTCTTTATCAAAAATTTCTATAAAGCTATTACCGATGGCTTTTCTTTTTTCTTCAGGATCTGTTTTACCCGCAAGCTTTGCATAAAAATGATCTTTTGCGTCTACGCCTCTAATATTCAAGCCGATGCTTTTGCACGATTCCAAAACCTGTTCAAATTCGTCTTTACGAAGCACGCCGTTATCAACAAAAATTCCATAAAGATTGGTGCCAATGGCTTTATGAATTAAAGTAGCTGCCACTGTAGAATCTACGCCGCCGCTTAAGGCCATAATTACTTTTTTATCGCCGATAATTTGTTTGATTTCAGCAACTGTATCGTTAATAAAATGTGCAGGAGTCCAATCCTGGTTGCATTTACAGATATTTACCAAAAAGTTTTTAATGACTTTTTTACCTTCAGCAGAATGATATACTTCAGGGTGAAACTGTAAACCAAAAATGGGATTATTGGTTTGTTTACTGTAAAAAGCTGCAACAGGAATGTTGTGCGTAGAAGCGGTTATGGCAAAGCCTTCCGGAAGTTGTTTAATGGTATCACTATGGCTCATCCATACGTCAGAATCGTTTCTAACATCTTTCAGTAATTCATCCTCTTTTTGTATTTGCAGTTTCGATCTTCCATATTCGCGTTTATCACTTTTCTCTACAACGCCGCCATACATTTTTGCAACCAATTGAGCACCATAACAAATTCCGAGAACAGGAACTTTCTCATTGATGCCTTTCACATCTATTATCAATGCGTTTTCATCATTGACAGAAAAAGGAGATCCGGAAAGAATCACTCCTTTAATTTCAGGAGAATATTTGAAATCTTTGTTGTAAGGTATTATTTCGCAATAAACATTGGCTTCTCTTACAGACCTGGCGATCAACTGTGTGTATTGGGAGCCAAAATCAAGGATTAGAATTTTTTGGGTCATGCCTGCGAAGGTAAATAGTTTAATGTTTGCGAGTACAAGCCAAATTTATTTTAAAAATATATTTATCCTCATTATTACTTTATAAATAAAATACAAAAAGGGGCAGCAGCTACCGCTAATACAAAATAACAGGGTTTAAAAAAATAAATTTCGATAATTTTATATAATACTTTTCTACTACAGCTTAAATAATATGTTATGAAATATTTGCTTCTGATTCTGGTTGCGTCCACTGTATTTATTTCCTGCGCATCAATTTCCGGAAATGGGAATGTGCGCGAAGAAAACAGGAGCATCTCTAATATTTCTGAAGTAAAAACTTCGGGTTCAATTGATGTCGAAATCCTTAGTGGTGATCATTATGCACTTACTGTTCAAAATGATGAAAACCTACTTCCCTATGTGATTACTGAAATTGATAATGGCGTTTTAAATATCCATTATAAAGCTGGTTACTCCGTGATGAACGATCATGCAAAAGTATTCGTTACAGCCCCTTCGATTGAAAAAATAGTTTCTTCAGGTTCTGCTGATATTACCAGCAAGGGAGAAATTAAAAATTCTGATCAGATAGAGATAGGAACTTCAGGCTCAGGAGATATTAACGTTGAAGTGGATGCGCCTTCTATAATCGTTAGCGGTTCGGGATCGGGAAATGTTACCCTTTCTGGCATGACAAAAGATTTCGATTGCAAAATGAGTGGCAGCGGCGATGTTAAATGCGCCAATTTAAAATCTGAGAATGCCGTGATCCATGTTTCAGGAAGTTCTGATGTACATGTTTTTGCCAGTGTAAGTTTAAAGGTGAGTGTAAGTGGCAGCGGCGATGTTTATTACGGAGGCAATCCCACTTCACCGGAAATACATATTGCAGGAAGCGGAACCGTTCAGGCGGTGAAGTAGTGAATTACGAATTGGAAACTTACAACTTATAACTCTAAACTCTGAACTCTAAACTTTGAACTAACTATATTATCTTCGCAGCCGAAAATCAAGTTCTTAAAAATGCTAAGCAGAAGAAATATCCGGGTAAAAGTGATGCAAACACTATACAGTGTTGAATCGATGAACAAAGAAACCCGTCCCGGAGAACCATTACAAATCCTCAAAAAGAACCTGGAAAACGCACAGCAACTTTTTACTTTCCTCGTTTATTATATGCTGGATGTGGCCCGTTTTTCAGAAAAAGACGCGTTACAAAAATCACAAAAATATCTTCCTACAGAAAATGATCTGAAGGTAAATACCAAGATTGCAGGCAATGAACTGCTATGGACGATTATGGAAAATTCTTCTTTTCAGCAATCGGTTGAAAAATTTAAAACTAAATATTTGGTAGATGATGAGTTGATCAGGAAAAGTTATTTAAAGTTGATCAATTTACCGGAATATAAAGAATACATCAGCGAACCTTCGCGCGATAAAAAATCAGAAAAGAAAATCTTTGAAATTATTTTCTCTGAGATCATGATCGAAAATGAAGATTTTCTGAGCGAGGTCGAAGAAAAGTTTATCCATTGGGACGATGATGCCGAAATGATGATCGTATTGATGGAAAAATTTTTACATAAGCCTGCGACGTTCAATTTTGAACAAATGGTAGGCGAAGAAAAAATGAAATTTGCTACAGATCTTTTGCAATCTGTAACAGACAAAGACGAATATTGTCTCGGGCTTATAAAGCCGAAATTAAAAAACTGGGATTCTGAAAGGATAGCATTGCTGGATATGATCCTGATAAAAATGGGTGTTTGCGAATTATTATATTTTGAAACCATTCCGACGAAAGTTACGATCAACGAATATATCGATCTGGCAAAAGAATACAGCACCGAACAAAGCGGACATTTTGTGAATGGTATTTTAGACAACATTCATAAAGAATTGCTGACTCAAAATAAAATCCATAAGACGAATTACAAAAACAGCACTTTATAATACCTTTGCACTTTGAAAAAATATGACATGAAAAGATGGTTGCTTGCAATTTTGTTGGTTGGCTCATTGTATTCCTGCGACATCAGGCGTGTAAAAAATGGCCCTATGAGCCTTGCCCATATGGATGGTCATTTTTTTGATGATACTACTTCTGTTGAAATAATCGATTCAACGTATGATTTTGGAAAGGTAACAGAAGGAACAAAAGTGGTTTACAATTATCGGTTTGTAAACACCGGTAAAAAGCCTTTGGTGATTGCTTCGGCCAGGGCCAGTTGCGGTTGTACCGTACCTGAAAAACCAGAGGAGCCTGTTAAACCTGGTGAAACAGGAACTTTAAAAGTGGTTTTTAATAGTGCTGACAGGCCGGGACCTACCTATAAAACCATTACCGTAGTTTCTAATGCTTACCCGGCTTTTCCGGTTTTGCAACTAAAGGGTGAAGTGGACGCAAAAAAGTAAATTTTTCTTGAATCAATAAATTTCTAATCACTGGTAACACAGTAAACAAAACAAAAAACATGAATTTAGCAATGGTATTTTTAATGTTAGGGCAAGGTCAGGGCGGCGGAGGATTTCAATTTGTATTTTTAGGATTAATGATCCTTGTCTTCTGGTTATTTATGATAAGGCCACAGTCAAAAAAAGCAAAACAACAGAAAACATTTATGGCAAATTTGCAGAAGGGTGATAAAATCGTTACGATTGCCGGCATTCATGGCACCATCAACAAGATGAATGACGATGGCACTTTCTTGCTTGAAATAAACCCCGGTTCTTATATCAAAATGGAAAAAAGCGCTGTAAGTATGGAAATGACTGCCAACTTGAATAAAGTGAGCACTCCCGCGCCGATAAAATAAAAATTGGAAGAATAGTAATTTAGATTGCCGGTTCAAAATTCAGCATTCAAAATTCCTAATTCAGAATTCCCTCATGCTTCGAATAGGACTCACAGGAGGAATTGGCAGTGGGAAAAGCACTGTTGCCCGCATATTTTCTGTGTTGGGCATTCCTGTGTACGATTCAGATACGGCTTCAAAAAGATTAATGGCTGAAGATGAAATGTTGAAAGATAAGATCATTCAATCTTTCGGAAAAGAATCTTATACAAATGGCAGGTTAAACCGGAAGTACTTGTCTGAACAGGTTTTTAGTGATCCTAAAAAAACAGATTTATTGAATTCAATCGTTCATCCGGCAACGATCAAAGATGCAGAAGAATGGATGAAAAAGCAAAATTCGCCCTACCTTATTAAGGAAGCGGCATTGATATTTGAAAGTGGCTCCAACCGGTTTTTGGATAAAGTTATTGGAGTAAGTTCACCACTTTCTTTGAGAATGGAACGAACCATGAAAAGGAGCAATATAAGTGCTGAACAGGTAAAAGCGCGTATAAACCTGCAGATGGATGAAGAAGAAAAAATGGCTTTATGCGATTACATCATCGTTAACGATGAACAACAAATGTTGATACCACAGGTGCTTTTATTGCACAAAAAGTTTTTATCTCTTACCAAATAAAAAAATACCTTTTTTCTTTGTTTACTACGAAGTAATAGTTTGTTCTGTTCTTATCTGGATGCATTGTTATTAGCCAGTTCACTTATCAGGCAGGCAACCAGCGAGGTCCAGCCGGTTTGATGGCTTGCGCCGAGTCCTTTACCGTTATTCCCATGAAAATATTCGAAGAATAAAAAGAGGTGCTGGTTTTCAGGCCGTTGATAAAACCAATTGTACTCTGCGTAAATTGGTCTTTTGTTTTCATCATTTTTTTGGAATAAAGTGATTACTCTTTTGGCCAGTTCGTCCGCTACCTGCCTCAGGTTCATTTGGTTTCCGGAACCCACAGGGCATTCCACCAGAAGGTCGTCTCCATAAAATTCGCCATACTTTCTTATGGCCTGGATGATGATATAATTGATCGGAATCCAAACCGGCCCACGCCAATTGGAGTTTCCTCCGAATAGATTTGAAATAGAATCACCTGGATCATATTGAATACCATATTCCACATTATCAATCGTTACAGCATATGGATTCTTTTCATGGTATTTTGATAAAGCACGAATTCCTCCGGGCGAAAGAAATTCTTCTTCATTAAGCAAGTGCTCCAGGATATTTTTTAATCTTTCTTTAGGTACAAGCGATAACAAAATATCGTTGCCATCTTTCCGGTCTTCATTAGGCCAGAAACGGTTGTTTTTCTTTCGGTAGTTTTCAAACCAATTGGTTCTTTTTTTGAAATCCGGAAGTTGGTCTCTTACTTTCTTTTGAATAGTTGAAACTGCAAAAAGCGTAGTAAGGCCAACTATAGATTGTATACGCAGTTGTATTGGGCTGCCTTCGGAAAGAGCGAGTGTATCGTAAAAGAACTTGTCATCTTCGTTCCACAAACCATGCAGGTTAAGTGCTTCAGCAATTAACACAAAGTGCTCAAAAAATTTGGTTGCGGCATCTTCAAAAGTTGGATCTTCAGTAGCAATTTCAAGCGCCATATCCATCATGTTGAGGGCGTACATCCCCATCCAGCTTGTTCCATCTGCCTGTTCCAGGCGGTGCTTTCCCGGCATTTCAATACTGCGGTTGAATATGCCGATATTATCCAGTCCAAGAAATCCTCCATGAAAGATATTGTTGCCACTTGCGTCCTTTCGGTTGATCCACCAGGTAAAGTTGATAATGAGTTTATGGAAAATTTTCTTTAAAAATGCGGTATCTTTTTTACCGGTGGCGGCTTGCTCGATACGATAAACCTGGAGGGCTGCCCATGCCTGAACAGGAGGATTTACATCACTGAAATGCCATTCATACGCAGGTAACTGGCCATCGGGTTTCATGTACCATTCCCGCATGATGAGCAACAGTTGATGCTTGGCAAATACGGGATCAAGCATTGCCATCGGAATGCAATGAAAGGCAAGATCCCAGGCAGCATACCACGGATACTCCCATTTATCAGGCATTAAAATAATATCCTGGTTCTTCAAATGTTTCCAATCATGATTTCTGCCGAAAAGTTTGTTGTCATTAACAGGTGTAATACCGTCGCTGGTGGTAAGCCATCTTTCTACGTCATAGTGATAATATTGTTTGCTCCACAACATTCCGGCAAGTGATTGCCGCTGAATATTTTTTAATTCCACGGGGGAATTATTGGGAAGGATCTCATTATAAAATTCATCCGCCTCAGCCTTACGGCTTGAAAATATATTTTCAAAGCCTTCTTCAAACGGCTTGTCTGATTCTTTATCTGAAAGCCGCAGATAGATGGTTTTTGATTCTCCCGCTTCCAGGTTGTATTCGTAAACCGGAGAAAATTTAGTTCCATAATTTCTTTTTTTGAGAGGGGCAATATTTTTTTTATGGATGATCGCATTATGAAAAGCGTCTTTTACAAATGGAGTGGGATTTGGTTGCCCTGTTACTTTTTTTAAGTTGGTTTCATTATCGGTAAATAAGGCCATCGCGGGAGGATGAAAATATAAATAGTAGGTTCCCAATCTTTGATGAGATGCCTTAACCGTATTAGGATTTTTATAGGTGATAGCGGGATTCTCTTCCAGGCTTTGATTACTGGAGCGGTTATAAAACCACAGCGTTGGCAAAACCGTAACAGGAGCCGATTTTGAAGAGCGGTTATGTATATTTATTTTGATAAAAATATCCTGTGAATCCTGTTTGGCATAGGTAATGTGAACATCAAAATATTCATTATCATTAAAAACGCCTGTATCTAAAATTTCATATTCAGGATCGTTACGCGAACGTTGCTTGTTTACATTCCTGAGATCATCATATGGAAATTCCTGTTGAGGATATTTATAAAGGAATTCCATATAATAATGCGTAGGTATATTATCCAGGTAGTAATACAATTCTTTTACATCTTCTCCATGATTTCCCTGCCGGTTGCCCAGCCCAAAAAGGCGTTCTTTTAAAATAGGGTCTTTGCCATTCCATAAGGCTACTGCAAAACAAAGATTTTGAAAATAATCTGAAATGCCTGCGATGCCATCTTCTCCCCAGATATAAGATCGGTAATGAGATTGATCAAAAGGGAAATAATTCCAGGCATCGCTGGTATAACTATAATCTTCCCGTACAGTGGCCCATTGCCGTTCGCTTAAATAAGGTCCCCATTTTTCAAGAGGTACTTTGTTTTGTGAATTGTTTTCCAGTCGTTGATGTTCGGCTGTCATTTGAATCTTTTATTTTTTTGAATAAATTAATGAAATGGTAATGATTTTAATACCCTTTTATTCCATTTTTGTAAAGTAAATACTTTTCAAACTACTGTTACAAATCTATTTGATGCATTTCTTTTATTGTTGAACATGAAAATATTTGTTTATTTTGTTATTAATTGGTCAATATGGTAATATTCAATTAATTATACTATCACCTTATTTTTGTTTTAAATTATCAGAATTATTTTATGAGAAAGATTTTTCTAAAAGTTCTTTTTGCTGTTATTATTTTAATTGCCGGGGGAGCTGCCTATTTAAAATTTGCACTTCCTAATGTTGGACCAGCTCCTAAAGATTTGCATGTAAATATTACTCCCGAAAGGGTAAAGCATGGAGAATATCTTGCTAATCACGTAACGCTTTGTATGGATTGCCATTCCACACGCGATTGGACTAAATTTTCCGGCCCAATGGTATCAGGCACCAATGGAAAAGGTGGTGAAAAATTTGATGAAAAAATGGGTTTCCCAGGCACTTTTTATGCAAAAAATATAACTCCTGCCAATATTAAAGACTGGACTGACGGAGAGATATTTCGTACAATTACTACAGGTGTTGATAAATTTGGAAATGCCCTTTTTCCAGTAATGCCTTATCATTATTATGGCAAAATGGACAAAGAAGATATTTATGATATTATTGCTTATATAAGAAGTTTACCACCAATAGAAAATAAAGTACCTGACAGGAGCATTGATTTCCCCATGAATTTTATTGTAAACACCATACCTGTAAAAGCTACTTTAACACAGAAACCGCCAAAGTCTGATACCGTAAAATATGGCGCTTACATGGTTAATGCTTCTGGTTGTATTGAGTGCCATACACCTGCAAGTAAAGGGCAGATAGATACCAAGTTTGCTTTTAGCGGCGGAAGATTGTTTCAAATGCCTGGCGGTAAACTTTATTCGGCAAATATCACATCTGATAAACAAACAGGAATTGGAGCCTGGACAGAGCAGGAATTTGTAAATAGGTTTAAAGCGTACCAGGATCCGGCAAATGTACCTACAATTGATTCAAGAGAAGTGAATACGGTGATGCCATGGACAATGTTTGCAGGAATGGATACATCAGATTTGAAATCTATTTACGCTTATCTGCAAACAATTAAACCGATCAGAAAAATGGTGGTTCATTTTATGCCTTCAAAATGATAGAGGCCGTTTTTAAATCTTTGCCAACCGTTTTCCAAATTGAAACAAAAAAGCTTAATAACTTTTATTGGCTGCAAAGATATTTTTAGTAGCTCCAATAGAGATTGATTATTAAAAATACCCTTTAGGTGATGTAAGCCACCCCTCTGATATTTTCTGAATAGATACTTACCTGCAAATTATAATAAGGCGTTTAAAGAGAAAATCATGCTAACCGTCGAGTATTTCCGGCTAAGGGTCGAAAAAATTTTGGATTGTACTTTGTACCAATAACCTTTGCAAATGCCCTGATAGAAATTTCCTTATTAATAAAAATTTTGTAGTAAAGTTTGATGCTGTAAAGAGGTCGCATAAATTGGATTAATTCGGTTAATGCAATGCGACCTTCTTTACTTTTTTTGCTATTGTAATAAATGCAAGTAGATTTTACATCTTTATTTTTGGGGTAACATTTGAATGAGATTTCACTATAGTTCTCTTATTAAATGGGCAGTTGAAATCGGGTTAACGGTACTTTGCATTTCTTTGGGTTAAAAACCCAAACGCCTGTAAAAATGTTTTTCTTATGAGTGTATTGAATGGCTGAGACTGACTAAGTTGCCATTGCCTCGCCAGAATAATTGAGCATTAATAGGGATGCAGAAGGGATTCGAATATTCAGGAATTTTTATAAACCTTCAGTCTTATACGAATATTGATCAAGGAGTGCATTTATTTTTAAACTTTGATTTTTCCTCAGTGCATCAAGAATTACATTCTTATGAAATTGCACAATACCTTTCCTAAAATCTTCAAAACTCATTTCAAGTGTTCTGGCAGAAAAGGACGGAATAATTTTCAATTTATCATCATTTTTCTCGAAAGTAATTCTCTCATTTGTTTGAGCAAATTCAAATTCTTTGGTTACTTGCTTTTTCTGAAATAAAGAATTAGATATCTGTAGCATACGGAAGGCGAAATCTATTATAGGCATATCATTACAATCCATTACGAATGATTCGTGGTCTTTTTCAAATATTAAATTACCGGGGAAAAGATTATATCGTACTGGCTTTTCATCAGTGTAAACTTCTTCTTCAGAATCATCAATAGAAAAATTATATTTTATTTCAAACATTGTTCATAATTTTAAAAGGATTTAAGAGCCCTGTTTTACTGTTGTTCCCAATGATAATTACTATTCTTATAATCTGCATTTATGGTTTTGCAACGACCAATTTGCGTCCTTTTTAAATCAACTAATCTCCTTTTCCATTCGTTGTATAACAAAAATTTAAAAAGAGATCGAAGATCATTTGATTATATCTTATCTGTATTATCAAACCTCTTTGAGCAATCAAATTCTTCAACAATATCTTCCTAAACAAATAAACGTTTAGAAACTTACATGCAAAATTTAGTTTTATAGATTCAAATACAAAACTTTTTCGACCCTTAGCCATAGATACTCGATACTTTAAAGAAATTTCACGATTTTTAAATTTTTATATGGTTACAAAGAAGTGCTGGCAATAAATTTAAAACCTCCTCAACCTAAGAAGTTATTTGAACTTTTAACCCTGCATATAAAACTTTAAATTTTAGTAAACAAACAAATAAGCAGCATTTTTATTTTGAACTTTTTTTAAATTAAAAGATGAGATGTTTTCAAATTTTTGTTCAATATTTTTTTTATTAAGTTTCATAATCAGCTTCAAAAACCATTTGCCGGATTTCATTCCAGGTAATTAATATATTATTTTGTACGGTTTTAAAAGTGTTTTACTTTGGCTATAATTTAAATCAACCTGGAATTCAATAACTAAGCTAAACTATTATTAAATGGAGGAATTATTTAAGGACTTTGGAAAAGTTTTTATTCGTACACCCCTATATTCTTATTTATCCCTTTTTGATAATAATAATGAAACGAAAAATTTAGAAGATCTTGTTCATTTACGGCTTGCCGACCCTGTTTTTTTAGAGGCATTGTATTGGAGTTCTCCGCAATTGTTTGAGGCTGTTTTAAAATTAAAAGAAGGCAGGCTTAAAGGTCCGAAAGAAAATAAATTGATGCATACATTAAAAAAGTATCTCATCCGGGCAAGTACCAGATGCACACCTTATGGTATTTATGCAGGAACAAGTCTCTCCAATTTAGGCATTGAGCCAGACAATACAGATAGCCAAATGGAACGCAAAGTAAGGGTGGATATGGGTTTAATGCAAAATATTAAATCAAGGCTGGAATCCGATGCCGAAATTTATCCTCACTTGCTATATTCAGTTAATAATTCTCTGTATAGTATTCCAGGCCAATTCCGTTTTATGGAAACCCTTTTTGAAAACGGGAAATCAAATTACCAGTTAAGTTCCCTCGACCACACTATAGTTCTGGAAAATATAGTAAAGCGGGCCAAAAGTAGCTTGATATCATTTGCTGATATTCATATTTTGCTGGGAATGGATAATTCAATTGAAGAGGTGAATGATTTTATAAATGAACTTATAAAAACACAATTTTTGCTTAGCGAACTGCAGCCAGGTGCAACAGCAGTCACTCTGTTAGACAAATATGCGTCAGTTTTGAATAGATTATCAGCAGAGGGTATTATTGCCGCAAAAAAATATCTGCATCTTTTTTCAAAGATCCAAAATGTATTACTTCAATTTAATAATTTGCCCATAGGAGTTCTGCCGGTTGAAGAAATAAAATACCTAAAAGATTTGCTGGATGAATGTGGAATTGAAAAGTTACAGGATCATATATTTCATGCAGACCTGAAAAAGCCAATTCCCCCTGACTTTATATTTTCTGAGGATAAAGTAAATGAAGTAAAAAAAGGAATTTCTATTTTAGGAAAACTAAGCGGTACTTCTTCTCCGGAAAAAAATAAAATGGATGAATTCAAAATCCTTTTCCGGCAAAAGTATGATACACGTGAAATCCTCTTATCTGAAGCATTGGACCCTGAATTTGGTATTGGATTTCCTCCTAAAGAATCCATAGGTGATACGGGCTTCAATTTCTTAATAGAGAAAGTGGTATCATCCTCTGAAAATTCTGAAAAAGACAAAACTTTTAATTGGCAGACATGGCTGAAGGATAAAGCAGGAGCTTTAAATGATCCAATTGAAAAAGGAGAAATTCAAATTGAAGAGAAAGAACTGGAAGGGATAAATGATCATCTTTACCTGCTGCCCGGAACCTTTTCGGTATTGGGAAGTTTACTGCCTTCAGGAAAGATATTGCTCGAAGGAGTAGGAAGCACTCATGCAAATTCTTTGCTTGGAAGGTTTGCTTATCTGGATGAGAAAATGGAAGCAGTATGTAATGAATTGGCAAATGCTGAAAAAAAAAATAATCCTGAAGTTATTTTTGCTGAAATAATATTTGTTCCGGAAGGAAGGGAGGGCAACGTTACATCAAGGCCGGTCTTTACTGAATATGAAATCCCTTTACTTGCAAGTGCTGGTTTAGGAGCAGGAAAGCGAATACCCGTGAATGATTTGCTTGTATCAATACGGGAAAACGAAATTATACTTAGGTCCGGGAAATTGAATCAACGGGTTATTCCGCGGCTTTCAAATGCACATAATTACATGAATAGCCCTGTACCCGTTTATCAATTTTTATCTGCTGTTCAGCATAGTGAATACGGGGAATTAGGTATTAACTTGGGCAATTGCTTTTCTAATAAAAGTTTTTTACCACGAATTGCTTTTGATAATATTATTTTTCACCGGGCAAGGTGGTTTTTAAGGGAAAAGGATATATCTGGAATTACCGAATCAGATGACCCTTTAAACGCGTTGGCGGATTTTTTTAAAAAGTGGAATGTTCCACGGTTTGTTAGCTTTGCAGAGGGGGATAATGAATTATTTATAGATTCTGCCAATCATAGTTATTTAGAACTTCTGTTAGAGGGAATGAGAAGGAGTAATTATGTAAAACTTGTTGAATGGGTGTATGAAAGTAGTGGGGTAAATAGTTTAAATATTGAAAAAATGCCTCTGCTTCAATTTATTCTGCCTTTAGCTAAAAGTAATAAAACCCATTTCAAGACAATAAAAAAGTCAGGAACACCCCATCATGTTCAACAAATCTTTGAACCAGGAAGTGAGTGGGTTTACTTTAAGATTTATTGCGGAGCTACTTTCTCGGATAAAATTCTAATAAACGTTATAAGTCCGGCTATCCATTTACTTTTGAAAGAAAGCGTAATAAAAAAAGCATTTTTTATTCGTTATGCAGATCCTCATTACCATATTCGTTTTCGGTTGCAATTAGTTAATAGTATTGATAAGGAGCACCTTACAACTGTAATGAAAACTGTTTATGATTTGGTTCATCCTTTTTCTGTAAACCGCACGATTTGGAAGTTTCAGTTAGATACCTATGAAAGAGAAATAGAGCGTTATGGAGAGGATTCAATATTGGACAGTGAATTTGTTTTTTATCAGGATAGCCTTTTATATCTTAATTGCTTGCAGGATGAAGAGTATATGCAAGATAGCATGATTAGATTCTTAAGCGCAATTAAAAATATGGATAAATGGCTAACGCTCTTTAAAATGTCTGTGGAAGAAAAAGCGGATTATTGTTTAAGCATTTGTGACTCCTTTGCCAGGGAGTATGATTCATCTGTAAAATTCCAGTTTGATTTAAAGTACAGGGAATTTAAAAATCTACTACCGTCATTTTTGAATTCTGATAGGTTTGAAAAGGAATTTAAAGAAAGAGACAATAGTTTGAATGAGATTTTAATGCCAAAAGAAAATTTTGGCAGTTATATTCACATGAGTATGAACAGGTGGTTTTTTACTCAACAAAGGCTTATGGAATATATGTGTTATCTCTTTAGTCATAAATATTATAAACAACTTTTACATTATAATCAGAATTAATAGAAAAGTGGATTATATAAACAAAAATAACATGACTAGGCGGCCTTTTCTTGAAAGACTTGCCGCTTTTAATTTTGACAGGTTTTATACTCCCCGAACCCGTTTTTTATTTCACTTTTTAATGTGGCTTATATTCACTTTTCTTCTACAAATTACCTTGTTTTTCGATTCCAGCCTTCCTTTGAACAATACTTTTGCTTTTGCGGGCAGAAGTTTGATATGTAATATGACTCTTTTTTATCTTTTTTTTTATGTTGTCGTTCCGCATACAATTTTAAGAAACAGGATTATTCTTGCGATCCTTTCTATCCCGGTTTGTATAATAATATGGCTCATTCTTAACCACGTGTGCCTGGTTTTTATTGGCAGGCATTTTAAGGTAGAAGCACCTTATTATAAGCAAGGCATAGAAGCGCATCTCCACCGAAGTATTGCCAGCGAAATATCACCTATGAATATTCTTGTCGGACTGGTTCCTATATTTTATTCTATTTCACCGTTCTTCTTTACTAAGATCGTTTTTGATATTATTCGATTTTATTCCAAATGGTTCAAATCAGAAAAAAAGACGGTGAAATTAGAAATCGAGAAATTAAATCTTGAAAAGGATTTTCTGAAGGCGCAGCTTAACCCTCATTTTTTATTTAATACCTTAAACAATTTATACGGTCTTTCTTTGCGAAGTGACCCGCAAACTCCACTGGTGATTACCCAGCTTTCAGAAATGATGCGCTATACTCTTTATGAATCTAATGCTGAAATGGTACCTGTTGCCAAAGAACTTGAATATCTTAAGAATTATGTTCTTATGGAAAAAATGCGTTATAAAAATAATACAGACATAACATTTAATATCGATGATTCACAAGTAGACAGACAAATGATTGCACCATTACTTACTTTTACTTTTGTTGAGAACGGATTCAAATATGGATTAAAATCGAAGAATGAAGGATTTATAAAAATTAATATTTCTGTTCTCGACAATATTTTTTATTTTACTATAGTAAATGATAAAACAGAAAAAAATACTCAGAAAGAATTTGGGGGAATAGGCCATGAAAATGTAAGAAAGCGATTACAACTTTTATATCCCGAAAAGCATGAATTGGAAATATCAGACCGGGGTAAAACATTTTATGTTGGGTTGGTGATAAATCTACAAAAATAAATATGAGTACAATTAAATGTCTGATTATAGATGATGAGCCAATAGGTCGTGAGATTACGGAAAACTTTGCAAAGCATATTCATTTTCTGGAAGTGGTGGCTGTATGTGAAGATGCATTAGAAGCAATGGACATCCTTGAAAATACTCAAATTGATCTATTACTTACCGATATACAAATGCCTAAAATTAATGGGTTGGAGTTGGTTTCTTCCTTACCTTCTCCACCGATCATCATCTTTATTACCGCTCATGACAAATTTGCAATAAATAGCTTTGAATTGGGTGTTGCCGATTATTTATTGAAGCCGGTGGCTTTTGACAGGTTTTTAAAGGCTATTAACAAGGCTAAATTAGAAATTGAAATTCGAAAGGGTGCTTCATTAAATCCGAATAAAAGTAGTGAACATATTTTTATTAAGGCTAACAACAAATTAAACAAAATTAATTACAGTGATATCCTTTACATAGAATCTTTAAAGGATTATATAAAAATATTTACTGCAGAAGAGGTTTTGATAACCTATTCGAGC
Source organism: Bacteroidota bacterium (assembly GCA_028876495.1). Classification (GTDB taxonomy): domain Bacteria; phylum Bacteroidota; class Bacteroidia; order Chitinophagales; family Chitinophagaceae; genus Ginsengibacter. The sequence continues at coordinate 170,856 of JAGWRO010000062.1, forward strand.
ATGAAAGCTATAGAAGAAAAATTACCACTCATGCAGTTTGTCAGGATTCATAATTCGTATCTTGTATCCATAAAAGCTGTAAAGGCAGTAATGGGAAACACGGTTGAGTTAACCAACGAAGTATCATTACCGATCTCCAAAAGTCGTAAAGACGAACTATTTGCTGCTTTAGATATCAATAATCAATAATTATTTTCTACTACTGTGAAGGCTCTGCCATCTTTTAAAAGTATGGAATCCGTTATATTAAAAGTTGATTCTAAAAAAATAAATTTTTCAACTGATATAAAGGTTAGAAGCGGTAATTTGAAAATGGAATTAGCCAATATTGGCATATTGTCGGATTTTCCAAAAATCCCCTAATTGTGGTTAATTGTCGAGTATTTCTGTCTAAACGTCTAAAATATTTTTAAACTAAGATGATAAAAGTAAGTTTTGCATCTAATCATCTAAAAAAATCTCGTATGACTTCAACTACTTTAAATTCCAAGAAAGAAAATTTACTGGTTAGGAAAAATGTTATTGTAAAGTTTGATTCGGCTCATTCTAAGAATGACTCGCAAAAGCGTAATATGAATAGGATAACTATTACAATCCCTACTATTATAGGAACATCAATTGCCTATTAATAGATTTTCCGAAATTTAGCAATCGCCTCATTTCTTTAAAACGTCGGGCTACTCTGTTTATCGTTTGAAAAAGGGTTTGTAGTTCTGTTAGTAAATTTAATTTTATTTACCTGGGGGTAAAAATTTTTTACTTGCTTAAGACAAATTTTTGCCCGTTTGATTAAAAAAAAACGAAGCGGATAAATTCAGTTATACCAAAACTGATCTCTTATAAAAATTTTGTTATTATATAATTAATAATACAAAAGAATATTGAGTTACTGAAAATAAAAAGCCCGTAAACATTTCGTTCTACGGGCTTTTTATTTTCTTTGAATTTAATTTTGTCGGGTAGACAAGATGATTTCAAAACTCGTAAAACAATTTATTATCAAAAAATTACACATTAAAAAATTCTCCGAGTAACCGAATTAGTAACCTAACGTTATTATTCAAATTTGGGCAAAATATTTGGTTTAGAAAAATTAAATAATTTTCAACTCTCGGTCCTTTTAAGCTTTGGATCAATTATTATTTTCTTGTTTTAGCAATTTTATTTTTTAAGTTGCATTGAATGCATATATTCTGTTGGTGTCATATTGAATTGCTTTTGAAAATTTCTTGTGAAATTGCTTTGGGAGCTATAGCCTACGATTGCAGATATTTCATAAATTTTATAATCGCCGCCGGCGAGAAGTTCAGCTGCTTTTTTTAACTTGATTACATTAATTAATTCAAGAGGAGACAGATCTGAAACTGCTTTTATTTTGCGATAAAGAGTTACCCTGCTCATGTTCATCATTCCGGCCAGTTTCTCTACATCCATTTCTGTATCTTCCAATCGTTGAGAAATAGTTTCATTTAAAGTTTCTAAAAAAAGTGCATCAGCTTTTGAATGAGCCATACTTTTGATATGGACTAGTGGAGATCCTGCAAAATATTCTTTTATCTTATTTCTGTTGGCCAAAAGACTTGTGATTTGAGCCAACAAATGCTCTTTTGAAAAAGGCTTTTCAATATAGGCATCAGTGCCTAGCTCAAGTCCTTTTACTTTTGATTGAAGCGTGTTTTTGGCGGTGAGAAGTATTACAGGAATGTGGCTGTATTCGAAGTTCGATTTTACAATTTTACAAAATTCAAACCCGTCCATTTCCGGCATCATTACATCACAGATTATAAGTTGCAGGGCTTCATTGGATAGGATTTCCAGGGCTTCTTTCCCATTTTCTGCTTTTAAAATCCGATATTTATCTCTCAAAATCCTTTCGAGGAAATCAAGAATATCTTCTTCATCATCAATAAGTAAAATAAGGGGTAACATGTTTTTTTAAATTTTCTCAATCTGTAATTTTTTATGTAAACGCAGTTTATCTTCTGGGTGTTCAGTATTTAAGGGTAAAGTAAGCAAAAAAGTATTGAAATCACTTTCCATGAAAATTAATTCCAGACTTCCTTTGTGCAGTTCAGTAAGTGATCTGGCCAGCGCCAGCCCAATACCAGTCCCTTTTTGATTTTTCGTTTCTTTAATTCTATAAAAAGGTTCAAAAATCTTTTCAGAAAACTCTTTTTTAATAACAAAACCGTCATTTTCAAATATAATAGAAAATGAATTTTTCTCTTTTTCTACCGGCATTATTTTTATCAAAACTTTCTTTTTAGCGTATTTCACTGCATTAGATATCAAGTTGCTAAAGATCTTTTGCAATGCTTCAGCATCTGCCTGCGCAAATACCGGAGAAGAGGTTAGGATCAGGTCAAAATCAAGCCCCTTCTTTTGAGCAAGTATTTTAAAGCTTAGATAGTTTTCTTTCAATAGCTCATTCACATTTACCCGGGTAAAATCGAGTGTAAACTTTTTAACTTCGGTTTGCCTGAAATCCAATACCTGTGATACCAACTGGGTAAGTCTATTGGTATTACGATCCAGGCAGTCGAGATCTTCTTTTATTTCCGGGATGTCCGCTTTTTTTTCAAGAAGATTTTCAACCGGACCTTTAATCAGGGTTAAGGGTGTTCTTATTTCATGAGCTACATTGGTAAAAAAATCAATCTTACTTTCATAAATTTCTTTTTCTTTTTTTTCATGTTGCCTATTATGGTAGTTATTCAAAATGTAATAGAAAATTAATATTCCAATTAAGGTATATATAAGATAGGCCCACCAGGTAGCCCAAATTGGCGGCGAAATTATAATTGTAAGATGTTTCTCATTTTGATTTCGCCAAACTCCGTTTAAAGAGGCTTTTATTTTGAAAATATATTTTCCGGGCGAAAGGTTGGTAAAATATACTTTCCGGTTAGTCTTGAGAATAGTCCAATCTTTATCCAATCCTTCCAGTTCATATTTATAATTTGTCATTTCCGGAGAAATATAACTTAAGGCTGCAAAGTCAAAACTGATTGAAGATTTATAATAGGGCAATTTGATTTTATCAGTACACACAATTGCCTGTTGCAAAAGATTACTGTCTTTTTTGGGATTTATATCCTCACTAAAAACCTGCATTCCTGTTATGTATACCGGAGGAATGAAGTCGTGTTCTGATATTTTGTCGGGCATAAAAGAAATCATCCCTTTTACACTACCAAAGTATAAGCGGCCGGTAGAATCTTTATAACCTGAGTGATAATTAAATTGGTTATTCAATAAACCGTTTGCCTGGGTAATAACAACAGGGCTTTTTAACCCCGGCCTGAAATGGACAAGGCCCCTTGAAGTGCTTGCCCAAAGATTTTTATTATTATCTTCCAATACCTTAAAAATAAAGTTTGACGGAAGACCATTCCTGGTAGTGTATTCAGTAAATTTTTTCCTGCTGCTGTCTAATTGGCAAAGGCCACCTCCCTCTGTAGAAAACCATATGTTGCAATTACTGTCTTCAAATACATCATTCACATAATTATTATTAAGACTATTCTTGTTACCGGGTTCATTAAATAGGTGACCGCTTTGGTGAGTGACAGGATTGAACCAAAACACCCCATCATTATTAGTACCTGCCCATATTAATTTATTATGGCTTTCTATTAGGCTCGTTATGAAAATATTTTCAGGAATTTCCTTAGGACAAAAGAATTCATCTTTTTGCCTGTTATAATAGTATAAACCGTTGCTCGTGCCTACGAGTATCTTTCCACTACTGGTGCGGTAAAAGCAAAGGGCGAAATTACTTCGAAGGCCGTTGATGCCAGGTTTTGACGAAAAGTGTTTTTTTATTTCGCCGGTACGAATATCCATTAAATCGATACCATGTTCAAAAGTTCCAATCCACAAGTTGTTGCCATCAGCTAAAACACCATGAATATTGGTATATGCTATACTGTTTTTTTTTCCGGTTGGTTTAAAATTCTGAAGCTTTCCGGTAGCAGCACTTATTTTATTTAACCCTCCGTCTTCAGTTCCTACCCAGAGATTGCCGAACTTGTCCCTGCAAATTTCGCGTACTGCATTGCCGTAAATGGGATGTTCAGTACTTCCCGGAAAATATTTTATGAATAGTGCATTTTGCCTATCGTAATAATTGATTCCTCCAAAAAAAGTGCCTGCCCATATTGCGCCTTCCTTGTCTTTAAAAAGAGTATAGATCGCATTATCATCTAATGAATAATTATCCTTGTAATTTTTTTTTAGGTTGGTAAAAGTCCTGGTATCACAATGATAAATAAAAATACCCGTTTCAGTTGCAATCCAATATTCATTGTCGGCACTTTTTAAAATGTCTCTTACAAAAATGGTTGTTTTATCACGGTTGTAAGTAAGTATATCTTTATAACTACCAGTGGCGATGTCAAAGAGTTTAAGCCCCTGGCTAGTGGTACCTATAAAAATTGAATTATCGCCTCCGCGTATTTTTTGAACCCACCTCGAAGAAGGAGTCTTTGAATGAGAGAAAATGTCAAAAGCAGTAAATGTTTCTTTGTCAGGATTAAATTTTTCTAAATAACCATTTTCAGTAGAAGCCCATATCTCACCGTCATCAGACATACAAAGAGACGTAGCCCTAAAATAAGTGAGTGGATTAAATTCTTTTAATTTATTGGTTTCAAAATTAAAGCGGCAGATAGTATTAGAGGAAATAAACCACAACTGTTCTTTGTTATCAATTGTAATATCATATATGTTGCTTAGTGAATCAATAAAAGGTTCAAGTTTTTCTTTTTCAGGATTAAATTTATATAATCCACTTTGGGCACCTACCCATAACATTCCGTTCTTGCCTGGTAATATGCTGAAAAAATAATCTGTAGCCAGGTGTTTCTCATCTTCGGGATAATTGATACGAAATACTTTAAAATGAAATCCGTCAAAACGATTCAGTCCGTCTTTTGTGGCAAACCACACAAATCCTTTCGAATCCTGGCTTATAAAGTAAACCGTATTATTGGAAAGTCCGTTCTCAACCTGGTAATGTCTGAAATAATAAGGCTGGCTGTAAGCATCTTTTTGAAAAAATGCCAAAAAGATAATTAAAGAATAAAAAAAATTTAAGATAAAATTTTTCATGGTTGGGTAAATCAGATAGTTATCGGCAGCCTATTGTTTATTTCCCGCCCAGGCTGAATTCTGTTAGGAGGGGTTTGTTAGCAAAAGTGAATTAAGATTCTTCATTATCTATTTTTTTTCTTAATTATTGTTTCTGAATCTTAATTTCTAATTCCCAAAATTCGTCAACAATTTAACGATATGAAGTGAAGTTAGAAAAAAAATGGAAAGGGAAATTTATTTTAAAATGTTCAAAATCTTTTGCCAGGGGGCTGAAATCAATACCAACAAAGCATTCGTGCTTCATTTACATCATTTAATCCAATTTTCCAAAAACAAATTGAAACAAAAAGCTAAAATTTTGATACTTTCTGAATAAAGGAAACCAATATTTAGTAGGTACTTCACACCCTGAATTAAAAACGCTTTTACGTAATTGCATTGAACCCCGAAAAGAAGCTTGAAATTTAAAATTAACAATAACGCTTAATACCCTTTAGTTGAGAATTAAATAATGACATTTCCAAAAAATGGCATATAAATTTTTATTAGAATTAAAGCCCTTATTTAACAATGAACAAATACATTAATTATTTTTTAAAACCTAAAACTTTCGGTATGAAAAGTTCTTTACTAACATTGTTGGGAAGATTTAAGAAGATGAACCAACCAAAGCATCTTCTGTTTCTTCGAAGGCAAGTCTTTTTACTTTCTTTTCTTGTTTTATGTTCGGTTGCTGTAAAGGCACAAACGGGAAAAGTGATAACAGGATCAGTGGTGGATTCGTCTGGTAAGACACCATTGATCGGGGTAACTGTTAGTACAAATGCTTCAAAAAAATCAACGATCACAGGTGAAGACGGAAAGTTTTCTATTATGATTACCAATGCTGATAAAAAACTTACTTTTTCCTTTGTTGGAATGAAACCTGTTATAAAAACCCTTAACGGGCAATCTGATTATACCATTCAATTATTTCCTAATGAAAATACAGATCTAAGTGAAGTTGTTGTGGTCGGATATGGTACCCAAAAAAAGGAATCATTAACCGGAGCAATTTCTACAGTTACCAGCAAGGATATTGACAGGGTACATGGAGGATCAACAGTAAGTAGTACATTGGCCGGAAAATTACCCGGTGTTACTTTCAGGCAAGCGGAAGGTAGGCCTGGAGCATCAGCTAACATCCAAATTCGTAACATGGGTACTCCATTGTATGTAATAGATGGCATTCAACAGGATGAAGGACAATTTAATAATTTGGCTCCAAATGATATTGCAAGCATTACCGTTTTGAAAGATGCATCCGCCGCGATTTATGGAGTAAGGGCTGCAAACGGAGTAGTTGTAGTAACAACCAAAAAAGGAAGAACCGGCCGTAATAATATAGATGTAAACGTCTACAAAGGCTGGCAAAGCTTTTTTCGCTTTCCAAATGTAGTAAACAACACCGCAGACTTTTTATATTACAAGGCTGACGCACAATTAAACTCATATGGAAATACCAGTATTACTCAAGCCATTTTAGATTCAGCAAAAGTCAGCAATGATCCGCAGTATAGAAGCTTTGACTGGAGAAAATATGTTTTAAATAATAACGGTGCGTCTTTAAATTCTGCAAATATTAGTATAAGTGGTGGCTCAGATAAAGTAAATTATTATGTTTCCGGTACTCATTTATTTCAAAACTCTGTCCTCGGTAGTGAATATAATTTTGAACGTACTAATATTCAATCAAACGTTACTGCAAAACTAACAAATGGATTAAAAGTTGGTTTTGACATAAATGGACGGGTTGAAACAAGACAAAATCCTGGTGTTCCGGGAGGAGATGATTACTTTTTGGCAAGATTGGCAGTGCTCAGAAATACTCCACAGGAAAGACCTTATGCGAATGACAATCCACTTTATTTAAATGACCTTGGACCTCATTTGGAATCAAACTACGCTTTTTTGAATAATAATCTTTCAGGCCATTATCGCGATGACTGGAGAGTAATTCAAACCAACTTTCATGTAGACTGGGATCTTCCCTGGGTAAAAGGGCTTTCCATAAGAGGATTAGGTTCTTATTACATGGCTGATGAATTGCTCAATAACCAGGAATATACTTACAAAGCCTATACCTATCATCCTGCGGATAGTACCTATGAGGTAACAGGGGGTGCTACCAACCCTTGGCGCGAAAGAGGCCAAACTAAAAATATCAATACTACTCTGCAGCTACAGGCAGCGTATAATAAAAATTTTGGACAAAATTCTATTTCTGCAACTGTGGTTGCGGAAAGGCTCCAACTTCACCATTTATATAATTGGTTGCACGCTAATCCACAATCCAATTTCTTACCATTAGTAAGTTATCCCATTATAGATCAATATAATGATGTTGATCAAACACAGGCGCGTATCGGCTACATTGCACGTATTACTTATAATTATGCCGATAAGTATTTCCTGGAATTTCAGGGAAGAAGAGATGCTTCTTACTTGTTTGCCCCCGGATACAGGGTTGGATATTTTCCGGGAGGATCTGCAGGATGGAGGATCAGTGAGGAGCCATTCTTTAAATCAATATTAGGAAATAAGACCAATATTATCAGCTCATTAAAGTTCAGAGGTTCCTATGGTGTATTAGGTGATGATAATCCTAACAATAATCCTATCGTATCTCCCTTTGCCTATTTGCCGGGTTATAATTATGGTACTGTTGGCTCAGCCGTTCTTGATGGAGTGACTGTGCCTGCTTCAAGGGACAAAGGAACTCCCATAACCAACGTTTCATGGCTAAAAAGTAAAATAACGGATTTGGGAGCCGATTTTACACTTTTAAACGGCAAATTATCGGGTTCATTTGATTGGTTTTACAGGGAACGAACGGGGTTGCTGGGTACGAAAAATGATGTAATTGTTCCACAGGAATTGGGATACGTCCTGGCCCAGCAGAATATTAATGCTGATGCCCAATATGGTGAAGAAGGCTCATTAAATTATTTTGGAAAAGCCGGCCAGGTGAACTTTACAGTTGGCGGAAATTTATCTTTTACCCGATCAAAATTCCTGCATTCATACAACCCACTTTATTATAACTCCATTGACCGATACTTTAATTCTTATGAAAATCGGTTCAACAATATCGGCTGGGGTTATATATGTATCGGACAATTTACTTCGCAGGAACAGATAAACAATTACAAAGTGGATATTGACGGAAAGGGAAACACAAGCCTTCTTCCCGGCGACCTGATCTATAAAGATGTAAATGGAGATGGGAAGATTGATGGACTTGATCAACGGCCTATTGGCTATGGATATGGCAGGCAGCCACAAATTAATTTTGGTTTCAGCATTTCAGCCAATTATAAAGGATTTGATTTTCATGCTGATTTTTCCGGTGCAGCAGGCTATACCTGGTATCAAAACTGGGAGCAAAGATGGGCATTTCAAAACAATGGTAACCTTAATTCAATATTTGAGGACCGCTGGCACAGAGCTAATATTTACGATCCTAATAGTGCCTGGATTCCGGGCAAGTATCCACCTAACAGGTATAATCCGGGTTTTTCACATAGTGATTATTCAACTCAGTCAACTTTCTGGCTGCACAATGTATCTTATATAAGAGCAAGGACGATAGAAATTGGATATTCTCTTCCAAAATCTCTCTTGCAAAGAGCCAAAATTCAATCTGCCCGGTTTTATATTAACGGATATGACTTGTTTTCTATTGATAATCTCTCCAAATATGGGGTGGACCCGGAAACTATTGATGACAATGGCCTCCAGTTTCCGCAAAACAGGGTAATTAATGTAGGAATAAATCTTTCTTTATAAATAAAAAACCGAAGTAAAAAATTATGAAAAAAATAGTGTCAATAATAACGATATGTCTTCTATTGTTTGTAGGTTGGGGATGCAAAAAAGACAATTCATTCCTAGATGTACAGCCGAATACATTCCTGACAAATCAGCAGGTTTTCAGTGATCCAAACTTGGTACTTTCAGTCTTGGCGGATTTATATAACAGGCAGGTAGACTTTAGCTCACTTAATGGAGGCTGGCGCACTTTTGCCGATTTTAGTGAAAGTTTTCCTTCTGAAAACGGTAGTTCTTATATAGTGCAAAGGACTGGCTGGGGATATGGAGAATGGGGACTTAACTGGTTTGATAGCTACAATTATATCCGTGATCTGAATTTGTTTCTACAAAGAGACAGTGCTTCAACCGGTCTTTCTGATCAATTGAGAAAAAGGTTTTATGCTGAGGGCCGCTTTTTACGCGCGAATTTTTATTTTGAAATGACAAAGAGGTATGGAGGCGTTCCCTTAATCACTAAACCCCTGACCTATGATTATAGTGGAAAGGTGAACGATCTCCAGGTTCCGCGGGCGACAGAGTCAGAGATGTATGATTTTATTATCAATGAGGCCGAAGCCATCAAGAATGACCTCCCTGCTGATGTGTCGGAGAAATCAAGAGCTACTAAGGGAGCAGCTTTGGCTATGGAAGCGAGGGCAGCCTTATATGCCGGATCTATTGCAAAGTATGGAGCAACTGCGCCTGCTGTTTCACTTCCTGGAAAACAGGTGGGAATAGACCCATCAAAAGCAAATGGTTATTATACTATTGCATTAAGAGCCGCCCATGAAATTATAAATGGAGATGCAGGTGGGTATAAGCTTTATACAGCTCCTACCGGAGCAACACCAGCGCAACTAGCCGATAATTTTGCCAACTTATTCCTGGACAAAACAAGCCCGGAAACCATATTTGCTAAGGATTTCGCCAAAGGTGTAACTCATGGATTTACAACTAATGATCAACCATTTTCATTTTCAGACGAAGGCGGCGATGCAGGCAGGCTTAATCCATCTCTTAACCTCGCAGAACAGTTCGAAAAACTAGATAATACATACGCTCCATTCGCTACAACAGACGCCTCCGGCAATCCTGTTTTTTACAATAATGCACAGGACATTTTCGCTGATCGGGACGCAAGGCTTGCCGGCACAATTATTTTGCCTGGTGGTTCTTTCAAGGGGCAAACAGTTGACATATGGGCTGGTTACCGTTTGGCAAACGGCACCATTGTTACCAGTGATGAAGCGGGTCATTTAAAGCCAATTGTTCCCGGCGGACCGGACGTACAGGTTGTCGGTGCTGATGGTCCGGTTAATGGACTTGAACTTAGAACCCAAACCGGATTTTACATCAGGAAATATTTGGATCCTACAGTTGGTTCTGGTAGAAGAGGGCAGGGTAGTACAGTAGCTTTTATTCGTTACCGTTATGCCGAAGTTTTATTAAACGCTGCGGAAGCCGCATTCGAACTGGGTGATAATACTACTGCTGCAATGTATATTAACCAGGTAAGGGCGAGGGCAGGATTAACTACTCCATTAGCGCCTTCAGATATTACTTTCAACCGTATTGTACATGAACGCAGAGTGGAACTGGCTTTTGAAGGTCTTTATTTTTACGACATGAAACGTTGGCGTCTTGCGCATATCGTATGGGACGGAACTCCTACCACAGTAAGCGATTTAAAAACAAATATTGGAAAAGCTACACAGCACAGTACACAACCTTGGGGATTATGGCCTTATAAGGAATATGATCCGGGAAATCCTGATAATGGTACCTGGGTATACAAAGAGGTTCTTCCATCATTGGTAACTGGCGCCAATCGTTTTCTCCTTGGAAATTACTATACGCAGATAGGCGATGATGTTTTAGCGGCAAACCCTAAAATTGTAAAACAACCGAATCAATAATATTTTATTCAAATTATTAATCATGAAAAGTTTTTTAAGATATATAGTATTTCCTACGCTTTTTTTATCACTATATTCCTGTAAGAAGGATAACTATTCTCCTCCTGGTACTTTTTTAACAGGTGCCATAATGTACAAAGGTGATTCCATCAATGTAGAAAGAAACCAGGTGCCTTACCAGTTATATCAATATGGTTTTGGGAAGGTTGGCCAGATAGGGAGTAATACAACATTTGAACAAAACGGAAGCTACTCACAGGTGCTTTATAACGGGGATTATAAACTGATCATTCCTAACGGGCAGGGGCCATTTATATGGAAGCAGGATGCGTCAGGAAACCCTGATTCATTAGCCATCACTTTAAACGGGAATCAGACAGTTAACCTTGATGTGACGCCTTACTATATGATAAGGAATGCCCAGATATCAGCAAGCGGAGGTATCGTTACTGCAACTTTTAAAGCAGAGAAAATCATTACCGATTCAGTAATGGCTAAAGATATTGAGCGCGTAAGCCTGTATGTTAATAAGACACAGTTTGTTTCTGGAGGCGATAATATTGCCGTACAAGATATGGCGGGTAGTGATATCACTGATCCAAACAATATCACATTGAGTGTTACAGTTCCATCAATCACGCCGTCTCAGAATTACATATTTGCACGCGTTGGGATTAAAATAGCTAATGTTGAGGACATGATTTTCTCTCCATTGCAGAAAATACCTTTATAATTTTTCGATTTTTTTAGATAAAAAATTCTACTGTAAAAAACCAGGGAGACCTATCAGGCTTCCTGGTTTATAGAATTTTTCTGAAAGAATAAAACTTCGTTATAGGATTTAACCCTTTTAATTTTAAGATTTCAAAAAAATAAAATCTAAACAATCTGGACTAGGGGCTCACATCACTGCTCATTACAAGTTTGGTTTATAAACAGCTTCGCTTTGGCGGTTAATGATTTGAAATTAAAAAGTATGAAAAAACTTCGTTTACTACTGGGTTTTCTGCTAATCGTTTTTTCCCCACACGCACAGCAGCCTTCCTGGAAAATTGTTTCAGGACACATTACTACTCATTGGGCTGATGATGTAAATCCTTCCAGTACATTGCCAGATTACCCGCGTCCGCAATTGCAAAGAACTAGCTGGCAAAATCTTAATGGTCTTTGGAAATATGCCATACTTCCTGTTTCAGAGAATGAAACAAAGCCCACTTCTTTCCAGGGAAATATTTTGGTTCCGTTTGCGGTAGAATCTGCCTTATCCGGTGTAAGTAAAACAGTTGGTAAAAACAGTATTCTTTGGTACCAAAGAGACATAACAGTTCCGGCTAAACGAAAAGGGAAAAGGATATTGCTGCATTTTGGCGCGATTGACTGGAGAAGCGATGTTTATTTGAATGGAAAACATGTAGGCAGGCACGAAGGCGGTTATGATCCTTTTACTTTTGACTTAACGGATGCGTTGAAGAAAGGCAGCAAACAGCAATTGACGGTTCGTGTTTGGGATCCAACCGATGAAGGTCCTCAGCCTCATGGTAAACAAGTGGTGAAGCCCGGAGGCATCTGGTACACTGCGGTAACAGGCATATGGCAGACAGTTTGGCTTGAAACAGTACCTGATACGTATATTGTATCCACAAAGCAAACTCCTGATCTGGATCATAAAACACTCACCGTAAAAACATCTATAGAGAATTTTCAACCTGATGATGAGGTAACAATTTCAGCCTGGAAGGGCAGTGTAAAAGTTGCAGAAAAGAAAGGGGCCGATACTTCATTCACGCTTTCTATTCCCGATCCGGAAGTATGGTCGCCTTCTCATCCTTTTTTATATGATCTCAGACTTACGGTGATGCGTAGGGGAAAAGTTATCGATGAAGTAAAAAGCTACTTTGCTATGCGCAAAATTTCTATTGCTCCTGATGCAAATGGAATTCAGAAAATGATGCTCAATAATGAATTCTTGTTTGAATTTGGTCCACTCGACCAGGGGTGGTGGCCTGATGGATTATATACTGCGCCGACAGATGATGCTTTAAAATTTGATATTGAGAAAACTAAAGAAATGGGGTTCAATATGATTCGTAAACACATAAAGGTTGAACCGGCAAGATGGTATTACTACTGCGATAGTTTAGGGATGTTGGTTTGGCAGGACATGCCCAGCGGTGATTTGGGTAATGGATGGGAGCCAAGACCTGGCGTACTTGGAAGAGGTACGGAAAGAGTACGTACGCCCGAAAGTGAAGGCTATTATCGCAAGGAATGGAATGCGATTATTAACGCTTTATATAACTATCCCTGTATCGTGGTATGGACTCCTTTTAACGAAGGCTGGGGACAATTCAAAACAGTGGATATAACCAACTGGACAAAACAGAAAGACCCGTCAAGGTTGGTAAATAGTGCAAGTGGAGGAAACTTTTTCCCCGTGGGAGACATTGAAGATTTACATAATTATCCTGACCCGGCTATGCCGCGGCCGGATGTTTTTGGAAAAAATAAAGCATTGGTGTTAGGAGAATTTGGCGGCCTGGGTTTGCCTGTAGAAGGGCATACATGGCAACAAAAAAGTTGGGGATATCAAAGTTTTAAAAGCAACGACAGTTTATTTAAAAGGTACTGTTCTTTGACTGATAAGTTAGAAGAATTGATTAAAGCAGGTTTATCCGCAGCCGTGTATACGCAAACAACAGATGTGGAAGGAGAAGTAAACGGCTTTATGACTTACGATAGAAAAGTAATGAAGATGCCAATCGAAAAATTGAGAGCGGTTAATAAAAAAATGTACACTATAAAGCAAGAGTAACTATTTTGAAAAGGATTGGGAGAGCTAAGTCGATCAGTTTGTAGAAGCTGCCATTTCTCATCTTGTACGGCCTGGCAATATTGACTCCCGGGTATTCTGCCAGAACTGGTCAAATGAGAGTGAGAGGGAAGTTATTGAAAAAATTGGATAGAAATAAAATAATCAACTTTGAAAATTAAAATTATCAATAATTGTTTTTTTACAGCGATTATTTTGCGTTCAATATTTCCTTTTCAGCAGTTGAAGGCGCAACAAAATTTAAAAGCAACCATTGTAGAACGCCCGCCCACAAACGATATCAATTCATTTTATGTAAGCAATAAAAAACCATTGGAGCCATTAGTTTTTATCAAGCTTCCGGTGGGCAACATTAAGCCCGAAGGTTGGATCTTAAAATATCTTGAACTGCAAAGAGATGGACTTACAGGCAATCTTGGCGAAATAAGTGCATGGCTTGAAAAGAAAAACAATGCCTGGTTTAGCGGCACCGGAAAAGGCGGTCACGGCTGGGAAGAAGTGCCTTATTGGTTAAAAGGGTACGGAGATTTAGGATATATTTTAAATGATAAATCAATAATAGACGAAACAAAGTTATGGTTAGAAAAAGTGTTTGAGAGCCAGCGCCCCGATGGCTTTTTTGGCCCCGGCGAAGTGGTGAGAAATGAAAAAAATCAAATTGTAAAAATACCAGACCTGTGGCCCAATATGATTATGCTTTGGTGCCTGCAATCGTATTATGAATACAGCAATGATAAGCGTGTGATTCCTTTTATTACCAAATATTTTCATTGGCAATCAATGGTTCCTGACAGTATTCTTTTAAAAACTTACTGGGAAAACAGCCGCGGAGGCGACAACTTGTACAGCATTTATTGGCTTTATGATCATACGGGTGAAAAATCGCTACTGGATTTGGGAACCAAAATTTTCAGAAACACTGCAAATTGGGATCAAAAGAATAATTTGCCTAACTGGCACAACGTGAATATAGCGCAATGTTTCAGGGAACCGGCTACTTACTATATGCAGGCCAAAGACAGTAGTTTATTAAAAGCAACCTATAATGATTTTCACCTGGTAAGAAATATTTATGGACAAATGCCTGGTGGTATGTTTGGGGCCGATGAAAATGCGAGAAAAGGTTACACAGATCCCAGGCAGGCTGTAGAGACCTGCGGCATGGTAGAACAAATGGCCAGTGATGAAATATTAAGCGGTATCACAGGAGACCCAATGTGGGCCGATAATTGCGAAGATGTTGCCTTTAATACTTATCCGGCAGCAGTCATGCCCGATTTTCGCGGTCTTCGATATTTGACCGCTCCAAATATGGTAATAAGCGATGATAAGAATCATTCGCCGGGTATACAAAATGCAGGTCCTTTTTTAACGATGAACCCTTTCAGCAGCAGGTGTTGCCAGCACAATCATTCGCAGGGCTGGCCTTATTATGAAGAGCATCTTTGGATGGCTACGCCTGATAATGGCATTGCAGCAATGATGTATAACAGCAGCGATGTAAGTGTAAAAATTGGAGATAAAAAAGGGCAAACGGTTATCCTCAAACAAAGGACCAACTATCCTTTTGATGAAAAAGTTACTATACAGGTAAACACATCTTCGCCGGTTAATTTTCCTTTGTACCTGCGCATTCCGCGCTGGTGCAATAATGCAACCGTATCTGTCAATGGCAAACCTTTGACTTTGGAAGCGAAGCCAAGTTCTTATATACGGCTTAAAAATAAATGGAAGCAGGGTGATGTGATACAACTGTCATTACCTATGCACCTTTATTTACAATTGTGGACAGAAAATAAAAATAGTGTGAGTGTCAATTATGGTCCGCTTACTTTTTCTTTAAAGATTAAAGAATACTATCAACAGGTGAGCAGCAAAGCCTCTGCTATTGGAGATTCCAAATGGCAACCTGAAGCCGATCAATCCAAATGGCCTGCCTACAATATTTATCCTGCAAGCATGTGGAATTACGGTTTGGAATTAAATAGCTCACCACTTTCTGAACAATTTGAAATTATAAAAAAGCCATGGCCCGAAAGTAATTTTCCTTTTACGCAGAATGATGTACCGATTATGATTAAAGCAAAAGGAAAACTGATTCCTGAATGGACTTTGGATAAATACGGATTGTGTGGCGTGTTGCCGCAAAGCCCTGTGGGGGTCCACACGCAGGAACAAAACATAGAATTAATTCCGATGGGTGCAGCGCGATTAAGAATTTCTGCGTTTCCGGTGGTGAAAAAAAGTAGGGAAAATGAATTATAAAA
Organism: Bacteroidota bacterium; assembly: GCA_028876495.1. Taxonomy (GTDB): domain Bacteria; phylum Bacteroidota; class Bacteroidia; order Chitinophagales; family Chitinophagaceae; genus Ginsengibacter. Next base: position 186,815 of record JAGWRO010000062.1, read on the forward strand.
ATTCTTTCATAATCAAGTAGGGGAAGATGAAAAAGAGGAACTTATTCTTAAGTACCTTAATCTTCCCTCTTTTTTATTATATCGGGAATTTAAAAGATAGATTGAGTGGCTTTATGACATACTAAAGAAAAGTAATAAATACGCCAATCGATAAACTGAAAGCAACGAAAAAAATTATAAATAATAACGTAATAGTTTACAAACAGGCCTGCACGGTTTTAAAACCTGCCAGGTTTTGCATAATGAATTTGATGAAGCATTTTTATTCATTATTTCTAATAGTATTAGTAACGGCATCCACACATGTATTTGCGCAAGTAAAAGTGGTGATGAAAACTCCATTTACTGATGCCACAAAAAAAGCGATTGTTCCATTCCCGGAATATCCGCGTCCGCAAATGCAACGTGATGACTGGATAAACCTGAATGGGAAATGGAATTATGTTGGAGGTAAAAAGGTAACTGATCCAACTACCGTAACAGAACCCGCATCATTTGATAAAGCCGAAAAAATTACTGTGCCTTATCCTCCTGAATCTTATTTATCGGGCATCCAAAGAAAGCAGGAAATCAATATGTGGTATAATCGCACATTTACCTTGCCATCATCATACAAAGGCAAACACGTTTTGTTGAATTTTGGTGCATCTGATTATCAAACAGTAGTTTTTATTAATAATAAAAAAGCAGGAACGCACATTGGTGGTTATGATGCTTTCAGTTTTGATATTACGTCCTATTTAAAAAATGGCGAAAACACCATTGTTGTTGGTGTGCAGGATAAAAATGATGGACGATCAGTGTCCGGCAAAAACGGTCCGCGGGGTGATTATACCTTTACTTCAGGCATCTGGCAAACGGTTTGGTTAGAACCTGTATCTGCAAATTATATACAAAGCATTCGCTTAACACCTGATGTTGCCCATAAGAAGCTTTTCATAAAAGTTATTACAAACAATGATGATCCGGTTGTTGTAATTGCTTCATCAAAAAACAAAACAATTGCAACCGAAAAAGGTAAAAGCAATTACCAATTTTCTATCAATATAACAAATCCAATTCTATGGTCTCCTGATAACCCTTTTTTATATGATTTGCGAATTCAGTTAAAAGGTAAGAATGGTAAAACACAAGACGATATCAAAAGTTACTTTGGCATGCGTTCAATTACATTGGGTGAAGTGAATGGTATAAAAAGACCTTTATTAAATGGTGAATTTGTGTTGCAACTTGGTTTACTGGACCAGGGTTACTGGCCTGATGGAATCTACACGGCACCGACTGATAATGCATTGAAATACGATCTCCAGGAAGCAAAGAAAGCCGGATTTAATCTGGTTCGCAAGCACATGAAAACGGAGCCCCAGCGATGGTATTACTGGTGCGATAAATTAGGGTTAATGGTTTGGCAGGATATGCCCTGCATATGGTACCAGGATGAAGACACAGCAGTTGTGCGTAGCCGCTTCCGTCATGAATGGAAAGAAATAATGGATGAACATTATAATGCACCTTCAATTGTTACATGGGTTCCGTTTAACGAGAACTGGGGAGCATTTGACGTTAAAGAAATTACTGCATGGACAAAGCAATATGATCCTTCACGGCTGGTAAACGGCAACACAGGTTTTAACAACAATCCTTCCTATCAAAAAGCGTATGGCGATCCGGGGAATGGTGATTATGTTGACACGCATATTTATGTTGGCCCGTATAGAGCCTCTGTTCCCGATAAAAATCGTGCAGTATCATTGGGTGAATTTGGCGGTGTAGGCTTGTTTGTCCGGGGACATTTATATCCTGTAGCCAACAATGGCTATGATATGATGGCAACCAAAGAAGATCTTACCAATAAGTATGTTTTATTATTAAATGAAGTGGAGCAGTTAGTGAAGTATAAAGGTTTAAGCGTTGCCATCTACACGCAGACAACCGATGTAGAGCATGAGATCAACGGCATGCTAACTTACGATAGAAAAGTGGAGAAAATGGAGTTGAATAAAGTGCGTGATATCAACGAAGCAGTCATCAAATCAAGTAAAGAATTGAATTTTAAAAAATGAACCAAACCTATAGATGACCTAACTGACAGGATTGAAAAATTGTTGGGTGTATAACAAGAATCAAAAAATAAACAATCTATGATGAAGAAATATTTATTACCTGTATTGATGATTATCATTGTTGCATCTTGTGGTCAACAGGAAAGCAAAAAAGGAACTACTGCAAGCTCAACTACAACTGATTCATCGAAAGCAGGTCATGTATGGAGCAAACAAAAAGCCTATGACTGGTATGCTAAAAAAGGCTGGCTAGCTGGTAGCAACTTTATTCCCAGCACCGCTATCAACCAGTTAGAGATGTGGCAGGCATCGACTTTTGATACGGCTACTATTGACCGTGAGTTGGGATATGCCGAATCAATCGGCTTTAATGCAATGCGAGTGTTCCTCCATCATGTCGCATGGCAGGAAGATCCCGGTGGATTTAAAAGCCGCATGAATGAATATTTGTCAATTGCTGACAAGCATCATATCGGAACCATTTTTGTAATTTTTGATGATTGCTGGAACGACAATTATCATGCAGGTAAACAACCTGTACCCAAAACAGGAATTCATAATTCCGGGTGGATAAGAGATCCGGGAACACGCTATCATACAGAGCCACTATTAAAAGATACACTTGAAAAATATGTAAAAGACATTCTGACTACATTTGGTCATGATAAAAGAATTTTACTCTGGGATTTGTACAATGAGCCGGGAAATTCGAATTATGGTAATCAAAGCATGGATCTGTTGAAAAACGTTTTTACATGGGGCAGAGAAGTGAATCCTGATCAGCCCTTGTCTGCAGGGCTCTGGAAGCCTGAGCTTACAGAGTTGAATACTTACCAGTTAAACAATTCAGATGTAATTACTTACCACAATTATGAGAAAGAGCCGGAACATGCCAAGGTGATTGATTCTTTAAAACCTTATGGCAGGCCTTTAATATGTACAGAATATATGGCTCGGACAAGAGGAAGTCTTTTTGCCACCATCATGCCCTTGCTCAAAAAAAATAATGTAGGCGCAATCAACTGGGGATTGGTTTCCGGTAAAACGAATACCATTTATGCATGGGATACGCCTATGCCCGATGGCACGGAACCCAAAGTTTGGTTTCATGATATTTTCAGAAAAGACGGCACACCTTTTAGCCAGAAAGAAATTGAATTAATAAAATCCTTTACTGGAGTTAAAAATAAATAACAGCAATTATTGTAACACACAAATTGTTGTAAAACAAAAATCAATAAAAATTACTACATGAAAATTATTCGTCTTACAAAAGTCTTTGTCTTTCTTTTTCTTTCCGGTGCCGGTTTTGCCCAGGTACATAAAGCGCCCGCATATCCGCTCATAACTCACGATTCTTATTTCAGTATCTGGTCTATGACAGACACATTAAATGCTTCACCTACCAAACACTGGACAGGAACAGATCAGCCCATGATGGCAATGATAAAAGTTGATGGTAAAACTTATCGTGTTATGGGTAAAGAGGGAACCACTTATGAAGACATATTGCCCACCAGTGATGCAGGAGCTTATTCTTTAAAATACACAGAAACAAAACCTAAAGATGGCTGGCAGAATATCGACTTTACCGATGTTTCATGGAAGACAGGTAAAGCCCCTTTTTCAGATAATAAATCGGTAGCAGGAACTATTTGGAATACAAAAGATCTTTGGGTACGCCGTGTTTTTAACCTGGATAAAACAGATTTTGATAAACTCCTTTTGAAACTACAACACGATGATAATGTTGAAGTGTATTTGAATGGAAATGAGGTGTACGATAATACAGGCTGGACTGGAAAATATAAATACATTCCATTAAAGAATGAAAACTTAAAGAAGGGTAAAAATGTGTTAGCTATTCATATTGCCAATACTGCCGGTGGGTCTTTTTTGGATGCAGGAATTGTAAATGAACAGGAAATTGAACCTAATGCAAACGTCATACAGGCTGAACAAAAAAGCCTCAATATAAATGCTACTCAAACCATTTATGATTTTACCTGTGGACCCGTAGACGCAAAATTGACTTTCACGTCGCCATTGCTATTGAAAGATCTTGATATTTTGGCAAGGCCTGTTTCTTACATTACGTATTCTGTAAAATCCAATGATGGAAAAAAACACAACGTACAGTTATACTTTGGTGCCTCAACAGATATCGCAGTCAATACACCCGCACAGAAAGTAGAAACTAAAAAATATGCTTTTTCATCTTTAAATATTTTAAAAGCCGGAACAATTAGTCAGCCTGTATTAAAAAAGAAAGGAGATGATTTGCGTATTGATTGGGGATATATGTATGTAGCCGTTCCTTCGTCTGAAAATGCCACGCAATATGTGAGCACGTCGTCCAAGGCTGTGTCTACTTTTGTGTCTGGTCAAAAAGTTGGCGCAGTAAACAAAGAAAAAAGTCTCTTTTTAAATACGGTAATTGAATTGGGAAAAGTAAGCTCAGAAGCAAAAGAAAGATATTTCATGCTGGGTTACGATGATATTTATTCCATCCAATATTTTCATAAAAATTTAAGGCCCTGGTGGAACAGGAAAGGTGATCAGACAATAGAAAAACAACTATCAATTGCGGCAAAAGATTATAAAGATGTGATGCAAAAATGCGACGACTGGAATAAAAAAGTGTATAATGAACTTGTCAAAGCGGGTGGTAAAACTTATGCAGATCTTTGCATTATCGCTTACCGTCAAAGCATTGCTGCTCATAAATTATTGGAAAGCCCGAAGGGAGAAATTTTGTTTTTATCGAAAGAGAATTTTAGCAACGGTTCCATCAATACCGTGGATGTTACCTATCCTTCTTCCCCTTTATTTCTTGTTTACAATCCCAAATTGTTGGAAGGAATGTTGAATGGAATTTTTTATTACAGTGAGTCCGGACAATGGCAACATCCTTTTGCGGCGCACGATCTGGGCACTTACCCAATTGCCAACGGGCAAACATATGGTGAAGGAATGCCTGTGGAAGAATCCGGCAATATGGTTATTCTATCTGCAGCAATTGCAAAAGTGGAAGGCAACGCCGATTATGCAAAGAAGCATTGGAAAACTTTGACCACATGGACAAACTATCTTATGAGAAATGGTTTTGATCCTGCAAACCAATTAAGTACCGACGACTTTGCAGGGCATCTGGCACGCAATGCGAATCTTTCTGTAAAAGCCATTGAAGCAATTGGAGCTTATGGAATGATAGCTAACATGCTTGGTATGAAAGAAACTGCTGAAGTATACACCGATTCTGCAAAAAATATGGCTAAACGCTGGATGGTTTATGATGATGAAGGCGATCATTATGCTTTGACTTTTAATAAAAATAATACCTGGAGCCAGAAGTACAATATGGTTTGGGATAAAGTGTTAGACTTAAATTTATTTCCAAAAGAAGTTCCTGAAAAGGAAATAAAATTTTATCTCACCAAACAAAATGAATATGGCTTACCGCTCGACAGTCGTAAAACTTATACCAAGAGTGACTGGATTATGTGGACTGCAACAATGGCTGATGATCATAAGGATTTTGAAGCTTTTATAGATCCTTTATACAAATATGTCACGGAGACGCCTACACGCGTTCCGCTGAGCGACTGGCACGAAACTACCAATGGAAAAAAAGTGGGTTTCCAGGCAAGAAGTGTGGTGGGTGGCTATTTTATGAAATTGTTAGATTGGAAAATGAATAAGTAAAACATTTAAATAGAGGCTATTTAAGAATAATAAAACTAATAAGTTTTGATGATTAGAGTTATAGTAAAAAAATTATTTTTCATTTCAAGTATTCTTGTTGCAGTTAGTACATCGTTACAGGCGCAATCAAAAGAAATTTACAAAGAAAGGATGAATGCCATCAATAAAAATATCTATAAGCATTTCTATGATTCAGTAAATGGACTTTATTACGAAACCAACAACGTAAAGCCTGGAGAAAAAAAGCATTCTTACTTATGGCCTTTATGCGCATTAATACAGGCAGCAAACGAAGAAGAAGTGTTGTTTCCGTCAAAAGAATTTATGCCACCTGTGATGAAGGCTATTCGCCAATATCAAATCAATGTTCCGCCCGTTCCTGCTTACCAGTCTTACGTAACAAAAGAAGAAAAAGATTCGCGCTTTTATGACGACAATCAATGGATTGCGATTGCTTGTTTGGATGCATATAACAGAACAAAAAAGGATTCCTATTTAAATGTTGCGAAAGAAATATATCGTTTTATGATGACGGGTTTTGACACTTTGTCAGGAGGCGGTTTGTATTGGAAAGAGGATGAAAAGACTTCTAAGAATACCTGCTCTAATGGACCCGGAATTATTATCGCACTTCAATTGTACAAAATAACACATCAACAAAATTATTTGGACACGGCTTTGGTTTTATACAAATGGGTGAATGCAAATTTGCAATCTCCTACCGGGCTTTTTTATGATAATAAAAAAATCCCATCTTTAAAAATTGATTCTGCTTTTTATACTTACAATGCAGGTACGATGTTGCAGTCAAATGTGTTGTTATATGATATCACTAAAGAAAAAAAATATTTGAGGGAAGCGGAGCGAATAGCGTCAGCAGCAAAGCAGCATTTCTACCGAAATCATAAATTGGCGGATAACTATTGGTTCAATGCTGTCCTGTTGCGGGGCGAGGTTGCCTTGTATAAAACTGACAGGTACAAAAGCCATATTCAATTTTTTATTGAGGATGCCAATAGGATTTGGAAGGAAGAAAAAAATAGCGAAGGACTGGTTGGAAAAAAAGATAAAAGAAAAAGATTAATCGATCAGGCTGCGATGATTGAAATTTATGCAAGATTGGCTGAATTGAAATGAACTTTCTTTTGAGATTGTCATCAAACCAGCTCTGCAATTGTGTGGCTTAGGACTTAAATAATAAAAGTAACAAAACATGAAAATAAAAAATCTATCATTTACTGCAACAGCTTTTGTTGTAGTTTTTTTCGCATCCTGCAATAGTTCTACTTCTACTAAAGAAGTAAATGCAGACTCGACTTCAACCAACTCAAATGTAACAATGGTTGATTCGACGGGCAACCAGTTAATCCCTGAGAAAAAGAATTTTGAAACAACAATAGATGGAAAACCAACTGATTTATATGTTTTAATAAATCACAATGGTATGGAGGCCGCCTTCACCAATTATGGTGGCAGGCTTGTTAGTCTTTTGGTTCCGGATAAGAACGGAAAAATGACTGATGTGGTGGTAGGCTTTAATAGTGTTGAAGGTTACGAAAAATCTATTGAGCCTTATTTTGGAGCAACGATCGGACGCTATGGAAACCGCATTGCCAAAGGACAATTTTCATTAAATGGTAAAAAATATCAGTTGTCAGTCAACAATGGGGTAAACACTTTGCATGGTGGTAAGAAAGGATTTCAATACGAGGTTTGGGATGCCGATAAATTAAATGATTCTACTCTGCAGCTTTCTTATTTATCAAAAGATATGGAAGAGGGTTTCCCTGGAAATTTGAAAGTGAAAGTTACTTATTCCTTAACTGCAGACAATGGTCTTAAATGCCAATATGAGGCCACCACCGATAAAGAGACGGTAGTTAACCTTACCAACCACGCTTTCTTTAATTTAAATGGAGAAGGTAGTGGAACTATTTTAGATCATAAGGTGCAGATTTATGCTGATAAATACACGCCAATAGATTCAGGGTTTATACCTCTTGGGCCTTTGGCTGTAGTAAAAGGCACTCCTTTTGATTTTACAAGACCTACAACAATTGGAGCAAGAATAAATGAAAACAATGAACAATTGAGAAACGGGAAAGGTTACGATCACAATTTTGTGTTGAACGAAACGAAAGTAAATGGCTTAAATCATGCGGCTACTGTAACTGGCGATAAGTCTGGGATTGTGATGAATATTTACACTCAAGAACCTGGTTTGCAATTTTACAGCGGCAATTTTATGTTGAGCAAAAATACTTTTAGTGACGGAAGTAAAGATGATTTCAGAACGGCTTTTGCTATGGAAACACAGCACTTTCCGGATTCACCGAACGAACCTTCCTATCCATCAACCGTCCTGAAACCCGGGCAGGTTTATAAAACTTACAGCGTTTATGATTTTTCGACCGTAAAATAATATAGTTGCATAAACCAGAGTTATAATCACATTATTGCTCAGCTTTGAAAAAGAAATAATGGCATTTCCAAGTTCTACATATGTATAAATATATTTTTGTTGTTTTTTGTTCTTTTACTGTAAGCATAGCAAATGCGCAAAAAACCTATACCAATCCATTGCTTCCTTCCGGCGCTGATCCGTGGGTAATTTACCACGATGGATATTATTATTACACCAATACGACCGGCCATAATATCACATTGTGGAAAACCAAAAATATGGGCGCATTAAGATTGGCAGAAAAGAAAGTTATATGGACCCCACCCGCAACGGGAGCTTTTTCCAAAGAGATATGGGCTCCTGAAATACATTTTTTGCAGGGAAAATGGTATGCCTATTTTGCGGCCGATAGCGGCAATAATTTTAATCACCGGATATATGTTTTGGAAAATGCATCCGCGGATCCTTTAAACGGAAAATGGATAATGAAAGGACAACTTAATCTTCCGGAAAATAAATGGGCCATTGATGCAAGTGTATTTGAAAACAAGGGAAAGATGTATGTAATATGGAGTGGTTGGAAAGACGATGTAAATGGCGAACAGGATGTATTTATTGCGCAATTGAAAAACCCCTGGACTGCTGAAGGAAAGCGCACATTAGTTTCTGCGCCTACTTATCCATGGGAACAAAACGGCGATTTAAATAACCCGAACGATGTTAAGCATGTAAATGTGAATGAAGGACCTGAGATTTTAAAACACGATGATAAAATATTTTTGATTTATTCGGCCAGTGGTTGCTGGACCGATTATTATGCCCTGGGGATGCTAACGGCAAGTGTAAACGCAGATCTTTTGGAAGCCTCTTCATGGACAAAAACGGATCATCCTGTTTTTAAGCAGTCGCCTGAAAACCAGGTTTACGCGACGGGACATAATTCTTTTTTTAAATCTCCTGATGGTAAAGAGGATTATATCTTATATCACGCTAACAGTGAACCGGGACAGGGTTGCGGAAAATTTCGTTCGCCTCGTGCACAAAAATTTACCTGGAATGCTGATGGCTCTCCCAACTTTGGTGTGCCTGTTGCCGCAGGTGTTCATTTAGATGTACCGTCTGGTACAGATGGCGTAACCTCTTCAAGGAAAAATCCTGTTTTAAATTCTAACTTTCCTGACCCTACCGTAATTAATGTAAACGGAACTTATTATGCATATGCTACAAACTCAATATACAATGGTAAATGGAATAATATCCAGGTTGCCTCTTCCAAAGATCTGTTCAACTGGAAATATGAAGGTGATGCATTGCCTCAAAAACCAAAATGGGCGAGCCATACACAACGCTATTGGGCTCCGGATGTTTTATTCGATTCAACCCTTGATCGGTACGTAATGTTTTATAGTGCCCAAAACGATGATACAAGCTTGAATATGTGTATTGGAGTTGCTTTTGCTAAAAATCCCACTGGTCCTTTTATCGATTCAGGAAGCCCGATCCTGCAGGGAAAAGACTTTTCAAATAGCGACCCCATGGCCATGATTGATCCGCAAACGGGAAAGAAATTATTATACTGGGGGTCAGATTTCGCTCAGCTTAAAGTTCGTGAATTAAATGACGACTGGAAAAGTTTTAAGGCTGGCTCTGTCGCTACGCCGGTGATGTTTCCAGACAAAGAAAAGAAATATTCAAAGTTGATTGAAGGTTCCTGGGTAGATTATCATGATGGAAAATATTATCTCTATTATTCAGGCGACAATTGTTGTGGTGATAAAGCTAATTATGCAGTAATGGTGGCGCGTGCAGACAATGCTTTTGGTCCTTTTCAAAGATTGGGCGACGCAAATGGAAGCGGCAGCAGTGTTGTTTTGGAAAAGAATAAAAATTGGTTTGCCCCTGGCCATAACTCAATTGTGAAAGATAAAAAGGGAAACACGTGGATTGCGTACCACGCCATATGGCCAGATGAAGCGGCGAAAGCAAGAGAAGAACATAAGGATAAACATGTCAGGCGTGTTATGTGTATTCAACCGGTTGTTTATAAAAATGGCTGGCCGGTTGTTGAGATGAAATATTGACAAGTTAGGCTTGTAATGAGAAACGGGAACTTCAAACAAAAATTTAATCTGACATGTATAAAAGAATTTTACTGCTGGTCAATATTTTAATATTTGCATTTGGCTATAGTTGTAATGCACAAACGAAAGAAAAGGACACTCTTCCCATAAAAACTTCTTTCCAGGAAGCTGCTCCATGGAATGCTGCTTACGATATCAGAACCGACATAGCTATGGTTTATGGAATGGACAGCACTTTTTATCAACGGGTGGAAGGTTATCGTAAACATGGATATAATGTACAGTTTATGACAGGCATTGCCTGGGGCAATTACCAGGATTATTTTACCGGCAAATGGGATAGAAAAGAGCATGAAGAGGATGAAGGGCAAGTTGAAAAGAACGGAAACCATATTGGTCATGGCAAAGGAATACCATACGTGGTTCCTACTGATAATTACATTACTTATTTTAAAACGATAATTAAAAAAGTAATTGATGCAGGCATCACATCTATCTACCTGGAAGAGCCAGAATTCTGGGCGAAAGGAGGATACAGCAAGGCTTTTAAAGAAGAGTGGCAAAAATATTACGGCTTTCCCTGGATGCCACAGGACGAATCTCCCGAAGCTACTTATCTTTCTTCCAAACTAAAATATCATCTTTATTTTCATGCTTTGAAAGAGGTTTTTCAGTATGCAAAATCTTATGGAGAAAGCAAAGGTATACAAGTGAAAACTTTTGTGCCAACTCATTCATTATTGAACTATTCGGCATGGTCTATTGTAAGCCCCGAAGCAAGCCTGGCAGCACTCCCCGGCATGAATGGCTACATCGCACAGGTGTGGACCGGCACGTCAAGAGAGCCTGTTTATTTTAATGGAATAAAAAAAGAGCGTGTTTTTGAAAATGCATTTTTAGAATATGGTTCCATGCTTTCAATGGTAGCGCCCACGGGCCGTAAAGTTTATTTTTTAACTGACCCGATTGAGGACAGGGCAAGAACCTGGGATGATTATAAAATAAATTATGAGGCAACTTATACAGCGGAACTGTTATATCCGGCAGTGGATAATTACGAAGTAATGCCCTGGCCTCATCGAATCTATTTAGGAAAGTTTAAGGTAGAAGGCAGTAATGAAAAAGAACCCATAGCACCTTCTTTTGCCACACGTATGCAGGTAATGGTTAATGCACTCCAAAAGATGCCACTTTCTTCCAACCAGATTAACGGATCAAAGGGAATTGGCGTGTTATTAGGTAATTCTATGATGTTTCAACGGTTTCCCATACACGAAAGTTATGAAGACCCGCAGTTATCTGATTTATATGGAATGTTGATGCCATTGCTTAAGCGTGGGATACCTGTTCAAACGGTGCACATGGAGAATCTTGGATTTGCCAATACGTTAAAAAATATAAAAGTGCTGGTGATGAGTTATGCTAATATGAAACCTCAATCAGAAAAAGTAAACGATCAGTTGGCAGCCTGGGTAAAGTTGGGAGGAGTTTTAATTTACTACGGAAGAGACAATGATCCTTTTCAAAAGGTTAAAGAATGGTGGAATACCAATGGTAAAAATTATCCGGCGCCATCTATGCATTTGTTTGAAAGGATGCATATTAATTCCACGGAAAATAAGGCGATGTACACCTATGGAAAAGGTAAAATATTTATTGAAAGAAAAGACCCTAAGGAACTCGTGATGGAAAGTGATGGCGATACAAGTTACATGAGGATCCTAAAAGAGGCTTATCAAAAGGAAGCCAATGCAGGCAAGTTGAAATTTAAAAATTATTTTTATCTCGAACGTGGTCCTTATGACATCGCTTCTGTGATGGAAGAGAGTGTAAATGATCAGCCGTTACATATCAAAGGGCCTGTAATTGACATGTTCGATCCTTTATTGCCTGTGCTACAAGAGAAGATCATTTATCCCGGACATCAATGTTTGTTATACGATTTAAAAAGGATCAAAGAAAAAAATATTCCTGAGGTATTGTGTTCTGCCTCCCGTGTTTATAATGAAAAAAGACAAAAAAATAGTTTTTCATTTATAGCAAAAAGTCCATCGAATACACAAAATGTGATACGAATTCTTTTGCCCGCGAAGCCGTCGTCCTTAGCGGTTAAAGATGCTGAAGGAAAATCTTTGGAAAGTACTTATGATTGGGATGAATTATCCCACACTTGTTTGTTACAGTTTGTTAATTCCGCAAATGGAAGAAGTGTTAATATAAAATGGTAAATTTTTTTGTGAATCAGGTTTAGGCAACGAATTAAAATAAAAAATCTTATTATTTAACGCTTTACTACATTCCTGTCAATTCATGCTAAACATATTCATGAAAAAGTACCAGAGAGAAAGGTACTCTTAAACAAACCACATTGAAATTTTTTTTAGTTCTTGCATTTTTATTCCTGGCTGCATTTTGTAATGCCCAAAACTGCACCGGTTCTGTGGGTGATCCGATTGTAAACGTAACATTTGGCTCTGGCTCTTCGTTTGGGCCGCCGTTAGCTTCTAATACAATAAGTTCTCTGAATTATGTGGCTTCCACTTGCCCTCCGGATGGCAATTATTCGATCTTAAATTACACTTCGGGCTGTTTTAGCAATGACGTGGTTTGGCACACTGCAAAAGATCATACAGGAAACAGCAACGGATATTTCATGCTTATCAATGCGTCTTACATTCCGAGCGACTTTTATATTCAAACAATAGACGGGTTATGCAGCGGTACAACTTACCAGTTTGCAGCATGGATAATAAACATGTGCAGTTTTACCGGCACTCTTCCCAATATTACTCTTACTATCGAAAAAACAGATGGCTCTGTTTTAGCCACTTATAAAACGGGCGATATTCCAATTGTCAACCCGGTTACATGGAAACAATATGGTTTTAATTTCACCATGCCAGCTAATGTATCTACGGTGGTATTGCGCATGCGCAACAATGCACCAGGAGGTATTGGCAACGATATAGGCCTGGATGATATTACCTTTCGGCCGATAGGCCCGGCTGTAAAGGTTGCTGCTTCTGCATTTAGCGGAGATACTATCGATCTTTGTTTAAACGATACTCAAAATATTCTGCTTACCTCTGACGTTGAAAGTTGCTATTTTTCCACCGGATATCAATGGCAATTAAGCACGGATAAAGGTGCAAAATGGACAGATATTCCCGGTGCTAACAGTACCATGTATCTCAGGAATGCTACACAAGCAGGAACGTATTTGTATCGTCTTGCAGTAGCCGAACAAAGCAATCTTGGTTCGCTTACCTGCAGGGTTACCTCAAAGCCGGTTACAATTAATGTGTATTCCAATGATTCGCGGACTATAAAAATTACAACACCCTCCTCATCTGTTTGTGAAGACAATCCGGTTAGTTTTATAGCGACTACTTCCTATGGAGGATCATCTCCCGATTACCAGTGGTTTTTAAATAGCGCACCAGTGGGAACTAACAGTAATGCTTACACGCTTAATGATCCCGATTCAGGCGATGTGGTTAATTGTTTATTTACAAGCAGTATTCCGTGCAATACACCTGTACTTTCCAACAGCATAACTGTAATGGTGAATAGTAAAAAGAATATTATCGTTAATGAATCAATTTGCGAAGGTGAAAATTATGCCGGTTACACTACCTCAGGAACTTATGTGAATACTTTTACCGGGATCAATGGGTGTGACAGCACAAGAACATTGAATCTCATGTTTTATCCCAAAGGGACTTCCGAAACTGATACATCCATCTGCTATGGTACCAGTTATCAAGGGTTTGATCAGACGGGAATTTATACACAACAATTTACTACTACGCATAGTTGTGATTCACTCCATACTATTCATTTAACTGTGCTGCCGGATATTAACGAAAACCTTTATACAGATACTATTCTTTGTACAGGTGACTCAATTATTCTTTATCCGGGATTATTTGATTCGTATTTATGGCAGGATGGTTCTGTAAACAGCACCTTTATTGTATCGAAAGGTGGTATATATTCTGTTAAGGTTGCGAATAAATGCGGAACTGGTGTAAAACAAATGACAGTAACCGAGCAATCCTGCGACATTTTATTTCCAAACGCCTTTACACCCAATAACGATGGCTTAAATGATATTTTTAAGGTGTTGAATGGATATCATCTTACTTACTTTCATTTTGTGGTTTATAATCGTTGGGGGCAAAAAATATTTGAGTCCGATGATCCAAAAAAAGGTTGGAATGGAAAGATAGAAGAGCGTGAAGGTGGGACAGGTACTTATGAGTGGACATGTGACTATGTAAGAGTTCGTCAAAAACTGGTGCATTTAAAAGGAACAGTCACACTTATAAAATAGCCAAATTAAACTACCGACAGAAACTACGCAAGTCGCAAAGAGATTTAGGGGTATTGTATTAATTGTTTCAGATTATATTCAAATTGTTTCAATTTTTGTTTCGGTAATATCAAACATACGATTCCATTGATTTGAAAAATGAAAAAAAACTACATTGCAGTTAAAATATTGCTTTGATGATTTTACCAAAAAAGGTGCTGAGATTCGTCTTGCCGTTGTTCTTACTATTTGTTGTTTCATTGTTCTTAGAACATTGTGTTTCAAAAAAAAGTGATCAAAATAATTCACCACTTTTCAAATTATTGCCTGCTTCCCAGACAGGTATCAATTTCAAAAATCAGCTTTTTGAGAATGATACATTAAATATTTTAAACCAGGCTAATATTTATAATGGTGGTGGTGTAGGAATAGGTGATTTCAACAGGGACGGGTTGATGGATGTTTATTTTGCCGGAAATATGGTTTCTAATAAATTGTATTTGAATAAAGGGCATTTAAAATTCCAGGATATTACGGATGCTGCAGGTGTAGGTGGCTCAGGAAGATGGTGTACGGGTGTGTCGGTGGTTGATATTAATGGAGACGGCTGGCCGGATATTTATGTATGTGCTTCATTCAGTAAGGATCCCAAACTGCGAACAAACCTTTTGTATATTAACCAGGGTTTGAACAAAGATGGCATCCCCACCTTTAAAGAATCTGCAAAATCGTATGGCCTGGCTGATGATGGGTATAGCACGCAGGCGTATTTTTTTGATTATGACAATGATGGCGACCTGGATATGTACCTTGTTACGAATGAAATTTATGATCCCAAAACCCCAATAACTTTTCGTCCCAAGGTAACAGACGGAAGCGCAAAAAATACGGACAGGCTTTATCGTAATAACGGTAACGGCACCTTTACCAATGTTTCAAAACAAGCGGGCATTACTATAGAAGGATGGGGACACGCGGCTTGTATTACGGATATTAATAACGACGGCTGGCCTGATATTTATGTGGCTAATGACTTTGTGTCAAATGATCTTTGTTACATCAACAATAAAAACGGCACCTTTACCAACCATATTAAAGATTATTTCAGGCATACTGCCTGGAATGCAATGGGCACAGATGCAGCAGATATTAATAATGATGGCCTTGTGGATTTTGTTTCACTTGAAATGTTGCCCGAAGATAATCTTCGTAAAAAGAGAATGCTTGGGGGGAATGAATATTTTAATTATACCCAAAGCGATTTGTATGGTTACCAGCCCCAGTATGTTCGCAACATGTTGCAGTTAAACAACGGTATCACTCCTGAAGGGCATCCTATATTTAGTGACATAAGTTTCATGGCGGGTATGTATCAAACGGACTGGAGTTGGTGCCCTCTTGTTGCGGATTTTGATAACGATGGATTAAAAGACATGATTATTTCAAATGGAATACCGAGGGATGTTACAGACCTGGATTATATAGTTGATAAGAATGACCGGGAATACAACACTGGTAAAATAAGAAAAAGGTCTATTTATCCTCTTGCTATGACTGACTCTCTTCCAATTGTAAAATTCTCAAATTATGCTTTTAAAAACATAAACGGAATTCAGTTTAAAAATGAGACTAAAGCCTGGGGAATAAATGTTCCTTCTTTCTCTAATGGCGCTGCCTACGCCGATCTCGACAACGATGGTGACCTGGATTTTATAGTAAACAATATTGATGATACCTCTTTTGTTTTTGAAAATAAATTGAATAATCCCGGAGAAAAAGCAACGGACAATTTTCTTGTTGTAAATTTTGAAGGAGCCAAAAAAAATGAAGAAGGAATAGGAGCCACGCTCAATTTATATTACGATGGTAAACAACAATATTATGAGCAACATCCGGCAAGAGGTTATTTATCTTCTGATGATCCAAGAGCGCATTTCGGGTTAGGAGATGTAACTAAAATAGATTCCATGCTTATAAAATGGCCTGATGGGAAAGAGCAACTTGTTACCAATATAAAATCCAATCAAACGATTACGGTTTCTTATAAAAACGCGGTTAATAAACGTAGAGAATTTACTAATCCTTTCCAATCATCTTATTTCATTAATACCGGAAATAGCTATGGTATTACGTATAAACCAAAGGAGACCGATTTTGTGGATTATAATATTCAGGCTACGCTTCCGCATAAGCTAAGTCAATATGGGCCTGGCATTGCTGTTGGCGATATAGATCATAATGGCTTTGATGATTTTTATGTTGGGGGTTCATCAGGACACCCAGGCGTGTTTTTTATGCAGGATACCAAAGGGCATTTCACCCTGGACTCATCAAGATTCGATAAAAAAGAAAGCCCGTTGTATGAAGATATGGGCGCAATATTTTTTGACGCCAATAATGATAATAATCTTGACTTATACTTAGTAAGTGGTAGTTATGAAATTCCACCAAACCACCCTATAAGTAACGACCGTTTATTTATAAATGATGGGACAGGACATTTTAAAAAGAGCTCCGGTTTGCTTCCGGCTGACTTATCCGATGGTTCATGCGTAAGAGCTGCAGATTTTGACGGAGATGGAAAATTGGATTTGTTTGTTGGTGGCCGAGTTGTATCAGGAGGTTACCCTGCAACCCCGGAAAGTTTTCTTTTAAAAAATGAAGGAGGAAAGTTTGTAAATGTTACTGATGAATATTGTCCGCAACTTAAAAATATAGGCATGGTTACTGATGCTTTGTGGACGGACTTTAATAATGATGGAAAAGTAGATTTAATTGTAGTGGGCGAATGGATGCCCGTTACATTTTTAAAAAATACGGGGCATTCTTTTGAGATAGTAAAAACAGGAATTGAAGACCATACCGGTTGGTGGAATAGTATTGTCTCCGGAGATTTTGATAATGATGGAGATATGGATTATATAGTGGGCAACCTTGGCCTTAATTCTAACTATGTAGCATCGCCCTCTCAACCAATGACCTTGATTGCAAAGGATCTGGATAATAATGGTTTAATAGACCCAATGGTGTTTTGTTACATGCTGGCGCCAGATGGTACATACAAACCTTTTCCAATGGCTGCCAAAGATGATATGCTGAAACAAGTAAAAGACCTGGGTAGAAAATTCCCAACTTATAAATCGTATGGCTATGCCACGATGAATGATATCTGGAGCGATGAAGACAAACAAGACGCATTGATCCTTCAAGCAACTGATATGCATACAAGTTACATTGAAAACAAGGGTGAAGGCCATTTTACAATAAAGCCTTTGCCGCTACAGGCACAGGAAGCTCCGGTTTACGGAATGAAAAGCCTTGATGTAGATAATGATGGCAACCTGGATGTATTAATGGTGGGAAACGATTATAGCATGGATCCTGCCAGTGGCAGGCATGATGCTTTCACTGGGTTATGCCTGAAAGGAAATGGAAAAGGTGGTTTTGCGCCTATGAGCCTGCAAAAAAGCGGCTTCTTTGTAAAAGGTGATGCCAAGGGCCTGGCTACAGTGCATACAGCAAAAAATGAAGATATAATTATTGCTACCCAAAACCAGGACAGTCTTGTGGTTTATAGTAAAAATTCAAAGTACTCCAAAGATGTCTTGAAGTGGATACCACTTAAACCGGATGATTTTTATGCCGACGTGAAGTATAAGGATGGCAGAAAAAGAAGAATTGAATTTTATTATGGCTCTACTTATTTATCTCAATCGTCAAGAGTACTCCCTATAGATAAAAATTATAAAGAGGTAACTATAACAAGTTATGAAGGAGTCGAAAGAAAAGTATTTTCAGGTAATTAACTTTAATACTTGCAATGATATTGCTTCTCTGCTTTTATGCCAAAGAAGATTAACTTCTTTACAAAAGATAAAACGGATGCTGAAAAGTAATTGATCTTCTCAGGTATTATTCCCCTTTTATGATGAGTCTGTTTTGTCTGGCACAATGAAACATTACGAGCGTATTTTTTATAAACGAGATTTCAATATACAAAAAGACTTAAAAAATGAAGGGGGTTTACTTCATTTATCCACAAAGGCGGTTGCGATCTTTTCAGCTAGATATAACGGATAAGATTGTACGAAATAGAAGACGATACTTAGAGAAAGGCTTTAATATTTTTTTAAAAATAAATTATCCTTATTAATAACAATTTTTAGAAAAAAAATGATTCAAATTGATTGAATATTGAAACAAATTGTGTGGACTTTCTTTTAAATTAAAAGATACTTTGTAGTAAATCAAAGTTTTTTAGTTTAGAAAATATATTAATCAGATTTAAAAACTTATAGTAAGAATGAAGGAAAAAGTAGCCAAAAAGTATTCAGAATTATTCGAAGGTAATCCAATGATCGTGCGCTCACCTGGCCGCATCAATATCATAGGGGAACATACTGATTATAATGATGGTTTTGTAC